>CAZTJD010000006.1:0-87522 GCA_964613985.1 uncultured Anaerolineales bacterium
TAAATGATGAAGACCTGCAAAAATCAAAACAAAATCAATGGATGAAGATAAAAAAGCGGGATTCTCTGCGTTCCCAACCACAGGAATAATCCCGGGAATTTCCTGTTGCTGATGCGACAACATAGGGTGGGATAAATCCAGGCTGAAATAATGATTGTATTGGTCTGAAATGCGTTTTGGGAACATCCCTGAACCACTGCACAAACCCAAGACATCACCATATATCGGAGGAATTAAATCCAAAACGGAGTGAATACCACGTTCGGATAACCACTCAAACCTTTCTCGCGTTTCCCAATAGCTTCTCTCCCGTTCCAGGATTCTTTTATGAGCAGACATCTTCAATGATTCACTTACTCCTAAACATGTCTATTTTACTTTTAAGGTCTAGCCATCTTAGGTTTAATGCCCGGTACGGAACCATCTCCATCTTCGTTTCATACCTTCTACGAAGAAAATGGATGGGCTGACTTAAGATCTTTAACGGATGATAGCGCAGCTTCCACCATAAGAAATGGAAATATAACCGCAAGCGGAATTGGCTTAGGTGTTGATAATCTTCTCGCCAGGTTGGCGAGAAATTCATCTCAGATAAAGAATGATAACCTTTCAATTGATCGAATATATCTGACCCGGGAACAGGCGTGATGATAAATAAAGCAATTTCATCCACTCCTACCTTCGTTAAATCATGAACAAGGTTCCAGGTTTTTACCAAATCATCTTCCCCCTCGCCAGGAAAGCCAAGGACAAAGCATGCCTGTGATTTTATTCCAACCTGGTTCATCTTCCTTACCATCTTGATTGCATGTTCTAAATTAAATGGTTTTTTCATCAGCCTCAGGACGCGTGACGAGCCAGTTTCTGGTGATATTGAGAGATAGCGACATCCGGATTTTGCCATGAGATCTATCGTGGATTCATCCCTGATTGTCTCAACCTTGGTTCCTGCGACAATTTTCCATACGATTTTTAGTTCCCGCAGGATGATCTCATCAGCAATTTCGAGAATCCGCTGATCCGAAATGGTTGGATCTAGGTCTTCAAAGTGGAATTCCTTAACCTGGAATTTGCTTGAATAATATTCCATTTCATCGACAACATTTTTGGCTGAACGAGATCGCCATCTCTGCTGGTTTGTGGTTGGTATCACACAGAATCGACAGGCGTACGGACAGCCACGTGATGAAAGCAAGGGAAGGTAACGAGCTGAGGATTGCGGACCGTGTGCAAATCGTAAGCGCCAATATTGCTCCACGGGGAATAAGTCCCAGGCTGGGAATGGCAGCGTGTCCAGGTCTTGGATAAAAGCTGATGGTGGAGAATAAAACCTGGGTGTACCTAAACCATCAATTTCCCGCAGCGTTTCTTCGTTTTCCTCATTATCAAGCGCTTTTAGTAACTTTTGTACTCTTTGTTCAGCTTCTCCTGTGAGCACATAATCTGCCCCAACCTCGAAGAAAGAATCCATCACGAGGTGCAGTGCATATGCCGTCACCGCCTGTGTGTTTTCCAGGATGATCACGGGGACATGATTCATTTCCTGTTTCATTGCTTGGACTATGTCAATAGCAGCGATGTGATTGGTCAGGTTGATAGCGAAGATGAGAATTGCTGAGGTATCAACCGGTATACGCTCCGTAATTTCCTCTACACTCAAACCAAAAAAAGTGAACTTACCTTGTCGGTATCCATGTGTTGGTGCTTCAGCATATGCGTCGACGACTTTTACTGGATAGCCGGCTTCTCGTAATACTGCCGCGGTATACGCCAATCCAATCGGCATGTAAACTATACCTGTTGTAAATGGATCATTACGTTGAACGACGAGGTTTGGATTAATCAGTACGATAGGTTTCATGCTACGATCTGAAGATTCCCAGTTTCCTTCTCTTTAAAATCATTTGGAAACGGAGAAAAAACTAAGGGGATGTCAGGGGACAGTGTAGGTCATCAAGGGAATCTCGATATATAACCCAATTTTTAAGGCTATCCTGAGGCCTGATCATAACAGCAGCAGCATCAAGGTAGAAATCCGTTAAACAACCTAGAACAACCACATCCGAAGCATTAGGAAACAAGTCGGGAGAGGATTCTAACGGAAGGATCACATTGCTTTTTAAAGGCCCAACCATGAAGAAACCCAGGCGAGGGTAATCTCGAACCAGGAAAGCTGACCAACTTTCTCCTGGTTCCCCTTCTCTTGCCAGATAAAATCTGGGGTAAAGCGCCCTACCATTCACAACAAATGCGTTTTCCTCTGTTAAAAATTCCTGAATTTCGTTTTCACTGAAACGTGAGAATTCGCTTGACAATGTGTTGACCGGTATTGTGGTTTGATATCTCTTCGGTACTGAAGCTTCCACAACCAACGGCGCCAAACCAAACCCAAACAATACCAGGCTGACAATAAATAATTTACTCCAAGGAAACTGGGCTTGATATGGTAGATCCCTACCTTTCTTCCAAGAAATTGATATCTCCTCATCATCACTCGGGCGTACGTGATCACCTTGATAATATCGTCGCAGCCAGAAGATACCTTGAGCAAGTCCTATTGAAAAATAAAGGAAAAGTACCCAATCAGCTGGTAAAATCAAACGCCAACCAGAATAACGACCTATAGCCGTGCTGAAACTATAAACCAAACTTATGATTAAAGGAAACCAACCAATCATCTTGTTCTTTTGCCATGCAGCTGACAAACCAAGTGAGATTATTGCGAGATTAATCATCACAGGCACAACATCCTTGGAACTAATTGCCTCAAGCCACGGGTCCCAGAAGCGATTGGTGAAAACATATGCCTGGATAGAACAACACTCCTTCCAAAGTTTTTCGATATTTTGACTCCAATAAGGGAATAAATCTGAATCAGGATTATTTACAATCCACGGAGACATGGGCAGTACTTGTATCATTTCGATCTCATTATGTAGAAAATGAGCAGTGATAAACCCTGCCACATAGGATGGATGCTGAAAAATGAAATCCTTGATGTAAGTATTTATGCGCTTATTGAATTCTGAAATCGTTTCCCCTGGAAATAATTGCAAGCTTTCAGTTTGGGGCTCAAGGTGATATTGCTCTGTGAGGAATGCCATCTGATTAGGATCATTGAGGGTGACAGTTCCCGATAATTGATAGCTACGCCATAACCAGGGAGAAAGCGTAAACAGTAAGCCAAGGATGACAAGGCCAAAGTTGGCAATCCCCAATAAAGGTCTACGATAGAATGTGAGTAGAATCATTAAGGGGACCAAGGGGATAAGTAAGCTGAACTGTGGTCTAAGAAGCATAAGCAACCCAATCACACCCCCAATCCAAATCGGAAACAACTTTCTCTCGGTGGGCGCTCTAAACCAGGTTATGACCAACCAGGTAAGAAGCACAATCGCTAAAACAGATGGCATGTCAGACATCATCAACTTGGAATGAGATACCCTGATATCACCAGATAATGAAATTGCATTCCGTTCTCTTAAAATGATCAGTCCAGCAGCCATGAATCCCGATAGACGACTGTGCAATCCTTTTGTAAGCCAATAGATAAAAACAGGAAGGAAAGCAAGAACACCGACCTGTAGTGAAATAACATTGGTATAATTTTGACCCCCAATTGTATGAAGCAAAGCAAGGAATAAAACATATAACGGTTTACGCGAAATTCCAGGAAATCCTTCGCCAATTAACAGTTCTTGGGCGTTTACATCGTGCAAAGCAGCATCGGAATACGGGTAAATTTCATAATTTGGTGCTCGTGGGACGGGGGCAAAATAATCCGCTGTTATTGGTTCTTGTGTCCACAACAGGTATGCAAATCCCCAAAGGATAAAACTAACCAGCAGATCAATTCGAATCTGATCCCCCTTATGCCATTTTTGAGACCAGGTCTCGATTATCATGAATAAAATTCCAGCAGCCCAGAAACCTCCTACCTGGATGACCAGGATTGGTGTACCAGGTCCATCCCAACCGATGATATCCGGCTCGATCCCAATACCGGTGATAGCAATAAAAATCCCGAATACTACTAAACATAGGAAAACTAGAGCACTCCTTCGAATCAGCGGAGCAGAAAACACCCTATCACAACTTCGAAATCCATAACGAAACAAAGGCAACATGACAAGAGTCTGCAATAATATTCCCGATATCCAGAATAATAATGGGCGTAACCTCACCAAGTAACCCTTCACATATGGGTCGCTGACAACACCGGAGAAATAAAACAACTGGCTAAAGAAAAAGACACCAGGCAATAAAATACCAATACATAGACCATAAACATACCTAGAGCGTAAAAACCTCTGAATATGATTTGACACCATCTTCGCCCATGTTGTAGATCGCCAAGTATTGTAGGTAAGGTAGAGGAAAAAGAACAAACTTCCAAATAACCCGGCAAGGATCGCTATCCGACCTTTAGAAAAACCTCCCAGATAGGCAGCTTCCGAAACTCCTGGTATGCGGAAAAACAAGAAAATTGCTACAAAGCCTTCCACAACAGCAAACAAAAGCCAGATTAGGAGAGGGCAATTCTCCTTCCCCACCAATTGGAGAGATTTATTCGATTGCCCGTCTTGAACTTCACTCATGGATATACACATTCCATAGGGTCTGCAATGGGCATCATCAACCACACACCAGTCTTTTTTACAGTGTAAACTGGTTCATAATAACACAGCAGAGGTTTTGTAACCCATTGTACCCAAGTGTCATTCTCTGCACCCCACCCTTCATCCTCGTCTGAAAACCTAACCCGCTGTGGATCCGTTATGATTAAGGCAAACCTCTGCTTACGAATATCTTCATAGAACTTCTCAAAGTATTCCCTATCACCAGACATCGCTCGGTCCATGACCAATTTTTTCTCAAACTCTGGGATTAAGGGGATATTGCCTAAATATCCAAAGGTCAGCAACTGTCGTTGATCCATGAAGAGGATCGCGCCACCTTCAGATCTTATTCGCGCTGTTTCCGACTGCAGTAACTCTAGCGTCCAGGCCGTCTTTTCTTCAGGAGGAAGGTCAAGAGGATGAGCAGAAACCAAAGGCATAAATGCTGGAATAGCTACTGCTAGGACAATGGTTGTCTTTATTAGGTATGGTTGTTTGTCAATATCAGACAGGATTATATATCCTCCTGACCGCCAAGCTAATGCAGCAGCAAAAATTATCCCTATAAAAAACATATCCAGGTTATGAAGATCCCCACCACCACCGATCTTGGTGCTGATGAGGATACCTAACCCCATTAATAAACTCAGCCCACCAAAGATACTTAATTTCTGCCAGCTGTTTACCCGCAAGGTCTTGTTTTTGATAAGAAATATCAATAAGAGTATTAACGGTCCAGTAGCAAGGATTAAACCAAGGATTATGCCCAATCCATAAGTTGGGTTCGGAAGAAGTCTTTCCCAGATGAGAGGCTGGTTCGACAACACCGTGTTTTGGTTGATTTCGCTGACCACCTCCAAGGAGTCATTCGGATTAACAAAAGTTGTTCCAGATCCTGTGATAGGTGTTGAGATGATTTCCAATTTCGAACCAGCTGCTCTAGTAAGATGGTTAAACAGGCGCAGCCATCCAATGTAAATCCCAAAACCACCCATAAAACCGGCGAGGCTATAGGCCATTACCTTTATCCATTCTTTCATTCCAATTTTCTCATTCCCTGATGGATTGTAATCCACCATGGCAATCATCGTCGCCCATATCCCTGCTCCAAACATCCAGTTAATCCTACTACTCTGAGCATAATACCCCGCCAGGAAAATGAGTGGTAGGGCGATCCACATCGACTTTCGCCGCGCCCCAGCAACTAAGATTGCACTTAAAACCAGGGGGGTGTAAATTGGTCCCTGGTTTAGGAACAAAAAGGACCATAATCCCAACCAAAACCATTGTCGTTTACCCTCCGGCTGAAATCGGAAAGACATCCATCCAAATAACGCATAAGGTACAGTAAATAAGATCGCTGACCACATTCTTACCGTCAAAATTGAGACATTTGGAAAAAGAAAAGGCAGTCCCCAAAGTGTTTGCCTTACTCTATCGATATAAGCTTCGATGGGTTGGTCTTGAGGGTAGTTATACAGATCCCGTCCAAATATTATGGAATAATCCCAAATCCGGTTACCTTCCGACCATGTTAAAGACAGAGGATGATCTACTACACTGATAAAGGATTTCCCCAAGGCAAAAACACTCCCTAAAATCAACAAGCTGACAAGGAACCCTTTGAAATCCACAAGTTGTTTTTTTCTTCTGCAAGCAAAGAATGCCATAATGGCTGCAGTTGTCAAAAAAATCACCAGCCTAGCAAAAAAACCAGATACCTTCAAACCAAGAGGGGTGTAAAGAAATATCTTGGTTGGGATCAGGGAGAAGATGAGAACCAGGAACCAGGTGAACCAACCAAATCGATCACGTATTCGTGATAATTGATCATTGATAGGTTCTATCCATCGAACTGACCAGATATTGAGTACAACAACAAGAAAAGCCATGACACCGACCAGGAATAAAACTGCCAGGGATATCCCCCAGGTAAGCGTTAAATTACCTGCCAGATTTTTTGTACCTGCAACAAGGTCATAAACCTCGTATGTCCCAAAAGCAATAATTACAAATAAGAATATCGTGCTCAGGGATCGCATAAGTAATCTCTGGGTAAGGAGTGGGTTTTTCATGCAACAATTTCCTTCGAGTAACCGTCCAAGAAGAGTGTTTCATAATTAGCACACATCCTCTCGTTGGTAAATGATCGCTCCACGAGGTCCGCATTCCGCTTTCCAAAAGAATTGAGAGACTCGGGATTGGCACGGATTTTGATTAACGCCTTAGCCAATGCCTGGACATCTTTCGGAGGAACCAGGTAGCCATTTTCTCCATCGTTAATTATCGATTCGACCCCTTCAACCCGCGTGGCTACCACTGGAAGCCCGACACTCATCGCCTCTAATAAAGCCAAGGGCAGACCTTCCCATAATGAAGGTAACACAAAAACATCTGCCAGGGACAGTATCCCTGGAATATCCTTGCGAACACCCAAGAACTGAACCTTCTTGGTCAAGCCTAGGTGAGTCATTTTCTTTTCCAGGATTTCCCGCTGGTGTCCTTCACCTACAAATAAAAAAATAGTATTCTCAGGGAAACAATTGAGAATAATAGGAACAGCTTCCAGCAGATAGGTATGCCCTTTTTGAAGCGTCAGGCGGCTGACAGTTAGATAAACAAAATCGCTCGATTTCAATCCTATCTCTTTCCTAAGTTTTTCTCCCGTACTTGGATCAGGAATATTCACTGGCTCAATACCGTTTAGGATTACGACTACCTTATCAGGCTTAACGCCTTCTTCTTCAATAACCATTCTTTTTACACGTTCTGAAACTGCAACCAAACGATAACAAAACCCGTGATTAATCATCCATCCGTGGACTTTTTTTCTCAATACCCCAGTTCCCTCAATATAGCCATGATGGGAGGCAATCCTTACTGGAACACCAGCCAACCGAGCAGCAAGCAATCCCAAGATATTGCTATCTGGTGTGAAAGTCTCAACAACGTCAACTTTACTTTTTGTAAATAATTTTATTAACCGGATAACCCCAGCAATCAACAACATTCCATTTATTAACGGATTCACCCCTGGTCTCCAAGCACCCAAATCGACAATTGAAAATGGATAATGAGATTCCCAATCTTGTCTTAATTTATCTTTATCATAAAAAAAGGCAGCGGTGACATCATAGCCTTGCCTTTGGAACCATCGAGCTTGTGCCAATAAAAGACGTTGTGCCCCCCCAACTGTCATCTGGGTACCTAAAAATAAAATAGAGGAAACCATGTTTACGATTCGTTTCGGATTGGATTTCGCCAGGACCTGAATTTTGCTAATAAAGATAATCGTAGCGTTTGAGGCAAAAAGGATGCTAGCAAACCCAAATAAGCCCCAGGTGTAAATGGCCAGCACAATATTGCCTTGGAGCTTAATTTCCTAGTTTGTGAAATAATATTAGAAGATGTCTCTCCCAACAGGTTTTGAGCAACATTGGTGTACATCTTTGCCATGGCACGTTTACGAAAAACGAGACCTAAATTAGGATCCTCTTTAAAAGCTTTCAGTAGATATTTTTCAAACCACATCAACGAATCTATCTTACTGGCGGAAAGATTTTCTGGATGTACACGGACCTTAGTTAAAACTTCTGGAATGAGAGCAATAGGATAATGTTTTGTAATTCGGCACCACAGATCCAGGTCAGCCCCCCAATACTGATCCACATCAAAACCACCAACTTCCTTCAGCACTTGTGACCTGACCAACACACAGGATGGGGATATTAAAACCTGCCAGGATAACAAGATACCGGGGTAAACCCATCCTGAATAGCTTGAAGTGTTACGTCTGCCCAAATCCTTCCCCTGGTTGTTAAATTTCGAGTACCAGGAATGGACGAAAGCCACATTCTCATCCGAGTCTAAGTATCCAGCTTGCTTTTCTAATTTTGTAGGTAAGAATAAATCGTCAGAATCAAGAAATGCGATATATTCCCCATTCGATTGGGAAATGCCACGGTTTCTGGCTGAAGATTCCCCTTGATTTTGTTGATATATGTAGTGAACTGCATTCTTCTTTATAAGGTCACTCAAGACCTCTCGTGTATTATCTCTTGAGCCATCATCTACAACTACAATTTCATAATCCTGATAAGTTTGTTGGCGTACACTCTCAATGGCTTCCAGAATATAGTTTGCACGATTATAGGTAGGAATGACGACACTAACTTTGGGCATTAACCTAAAACTTCCTTCCATCTATAAACACAATTGTTAACCTCCCCCACACTGACCGAATCCGTCTTATGAGGCTTCCATCGCTGTGATTTGTTTCGGATACCTAATAGATACAGGCTTTCTTGGAAGGAATTCCAGACAAACTTTCGGATCATATCAATATTTATCCCCCAGGTTGACCTGCTGATCTTCCCAACCAATGACCCTGGAGCAGGAACTTTAATTTCACCATTGAACACCGAAACCAAAAACTCCACCTGGTTGGTGATAGGATCCCCTCGGCTTAGCATCTTCTCCTTAATCCAATTCTGTAGAGTCGCCCAATTTGCTTCTAGCTCCGGTTGGGTGAGAATTCTTATAAAATCATCTATTGTTCTTACTTTTACAGCCAGGTCATTCCATTCTACATGGATAAAATCAGGGATTGAATAAGGCATCAACATATACAAGGTTTTGTTTGCAGTTGCTGCTTCTAGAAGGGTAGTACTAATGGAGGAGAAAACAAGATCACTAGCTAAGATCCATTCACGAACAGATCCATCTTTAATAATGTGAAGTTGGTCAGGCAAGGGTCCAACCATTGCTTGAATTTTATTAATAAACATCTCCTGCGGGACAGCTGGTCGAGGTCGAATGATCAATTCAACACCCTCTAGCACGGCACCTGCGCACCACCACTCAGTTGCTTTCTGCAAAGAATCGACCGCAAAATCACGATATACATAAGCATGAACAGGATCAAAGCCACGTTTAATCCGATCCCGAAGCATATGGTTTTCAAAAAAAGCCCAACCATAATTCTCCGGAACAAAAGCCCAACGTTTATCGGGATCTAAACCGAATCTTTGACATAGTAAGTTCCTTACATTACCATAATAATTCTTATATGGTTCCTGATATAAAGCATAGGAGGGATTCCCATTGACCAGAATATTATGATCAGGAACACCGTTATCAATTAAAAATTCCTTAAAAAATTCCCCCCAGGCATGGTGGATAACATAGTCCCGTGCGAATTCATCCGCAGGTGCCTTAAATTTCTTTTGCGCTTCGCCTAGTAACTGTTCATAAGCAAGATCAATATATCGAGCATTCGGCCATTGATTTAATATTTTCTCCAGGTTGAGACTTTTAATCGACACACAGTAAGGTAACACAACAATTTTCGGTAAAAACTGGGCTAAGGTATGCTCTAAATCAAGCACAATAGACCGAATCTCGACCGATATATTATATTGGGACTGGATCAAATGTTTTACAGCACAGGCAATGTCTAATTCACGTGCTTTATGTTCAATAAAGTATAAAATATCAACCGAGTCCATATTATATATTCAATTGCCTGTAATAGAGCAAAGCTTCAACCAATGTCAAATCAGAGATATCATCAATGTCGATGGATTCAAGACGACCCATCAAGAAAGGAATCACTTTATCTCCATAAAGTCTCCCGGAATCCAAGACATGTCGATGAACTATTAAAATCGCTGGACCATTACGCACGTAAAATTGAGGTTTATCCTGCCGTCTGAGGATCATCTCCTCATCCTGATAAGGACGAAGATATCCCTGTTTATCAAGTTTCATCAACGAAACAGGATTAAAATGGTGAGGGAGTTCCTGAACAGAAACCAGGGTATCAGCTTCTGAATCCAGAATTGTACGTAATGCAGAATCAATATGGGCTGAGGTCCTCAATGGGGAAGTTGGTTGCAACAAGACTACCATATCTGTAATATACCCTTCATCATTTTCAAGCCATTCGAGGGTGTGGTTGATAACCGGGAGGATTAGCGTTTCATCTTCTGCCAGGTAATCAGGACGTAGAAAAGGAGTATCCACCCCAAATTGATGTCCCACATCAGCAATTTCCTGGTCATTTGTATTTATCAGAACACGAGTTAGTTCCTTGCTGCCCAAAGCAGCTTGGCAGGTATAAGCTAACACAGGTTTACCAGCCAAGTAAATAATATTTTTCCGGGGGATCGCTTTCGAACCACCGCGAGCGGGAATGAGGCCGAGGATATTCACAATTAGTAGGTCATCTGTTTATGGATATTAAGAGACGTTGTTTCAAGGATTTCCGCTATACGTCCACCAGCATGACCATCGCCATAAATAGGTTCTGAAGGATAAGACCCATGAGTGACTTGTTTATTAATGGCGGTAATAATTTCTTCTCGGTCATAACTGACATCAATAACATTACTTCCTCGGGTGCGATTATTTTGTCGTGAACCAATATTGACGGCTGGAACGCCTAAAAATGCACCTTCACGTATCGCTGCACTGGAATTACCGAGTTGACAGGCACAGCGCTTCATCAAGCGAACATAAGTTTCAACAGAAAAGTTCTTATAGAAGCGCATATAATCATGAAGGAAATGTTCTCGGAATTTCCGCATCCCACGAGCAACATCTTCCGAACCAGCATCCACATTAGGCCAGAGCATAATTGTGGGCATTCTTAATTCATTTAAAGCCATTAAAGTCTCCGTTATTTGGTGTTCACCCTGTCCATATTCCGTGGTCACCGGGTGTTGAGAGACTAAAAGAAATGGCTTGTCCAGATTAATCTGCCCACCAACACCTTCATACTCCAACCAGGCTCGTTCTGGCAAACGTGAATTTTCCTGGGCAACCTCTGCAACGAGATCTATTCTAGGACAACCTACAACGTGCACATTGGCAGGGTCTTCACCCATGCGAATGATACGGTCTGCAGCCTGCTGGTTGGCAGGAAAATGAATGTGAGACAGTTTCGTGATCGCATGGCGGACGCTTTCATCGATCGTCCCTGAGATCTCACCCCCCATGGTGTGTGCCAATGGGATATTCATATAAGCTGCTGCAATAGCCGTCGCGATGGTCTCAAAACGGTCTCCAACAGTAACCACCACGTCTGGAGATAGCTGATCAAGGATCGTGGGAAGTTCCAATAAACCCAGGCCTGTAGATTTTGCCATCGTGGTCGGAGTCTCCCCTTCAATGATCATATGAACTCGGGCATCGATTTGGAAACCATCTGAGGCGACGATATCAACTACAGAGCCAAAACGATCTAGCAATGCAGACGCCCCAACAATCACTTGCAATTCCAGATTAGGACGTTTATTTACCGCCTGCATCACGCTTTTTATACTGGAATAATTGGCGCGTGAGCCAACAACAACACAAACTTTTCGCATATATTAATCCAAATTCATAATTTCTAGGTAAACAGCGTAGGAAGAGGAACCATATCCTTTTTTTTCAGAAATCTTGACTAGAAGTGATCGCTCAGGAACATAATTAGGCATGTTCTTCGATTACGGAGGCTGATTCTAACATGATTCAGCTATAGGGGAATTTAGCTTTTCATCGATCATGAAGATACCGGACTTTCAAACAGAGCTTCAGGAAAACCACGCACGTAAATATCTGATCACTTTATCCTGGTCTTCTACCTGTAACCCCACAGAACAAGGTAAACTTAATGATTGGCGCCACAACCACTCTGCAATTTCTCCCCCACACAGACTGCTCCCTTTGTGTGCTTTATTGAGATGTATTGGGGTCCACAAAGGTCTGGTCTGAATTTTCACTCCTTGGAATTTTCGAAGGACCTCACGACTGTTATATCTGGCAACAGATTCATCAATCAGAATTGTATAAAGCCAGTAAGTACTGGATGCCCAGGATGCTTCTGGCATAAGCTGAATCCCGGAGATATCCTGTAATCCCAATATATATCTTGCCGCGATCTGTCTTTTGGTTTCAATATAGTCTGCAACCTGTTCCATTTGAGCGACACCCATTGCTGCTAAGAGGTTGACCAGTCGGTAATTAAAGCCAATTTCATTGTGAACATACTCAAGGGGATCATCTTTTGCCTGTGTCGTCAGGTACTTCGCTTTATGAGCCATTTCTTCATCATTTGTGACCAGCATTCCCCCTCCCCCAGTGGTGATTAGCTTGTTGCCGTTGAAACTAAAACACCCAACCGCGCCCATAGAGCCTGCCATGCGATTATTATATTTCGATCCTAATCCTTCCGAGGCATCCTCAATTACAATCAAATCATATTTGCGAGCAATTTCAAGGATAGGATCCATGTCAACTGGATGACCAAGAATATGAACCGGTAGGATCGCCTTCACGCGGCGGTCTGTATCCTTGTTCCGGAGTTCTCCTTTTGTTACCTGGCATTGTTCCTCAAGAAAATCGTTTACCCGTTGCGGATCCATCTGCCATGTCGATTTTTCTGCATCGATGAAAACAGGCCAGGCGCCTACATAACGGATGGCGTTTGCTGGTGAGATAAAGGTCAGTGTTGAAACCAAGACCTCATCATCTGGCTTGATTCCAGCAACCAGGAGGGCGATATGCAGAGCAGCAGTACCATTGACTGCTGCCACACCGTGTTTAACACCTACGAAACTTGCCACAGATTTCTCAAAGCGGTCAACATATTCACCAACTGAAGATACCCAATTTGTATCCAGGCAGTCTTTAATATATTTCCATTCATTTCCGCGAATTTCAGGAACACTTAACGGGATACCACCATCGAGAATTAGTGAACCAGGCTCCATGACTAAATCAGGTTGCAATTTCTTATCCATCTATCCAATCCCATTAAGCCATTTGATTTAATACTTGAAGACAAGAATCGATGACCAGGTCGATTTCTTCATCGGACATTCCAAGCCATAAGGGTAGACGAACAAGACGATCACTTATCTCATCGGTAACACTTAGGTCACCAGAAGAACGGCCCCACTTCAGACCAGCAGGCGAAGAATGGAGAGGAATGTAATGAAATATTGCTTGTATCCCTTTTCCTTTTAGCTTCTCAATAAAGGTTGTTCGTGTTTGCAGGTCAGGCAGTAAGAGGTAATAAATATGGGCGTTATGGTGACAATATTCTGGGATGATTGGTCGACGGACGATTCCCATTGTCTCCATAGTTTTGAATGCATCATGATATCGCTGCCAGATTTTCAACCTGCGTTCATTGATCCAATCAATTTTCTCTAATTGGGCATAGAGAAATGCCGCGGTGAGTTCACTGGGAAGGTAAGAAGCCCCAAGGTCAACCCAGGTATATTTATCCACCTGACCGCGGAAGAATCTTGCTCGATTTGAACCTTTTTCCCAAATAATCTCTGCGCGATCCTTGTCCACATCTTGATTGATGAGTAAAGCACCACCCTCCCCAGAAATCACATTCTTCGTTTCATGAAAACTCAGGGCAGCAAAAGCACCGAAACTTCCGAGTGCTCTGTCCTTATATTTTGATTCGATCCCTTGAGCAGCGTCTTCAATCACAACCAAGCTATGCTCTTCCGCCCTTGCCATGATCGCATCCATTTCACACCCCACACCGGCATAGTGCATTGGTACAATCGCTTTTGATTTAGGTGTGATGGCTTCAGCGATTAATTCTTCATCAAGATTAAGACTATCCGGTCGGATATCAATAAAAACAGGTACACCACCACGTAAAACGAAAGCATTCGCAGTGGAAACAAAAGTGAAGGAGGGCATGATGATCTCATCCCCTGGTTGAGTATTGATCAACATGGCAGACATCTCCAATGCAGCAGTGCAGGATTGAGTTAAGAGTACCTTAACACTACCAATCCGTTCTTGCAGCCATGCCTGACATTTTTTTGTGAAGATACCATTACCAGACAAATGCCCATTCTCAATAGCCTGTTGGACATAATTTATTTCGTTTCCTACTATCTTCGGACAGTTAAATGGAATTCTCAAGTGAATCACCTGTTATTTAGAAAGTGCCAGGAAGTGATATTCATTTTTATAATACATACCCAAAGCTGAATTATACCAATGAAAATTTATCAATTTATGGCCATTCAAAAAACTGATCAAAATTATTTCCAGTCACAGATCGTTTCATTGAATTGGAGGGGGACGAAAGATGATTAACAAGGAGAGATTTGACAATGTGGATAAAATTGACAATCTTGCGGTAAAAAGAGAAGAATTATCCACGTTTTCCGTATATATCCATTTCCATTTAATAGGGTCGGGTAGCTATATTATTTTATCAATAAAATACATGACTTCAATAAGATGCCTAATCCCCTTTCATTTCTTGATCTTCTTGGGTATACACATCGTTGCTAAGATCAAGACTACCTGCCAAAAGTCAGACTGATGCCTTTGATCACCTCGGCTGCATTGGTAATGTCCCCTGTTTCCATTTGAATATCTTTCAGCATTATTGCACCATCTCCGGTGAGGACAAGGACGCCTTTCTCTGGAAGGATTTGAACGACTCTTCCTGGAATTCTACCAGCATATACAGGAAACTCACCTTTTTGAGCTGACCACACTCGAACTTTTACTCCGTTGAGAAAAGTATAAGCGCCAGGAAAAGGATAGCTAACCGCCCTGATAAGGTTATAGATATCACGGCTAGCCAAATCCCAATTAATCTCATTATCTTCAGGGGTACGTTTGCAAGTATACGTTGCCAGGGTGTGGTTTTGCGGTCTTCGAGCAGCAGATCCATTCAGGAGTTGAGTTAAATTACGGGAAAATACCCGCAGATAAGCATCAGTCACCCGTTCCATAACCAAAGCAATATTATCATCCGATCCAATGGGAACTATTTCCTGATCAATGATATCTCCCGCATCTACCTCTTCAGAAATCTCAAATAAACTTACACCAGTCTGACTCTCTCCATTGATGATCGCCCATACTGTTGGCGAAAAACCACGGTAAGCTGGTAAAATGGAATCGTGAAAGATAAATGTGCCTAATCCAGGTCGAGAAAAAACCTCTGGGGGGATCATATATCGCCAATTGATTGCGAAAGCGATATCAATATCTTCCCTAGCCCAGAAAGAATCATGCTTTTTATCTCTAACATGGTGAGACTCGAAAAAATTACCACCATACTTTACGGTGAGATCTTTAATTTCATCCAGGAATGGTGGTTCCCAGGGATCTTCCCGAAAACTAAAAACGGAAACCTGCGCTTCAGGCTGAAGTTTAAATAATTGTGCCAGGAGTCTTTTGCCTCGAGCTGTGGCAAGGAACATTACAACATGCATTAATCCAGGCTTCCTCCCCCTTCGATTGACTCTCGAATTACATAAGCAGGTTTATTCATCGTCCGAAAGTACATTCTCGCCAGGTATTCGCCAATAATACCCAGGGCAAAGAGCTGAGCCCCTGAGAAAATAGTGATAATCGAAGCAAGAAAGGGAAAACCCGGAACTGGACTCCCTTGGATTAAAAACCTTAAAAGGACATAGGCTAAAACACCAATACCAAACAAGGTGAAACCAAAACCAATCATGCTTGCAATCTGCAATGGGACTACAGAAAACCCTGTCATCATATTGAAAGCATGGGTGATTAACTTATGAAGGTTATAGCTTGAAGTGCCTTGCTGACGCGGATCATGACGTACTCCGATTGCAGTAAACCGGGTTGTACCCCAAGTCAGAAGCACATCAATGGAAACGAAGGGGCCGTAATAATCATCGAAAGCCTCCCGCAAATGTGTCCAGAAAACCCGAAAAGCACTCACGTTCCGGGATACCTCAGCACCCATAGCATTCTTTAGAACAAATTTGGTCCCCTGGGAAGCGAGGTTCCGTAGAAATCCGTGTTGTTCTTTATCAGGTTTCCCAAAAACCACATCGTATCCCTGAGTAAGTTTTTCTAATAACTTAAGGATCTCTTCGGGCGGGTTTTGTAGATCGTCATCCATTGTAACCACAACTTCGTATCTTGCTTCCCGAATCCCAGCAAGTAGGGCATTATGCTGCCCATAATTTCGCATCAAATTTATCCCTCGCACTTGTGATGTGTCTTGAGCAAGTTTTTGAATGACCTGCCAACTACCATCCTTGCTACCATCATTGACAAGTATCACTTCATACCCTTGCGTTACTCCTTCCAACGCAGATTCCACCCTTCTCACCAGGTTATTTAAACTCTCTTCACTGTTATAAACAGGCACAACTACTGAAACTGTCAAATCCGAAAACACTTTCTGGTGTGTTATACGGGTAAAATTTGATTCCATAATGTTTTTGGGTAGGTTTTATCTCTATATATCATTCAGGTAAACATCAAATTTCAAGGTTAAGGTATTTTACCGCAACTAGTCGACTCCGGAACAGGATAACATTCTTCGCTGCTGGACCAAAAGAAACACAACAAATATCTTTAGACTTGAATAAGAAAGGTTTCCTTAAATAGGAACGTCATTCAAGGCACGATACAACCTCTAAAATTTGGCATTGTCCCCTTTTAAAAATGTGTCCTCGCGAAAATATGTTAGAATTTCATCCTGTTTAGAACTCCTTTTCCGATCACCTACTCTAGGGATGACTTTCATGGTTGAAAACACGACCTTGGATAAAGATAGCCGAATTGAAAATTGGGGCAGTTATTTCTTTGGTGTCATTGTTATCCTCATTTCGATGATTCTGATCATGGGCATTGTGATCAACCGAAAAGCTATTGATCCTGAGGCATTAACAAATTTTTACTACATGCAAGAATTAAACCTGGTTGATATCTGGACCGGAGAGACCTTCCCGGGACACTTCGTCACCTACCGACCAGTAATGGCAACCCTGCTGCGGTGGGAGTATAGGATTTTCGATTTCAATCCCCCAGCATATTTCGCTGTGAATCAGGTTTTGTTAGCTGTCGTCGCTCTCTTCCTTTATGACATCTTACACCGTAAGACCGGAGAGACACTACCTGCCCTGCTGGGTACCCTTTTTTTCTTGACTGACTGGCAAATCATTCAGACTCTATATGTAATCGGTGAGGTCCAGATAACTCTTGCTGGAATTTTCGGCCTTTGGGCTATATGGTTGCTCTGGTTCGGTAAGCGTAATGGGAGGTTTAAACCAGCCATCATTTTTCTCCTCCTCCTGGCAGCTGCGTTAAGTAAAGAGTTCGGTCTTGCCTTTTCACTGGTCATTTTTATCGACGCACTTTACAGACGGGAAAACAATTGGAAAACATACCTGATCACTTCCGTTAGCGTAATCATTGTTTTCTTTGCTCTCCGTATGATGATTATCCCTGAGTCCTCGCTAGGTAGAGAATATTCTACTCTGAAGAATATGATCTATTGGTATTCTATGAATATTGGCAGCGGCTTCGTGTTCAGTTTTGTGAATCTTTATCGCCCTATCTCTGATGGTGAGTTGCCCTCCCTCGGATCACTTAATTTCCCAACCTTAGAAGCCTCGAGTATGGTTCTTTTGCAAATTATTCCCATTATCCTGCTATTCCTGCTGGGTTTTAAATCAAAGAACGATCGCCGGGCAACTATCCCATTTTTATTCTTGCTATTAGGTAATTCATTGCTCTTCTTCTATAATTATGCCTTCCGCTTCCATTTCCTGGGAAAAATCGGGTTATACGCTGTGGTTGCTTTTGGAATTAATTTTCTTTATAAAAAATGGACAACAAATCCAATCATATGGAGAACCTTGTTGGTGACCTTCATGTACCTTGCTGCAATGCTATTCTGGCGTGGAGATCAATTTCACGAACAGCTTTTAGCAGTACGGGACTGGACTGAAAACAAACGCTTATGTATACCTACTACTGAATATTATCAACAGGAGGATTATATCGGCTATTACACGATCACCAATTCGGATATCGTTCGCATGGTTATGGAATATTATGATATGCCAAGAGAGTACTGCAACTGTTTGAACCCAAATCCTCTTTGTAAGAGATAATTTACTCCGCTAATCTCCACAGTCCCCAGTATTCCTCCATTATGTGACAGAAATCTTCTGCTGACCGGCCATAAATCCTATTCCCGAGACTATATGCCTGTGATTCCAAATCAAGGCGCTTTTGGTCAATCCAATCTGTCAAAACCATCATTTCAACTTCATCAAGAAAGTCTTCAGGATATTCCAGGACAGTCCTCCGTAAAACAATCAAGTCATGGTGATCGCCCAAGGTATCAGCCAAGTTATGCAGATCTTCTACCAGAATTGTCAGCACTTCAGGTTTTATATTTACAAAAATTTCCACTTGATGCCAAAGATACTTCACCCTTTTTCGCCATTCATGGAAATGCTCCGGGATTGGATTCGTAACTGACTGTTCCATCCCCTGCTGCCCACGAGTGTAGGTACGGTGTAAGCCGATTTTCATTGCTGAGAAGCCTTTTCCCTGGATGGGAAGTGTCTCAAGGATTTCGACGGAATCCTTAATAACCTCCATTATCGTTGGAATCAGGGTGTGGTCTTTCTTCTCAAGTAGAAGGGTGGCATTATAATCGTCGATGAGTCGATTTCGAAATTGATCAAATACCCTCATTGGAAATTCATCCATGTAAATTGCTAATAAACTGTCCAAGACATCAATCTTTACCCGGCTGTCCCGAGCTGCTGCGAGTCTCCGAGATACATTCCGGAAGCGAATGTTTTCTTTCTTGAATACTTCTGCTCCTATCTCATCACGGACCAATCTTAACGCTGCCCGGACCCGCTTACAACCTTTGCGCGCCTCATGTACCCCCACATCCCGTGTAATTTGTGGGTTAGTGAGTTGTTCAAGGATATTTGCAACTTCTTCAAGCGTCAACCGGCGAATCCCAGCTGAGACCGACTCGTCACTCTCCAGCTGAAAAGCCATGACAACTCCTATTTATGATAGTGATAGAATTTAAGACAACTAATAATCCAAATTATAATTATGACTTTACTGCAAAAACCGAGTTTTTTAGGATTTGATGGTGAAAGTTTTCCACTTTAAGCTCGAAAATCGACAATTTGAGGGATATCGCCCTCGAAAAACTCGGTTTTTTGGGTTTCTTTTTCCATCTAGAAATCATCCACTACCTTTTTATAGTAGACTCAATTATTTTTTCGAATTATTTCCTGTTTTTTATTCCCCTCAATTATACAATATCGCCTACAAGTTGTAATTCCGCGGCCGATACTGATCTAAATTATTCCTAATCCAATCGATTGTTGCAAGCAATCCTTCTTCCAGGGTGTAACTTGGCGCCCAACAAAGCAATTTCCTCGCCTTGTTGTTATCCGCACACAATCGATCCACCTCGCTGGCTTCAGGACGAACTCTCTGGTCTTCTGTGTTAATGGTTGCTTCTATGCCTATTAATTCCAAGATCTTATTTGCAAGGTCGCCCATTGATATTTCATGTCCTGTCCCCAGATTGATCACCTGCCCAATGGCTTCGGGATGTTCTGCTGCAGCGATGAATCCGTTTACAGTGTCTAAAACATAATTCATATCTCGAGTCGGTCTAAGATTGCCCAAACTGATCGTATCTCCAGTCAATGCCTGGGTGATGATTGTCGGAATCACAGCGCGAGCTGACTGCCTGGGACCATAGGTATTAAAAGGACGCACCGTGACCACTGGTAAATCATAAGAGCGATGGAAAGACTCCGCCAACTTGTCAGCTCCAATCTTGGTCGCAGAATAGGGTGATTGCCCCTGTAAAGGGTGGTCCTCATCGATAGGTACATATTGAGCGCTACCATAGGTCTCACTGGTCGAAGTATGGATCACACACCTGATTTTTTCGTTCAACGCCGACTGCAGCACATTCAAAGTACCGATGATGTTCGTCTGTACATAGGATGAAGGTGCCAAGTATGAATAAGGAATCCCAATCAGCGCTGCCAGGTGAAAAACAACCTCAATGCCTTTCATCGCGTTCCTTACGCTGTCTCGATCTGCAATATCCCCAGAGATTACTTCAATCTCTTCCTTTACATGCGAAGAATCCAACCATCCCCAACGACCCAGAGCGTTGTAATGGACAAAAGCTCGTATACTCGCTCCTCTTGCGACCAGCTGCTCGGTAAGATGGCTTCCAATGAAACCTCCCGCACCAGTGACTAATACTTTTTTCCCAGTGAAACTCATATCACACCATCCCGTTCTCTAGGTCCTCTTGCGCTTTCTGGTAATCTAGAGGATGCCCAATATCCAACCAATACTCCAGAATGGGGAAGCTAACCACCTTGCGTCCTTCCTTCAGCAACCTGTCGATCAGGTCGGTCATGTTGAAAAATGCCTGATGAGGGATATATTGCTTGGCACTAGGATTCAACAGGTACACCCCTGCATTAACAAGAAAACGATGCCGCGGTTTTTCGCTCAAAGAAATAACATCAGGACCATCACAGTCCACCACCCCGTAAGGGACTTCCAACTCATATTGACGCACCCCAACGGTCAGGTCAGCCTGGTGTTTACGGTGAAAATCCAACATGGCACGAAAATCGACCCGGGTCAGAACATCACCGTTGATTACCAGCATAGGTTCTTCTGCAGACTCCATTAAACCTAAAGCCCCCGCTGTTCCTAGAGGTGTCTCCTCTTCAATGTAATTAATATCAACTCCAAAATTATGACCATCACCAAAATAGGTCGATATTTTTTCGGTCAGATAATGGGTGGCAATATTCAGGTTGTGGATTCCCGCTTTTCTCAGTTGTTCGACGGTGAATTCCATTAACGGACGATTTCCGATGGGAAGCATAGGTTTCGGCACTTCATCCGTCAATGGACTCAATCGTGTCCCAAATCCACCTGCCATGATTACCGCCTTCATTGGTAGAGATTCTTCGGGGAGCAGATCACTCATTGTGACCAGGTCGACGACCTGATCATCTTCATTTAATAGGGGAAGTTGCTGGACGACATGTTCCCGCATTAACCGTAATAAATCAGAAATTTCTGTCCCAACACGGGCAGTAATGGGTTGAGGATAAATCGAAACCGACTTTTGAGCCAGCAAGTCCACCACTGGAGTTTCCAACCCTTGCCCCGCCAGAATTGCCCGACGAATATCTCCATCCGTGATAGTCCCTAACAATCGATGCCCCTCATCCACCACCAAGACAATACCACGCCAGTTTCGGTTTAGCGCAGTGATCACATCTCGAAGAACGCTATTCGGGGATATTAAAACATTATTTAATGCTTCAACCATCGCTACAAAACAATGCCTCATACCGCATTTTACAGCGGATGTTTGTGCTACCCAAGATAAACTCTTGATTTTGTTTTACCTTGGTGATGTCCAAACCACCACAATTCGGACAGATCTCCTCAGAACATAAACAAATTTCTTTACAAGACTGGCAAACCCGGTAGATTCCTTCATCCCGTGCTTCAGGCCAATCATTGAGTAACTTGATACGGAAACGCCGCTCACGTTCAATCAAGTCCTGATAATCCATCAGCATATTTTTTGATTATCCTTAAACAAACCGTAAAGATCAGCAATTTAGTACATATCAAAATTAAGAAATCTAGCTCTCTTTACTCATCACGACCTAAGTCTTCCAAACGGGATATCGCAGTTCCCATTCACCATTTTCCTTCGTCCACAGGTGAGGCGACCGTCCTCTGTCGCACAGTTCTATGAAATGTTCAACATCCATTTCAATATATTCCATCACCTCCTGCAGGTACCTGCCTGGGAACTCACCATCATAGCGTTTAACCAAAGCGACGGCTTCTTCACGGGTCAGGTGCTTGTTCCGCACCTCTTGGGAGGAGTCATAAGAAGCCCTGCCAAGCCCAAACTTTATATAAGTCGTGTAATAATGCAAATCATCGATCTTGTCATCGATGCTGTTATATTTACTGTAAGTACCCTGGGTGCGGAAAGGTCGTGCTTGAAACCCAGTGTTCTCTACTGCGTAATAATATGCCTCTTGAGGTACCCACTTAAGATAATATCCCAGGTAATGAATCTCCATATCACTTCGTTCTATTTCTTTATATTCTGCAGGAAGGTAAGCCATCAAATCGACGAGGGAGACATCATATCGCTCGATCAATTCGCGAATGGAAACGCCGCTCAAGTAAACCCCATCCAGATTCTTCATTGTATAGAAGGACTTATCTCGTAGGGAGGAAGCATTATCAGCAATTGGGTTGCCGTACTCAGCCTCGTTCTCACCGTAAAATACAAGCGGTATGTTGTAATGCAGAGCAATCTTTGGAGCCAGATTCTTCTGTCCTAGGATGAAGGTTTGAAAGGGATGGAGCAGGTTTTCAATCGCTAACCTTGTTAAGAGTTTCATCACCCTACCGTTTTGATTGAAGCTGATATTATCAAATCCTCCAACTTCGATCCAGTTTCTAAAATTACGGTAGCCATAATCGGTATACATGATAGGGGGCCAGGTCATCGTTAAGGGGTGCATCCCGTATTTATACTTCAGAATGTGGGCAGCATAAACGCTGTCCTTGCCACCACTACCGGGTACCAAGCAGTCGTAATAACCATCCTCGCGTCGATAGTGATTACATAAGCTCACTAACTCTTTCTCACGGACTTCCCAGTCGATCTGTTCCTTGGTTTCGGCATAACGACAAGCATCACAAAGACCATCTTCCCCAATGTTCAGAGTGGGGGTAATCCGCTTCTTAGTGTGTTTGAATTCGGGATAAGACGACGGCCTTTGGTTCGACATCACGCATCGTTGGCAGTAAACTACTTCCTGGGGTAAACCGTAATAAGCTTCGATTTTTTGCGACATTCCTCACTTCTCCAGAGTCTCTCTCACCATTCCAGCAATGTTTTTATATATTTTTAACCCATGCAAACCACTCCGTTCAGGGTGGAACTGGCAGGCAAAGATCTTATTATACTGCAAGCTCGAACAAAATTCGATTTGGCCATAACGGGTGATGGAGGTGATCAACTTATCTTGAACTGGTTTGACATAAAAGGAATGGACAAAGTACATATATTCACCATCTGCGAGTCCGTTCAACGGGGACTTTGTCCAGGATTTTCCACTTCGCCAAATCTGGTTCCATCCTACCTGAGGCACTTTTAGGGTGCGTAACAAACCATCAACAGTATCTGTTTTCTCCAATTTCTCAAGGGGAATGACCATTCCTGGAATAATATCCAAACCTTTATGTTCTCCAAATTCAAAGCTCTCTGACATCAAAAGTTGCATCCCCAAACAAATCCCTACCAACCAATGATCGGAGACGACAATATCTCGTAATGAATCTACTAAATTCAGCCTGCGCAGTGCATCCATAGCATCTCCATAAGCACCGACACCTGGCAAGATCACCAAGTCAGCAGAAAACAAATCTGAGGATCTAGATGTGACCACTGCATCCATGCCGACATGCTCACAGGCGTGTTTAACACTGTAAAGGTTTCCCAGCCCGTAATCAACAATCGCTGCACTCACTTTTCGATCGACCATCACTCAACTTGCTCTCGTTCGAATATCCACATTCGTTTCAAGGGTAGTAAATGGTCGGCAATGGATGTTTGACTCAATCAGATGTTGCTTTATTGCTGCTACCGTAGTGCCTTCAATCCGTTGTCGACCTCTTTCTCCACGTAAACCAAGCAAAAACTCAATGTTTCCTTCCATTTCGTAATCGCTTTCCTGAAAGCGGTATTGTTGGACAAATTCATAATGCAGCATCGAAGCCAGGCTGACTGCATCCGCGCGTCCTTCCTTAATTACTTCAACAATATGTTCCACCCTCCCAGCGCCTCCCAAGGCAATTACGGGTATTGGAACAGCTTCGGCAATTTGCCGAGTAAGTTCCAGGTCATAGCCTTTACCAGTCCCTTCCTTGTCAATTGAGGTAACCAAAATCTCCCCAGCTCCCAATCCCACAGATTGGAGAGCCCATTCATATGCATCGACGCCAGTGCTTTCCCTGCCGTAATCAACACAGGCTTCATAGCGCCCATCTTGAGTCCTAATTGCCTCGATAGAAACCACAATGGTTGATGAACCAAACGCCAAGGCTGCCTCGCGAATCAATGCTGGTCTCCTGACAGCCTCGGTATTAATTGCCACTTTATCCGCTCCAGCTCGCAACACCGTTCGGATATCGTCCACACTGCGCAATCCACCACCGACTGTTAACGGAATGAATATTTTCGATGCTGTCCTTTCAATGATATTTAACAGGCTGTTACGTCCATACAAGCTGGCAACCGCGTCCTGGTAAATCAATTCATCGGCACCATTTTGATAATAAAAATGAGCGAAGTCCTCTGGTTTCCCCATTACACGCAAACCCTCAAAATGGATACCTTTCACCAGATTTGGTCCTTTGATGTCCAACCTGGGAATGACCCGGATATTCACTCTAATACCTCCAGGTCATAGAAATTCTTCATGATCAGTTTTTGATCGATCTTCATTGTTTTTAATAACTCAACGATTTTCACTGCCGCGTAACCGCTCCCATAAGGGTTTTCCATCCCTACCAAGGAGGCTTTGAAATCAGGTTGAATCGCCTTGTGGACACCTTTCACAATAGCCTGGTGAGGATAATCCACATGAATTATATTTTTTCCTCCCTCACGACCCTTCTGTCGATTGCCGATATTGACCACTGGCAGTTCGAAAGAAGCTGCTTCAACAATCCCACTGGAAGAGTTACCAATCATTGCATCAGCAAGTTTCATCAAGTTAAAATATCCCTGCGTACCCAGGTTCTCGATGGCCTGAGACTCTGGATGGTTGTTGGCAAATTCCTGGATCATATTACGTACGACCCGCCCATGGGTATCTGCGTTTGGCATGGTAAACATAACGGGCAATCCAACCTCTTCTAAAGCTGTTAATAGCTCACTTACCTGCCATTTTGTCTGCTCATATTCCAGGGTGACCGGGTGGAAGGTGACAAGTATAAAAGGACTTTGTTTCAATTTCAAATCATATTTATCTCTCAATTCATTCCAATCAAGCAAATCAAGCAGCTGAAGATTATCCAGGCTAGGCGCTCCAGTTACGAATACCCGCCAGGGTTCTTCTCCTAATTGAATGATCCGATTAGCATAAGTTTTCGTGGCCACAAAATGGAGATGACTTAATTTTGTCATGCTGTGGCGCAGGGCATCATCGAATGCACCCTGGGTGATTTCACCACCGTGTATATGTGCAACCGGGATTTTAAACGGTAATGCGGCTAATGCAGCTGCATGCATCTCAAAACGGTCTCCAAGGACAACCAGCAGGTCAATCTGAGAATGGGCAAAAGCCTGTGAATAGCCGATCACTGCCAATCCCATCGACTTTGCAATTCCCTCAGGTGAATCAGACGATAGCAAGGTCTCAATACGATCGTTAATTTTATAACCGTCTGCTTCAATCTCACTGACCGTCATACCAAAATCAGGGGAGAGGTGCATACCTGAAACGATCAAATGGAGATTTAACTCTGGATCAAGCTTAATTAACTTAAGGACCGGATTGTAGATTCCATAATCAGCTCTTCCTGTAGTGACCACACCGATCGTTCTCACGAGAACACCTCCCTGGATAATACTGATCCAGCTGTAACATCTGTTTTGAGTGTGAGCCCGACCACGAATGATATCATTGCCGGTGGCATTCCAGTTCCCGGACGACGGACGGCGATATCTTCTGCAGTGAGGACCTCACCAGCTTTAAGATCCCGCACCGCAACAAGGCTTCTACGGGCAACCGCAGCAGTATTAGACTCGCTCTGTGCCGGCTCTTTTCGACCATTACCAAGTGCTGATTCAACAATCCGAATCCCTTTAACAAGTTTCCTTAGGCCTTCTGGTTCCAAAGAAGCTCTATGATCTGGACCTGGCATCTTCCGGTTCAGCGTGAAATGTTTCTCGATGACGCGGGCGCCAAGAGCAACAGCGGCCAGGGACACCTCAACCCCCAGGGTGTGATCCGAAAACCCAACAGGTAACTGGAAAGCTGTCGCCATCGTCTCCATAGCCCTTAAGTTTACATCTTTTGGGTCGGCTGGGTAGTTTGAAACACAATGCAATAGCACCAGCTTCTGGTTCCCCGCTTCACGAATTATCTTAACTGCCTGTGCCACATCAACCAAGGAGGACATTCCAGTGGAAAGGATAATCGGTTTCTTCTTTGTTGCGATATGAACCAGGAGTGGTTGGTTCGTAATCTCTCCAGAACTAACCTTGAACGCCGCCACCCCTAAAGATTCAAGGAAATCAACACTGTCTTCATCAAATGGCGTAGACAGGAATAGAATCTCACGGTCTTCGCAATAAGCGAAGAGTTGCTTGTGCATCTGGATGGAAAGTTCTAAGCGCTTCAGCATGGCATACTGCGATTCGGTCTCATCCGTTGTTCGGAGTTGGTACTCAGCTTTTGGGGCAGTGAGGCTGACCACTTTCTCTGCGGTAAAAGTTTGGAACTTTACTGCATCTACCCTTGCTTTAACCGCGACATCAATGAGCTGCTTGGCAATATTAATGTCGCCGTTGTGGTTCACACCTGCTTCAGCAATCACAAAACAAGGGTGATTTGGCCCTATCTTTCGATCACTAATTTTCACGGTTTCCATTTTTGGTCCTTGACAATTAATTCCGCCAGGTAAAAGTCCCAGGGTGTATCGATATCGAGGGAGCGTTCTCTAGGCATCACGTAGCCATAAGTGTCTTTTACAAAAAACGTTTCTTTATCTAACAATATTTCAGTTCGGATAAGATAAATTGCCCCATTCAATTCGTAAACCGGCTCCATTTCCTGTCGACTGCCAACAGATGTTCCACCTGAGGTGAAGTCCTTCAATTTACCTTGTCCATCCATGATCTGCATCCAATTTGGGTTATGCCCCAACAGTGTGATGCTAACAACCGAATCCGCAATTTTCAACCTGGCGAGGTCACAGGCCTGGTCAATATCGTCCGCTGTACGGAAAGGGGAAGTGGGTTGCAAACATACTACGAAATCTGGTTGATACCCCTCATGGTCATTCAGCCAATATGTCGCGTGGAGGATAGGTTTGATCCCAGGTGTGTCATCGCGAGCAATCGCTTCCGGACGACGGAATGGCACTTCCGCGCCATAATTCTTTGCTATCATGGTGATTTCAGGGCTATCCGTAGATACGATGATTCGATCAACCGACCTTGCTGAAAGTGCTGCTTCAATCGTCCAGGCTATCAGAGGTTTTCCACCTAATGGTTTAATATTCTTATCGGGGATTCCCTTCGAACCTCCCCGAGCAGGAATAATAGCTAATGTTTTCATTTATTTACGAGAAATCCTCTTCGCTAAACATATGCCCTGATTTTACATCTCGAGACAATCTGCGACCTAGAAATTCTTCTAATCTTGCTGCTGAAATTCCAGTCCCAGGCTTCTTGATACTTGTCAGATCTCTTTCTAATATACTGTCTGCAGGGATATCAACCGCGGCTACTAGGCTCTTTTCAAATATATCTTTCATTCTCTGAAATGGCCGGATATCCGACTTATCAACTTCGGTACTGGTCATTAACTCAATTGCTCGAATCCCGTCAACCAGATCCTTTAACTCATCTGGCTCCAGGGAGTGCGCTGCATCACTACCGTACATTTTACGACTGAAAGCGAAGTGCTTTTCAACAACCCGTGCGCCTAAGGTTACTGCAGCAAAAGAGGCGTAATTCGTTAAGGTGTGATCAGAAAGTCCTACAGGAAGCTTATATCGCTCTGCCATCTCTAGCATGACATTCAGTCCCACCGCTTCATAAGGGCAGGGATAAGCAGTCGTGCACTGCAGCACTGTTAGTTTATCGTGCCACTTTAGAATCAGGTTGACAGCCCGGTCTAATTCACCCCACGAACTCATCCCTGATGAAAGCAGGATTGGTTTCCCTGTTCTGGCAATAACCTCCAACATGGGTAAATTAGTGACCTCGCCAGACGGGATTTTATATTGGTCGATCCCCACTTTTTCCAACAGGTGGACAGCCTCTTCTGAAAATGGTGATGACAGAAATCGAACCTTATTCTGATTGCAACAATGCTTAATCTCCATCCATTGATCATACGAGAAACCAGTGCGTTTAAAATATTCGTATCGCGGCTCCCCTTTAAAATAAGGCGGCATTGGGGCATCTGGAAGTGTCTCAGCCTCAGGGATATGGGTCTGGAACTTAACAGCATTCACGCCACAATCTGCTGCGGTTTCAACCAGTCTGAGGGCATTCCCAAAACTGCCATCATGCACTGACCCAACTTCTGCGATTACCATTACACTATTCTTTTTCTCCTCGTTATACATCATTAATAATCACCTATAGTTATGGCTTTTAATGTTTTATTAGGATCAATTCCTACTATCAATCGGTCTTGGAGACTTAGCCTACCTCAGCCTGCCTCTTTTAACCACTTCTTCGTTGCACTTATAAGTTGAATCTATGCTATCTTTCTACGATACATTATCCTTCTTTTCGATCATCTGGTAAAGTTCATCAACCACCCTTCGGGTACAACCGCCATCTAATAATACCCATTCAGGAGAACGCCTGAGTTGCAGGTCAACCAGCTGCTGATAATATCCCCGGTCATTAATCAGTCGATTGATCGTAGGTACCAGGTCATCTCGATCCTTAATCACGATCACACCTGGTTCTGAATCGTAATAGGAAGACTTCAGGCCGTAAAAATCAACCACAATTGCTGGTTTTCCACAACCAATCGCTTGCACGACGACGCTGGAAAAAGTCGAGACAAGAAAATCACAAATTGGTATCAGATCATATATTCGCTGATTAGCAATGACAGCATCGTATTTTCCAGCGAGCTCGCGGTATGCAGTCGGGTCACTTTGTGGGTGTAAGCTGAGGACCAAAGAAGCACCAGGTTCTGTACTCAAGGATGCGAATAAAAATTCGATCTCTTGCCAATGCACATCCCAGGACAGTAAACCATGTTCAGCAAGTTGTGGTACAGAACAGAGGATAATACGCTGATCCATTTCAAGACCAAGACTCGCCCTGAACTTTGATTCATCAAATGCCTGCATTTGTGAAAAAATATGGTCGAAAGATGGTTTTCCAGTAACCACCATTTTTTCTAAGGTAATGCCCTCTTTCTGATAGACTTCTAGGACATGGTGACTTTCTACCGCCATACGTTTGGCTGCCCCACCACCGATGGACCAAGGATATTTAGGCATTATTCCTAAAACTTTTGCGGCTAGAGCCTCACCGATTGGGTAAAAAAACAGCGGTCCATCCTTTGATTCTTGAACCCAATCTGGAAATATTCGCCTAACCAACCTTCTTGTAAATGATGTAGCCCTGTATCGGTTTACATCCTCTTTCCGCAATCTCCCCAGGGCATCACTTTCGGGGTCACTTAGGGCAAAAGGTATAATCAGAGTGGTCAGCTCCTGTTCGTTTGCCTCTTTAATCAGTGCGGTCTCCCACCCAATATGACGATCTCCCACAACCAGAACCGCAGCAATATCTTCCGAAGCAAGCAGCCTTCTTGAATAGACAAGGAATTGGAGATATTTGAAAAAATAAAATATAAACGAAAAACAATCCCATGATAATAATTTGGTTATTAACCTCTTTCTTAACCCCACCGATTCCTGGATATCGGCATTTGCAAGATCATAGGTGTCATTCCCAAAGGCTGCACGCTTAACTGACCTTTTTCTGTTCTTTGGGTATATTTGCCTGATGTTATTTTCGTATAGAAGTTTGATATGTCTCTCTGGGATATCGCAAAAAATAAAAAATACCGGCTCGAAGATACCATCTGAAACCAATTTCTGTGCAATTGGCAGCATTTCTAGCAAGGAGGTTCCATGGATAGGGGAAAATAGAATTCGTGAAGACATTTGTATAATAACTATTTATGGCTACAATTTTCTAGAGACAGGTATTTCCATAAAAAATTTTTGCATTACCTCGGCAATTACCTCTGCTTTGGATATGTGGTCATCTTGGAACTTTTCTGTCTTCCCTTCCAGATCTAACTTCAATCCAACATTTTCAAGGGCAGTAGCAAAAATTCGTACCTTCCACTCATTAACCTGATATCCGTCCTGTATAGATCTTAATGCACGGATACAATCTTGGTACTCACGAATTGAAAAAATACCTTCACAGCCCAGGTACCAGGGATTGCCAAACACCAGGGCAGGTTTCCCCCGGTTAACCGCTTGCCAACCGGCTGTTCCGGTCACTGTCGCTACGGCAATCGCATTATCCAGCAATTCATAAGATGAAAAGGATGTCGGGATTAATCTCACGTTGTCCATCACTACCAAGTCATCATAATAATATTTTTCTCGCGCACTTTGCGATCGGTGAGTCCAGGTACGCTCAAACTGGGATGGGTGCTCTTTTACATACAACAACCAGCCTTCTGGCACTGCTTTGGAAATCATATAAACCATTAAGTCTAAATTGACAAAAAAATCACCCTTGGGTGATGTAGTCGCCTCAGGTTGATAGCTTAATGCTATATAAATGAAAGGTCGATCAAGGGATACATCTTGAATAGCAAGATGATGATAATATCTATCCAAGGCTTTCATTTTTCGATGAGCCCTGTACCGAAACCAGCGGAAACCAAGATTGGTAATCGATGAAGCTTCTGGGGTTTTCCCCGCTTCCTTCAAATAACTTTGTGGTTTTCCCAACTTATGGGAAAGAATTCCTAATTGTTTTTGGAAATAATTGTGATAATTACTAAAATCTAAAAGTTTGTAAGTTAGAGTTTTTATTGTGTTTCTTTCATACAGATCTTGTTTAGAGATATAGCGAATATACAAGGGTACATCACGATATTCACCTTTAAGCGAATCAAGAAATAAGGAAAGTTCTGGAGAAGTACTGATCGAATCGCGATCTCCTTCTTCTAACAACCTTTGATACTCCTTTTTTAAGATGGTTTCCCCATCAATCTTCTCTCTCAAGTAAGATAAACCATAAACATTGGAAGCCTCAAACATCATGGTGGTGATCCCCTTTAACTGGCACAATTTATAAAGAATAAAGTCGAAAACCATATGGGGAATATCGGGGAAGAAAACCACATCGGGTTTGAAATATTCTAAAATTGCCAGCCAATAACTCAACAACGAGCGGTAATGGCGTACCCTTTCTTGGTAGGAGAAAGATCCCAATGCATCCATGCGGTCCATCATTTTAATTGAATAGAGCTCACAAACCGCTAATTCTTCTAGTAATGTCTGATCCAGGATAGCGCGCTTATCATGCTTAAATTCTAAAGGCGGAACACCGAGCACAGCATCAACGATAGGATGAAAGGGAACACCAGGGAATTGTTTTTTAAACGCTTTGCCAATCCATGGTTCATGACCTACCCAATAAACTGGTTGCCAGTTATATCTTTTTAGAAGAATTTCAGCGACCTCAAGCCAGATTTTATTTGAACACCCAGAATAGATGACTATCATAACTGTTACCAATCTTCAGATCTTATTACTCATTCAAGTACCAGGAATGGTCGCACAATAGGTTCCCATAGGAAGAGTCTGCAGGTTGTTGAACTGGATAAAAGGCACCAGAAGTAACATCCAACTGGATTGCTCTGGTTACTCTGTCCGCTTTGACACCATCGATATCTAAACCCAGATCAACGAAATACCTTCCTTCCCTCAATGGAAATCTGGGAATATGTAAGACAATCTCACCATGAGGTGGCAGATTAGTGAAGTCGTCGCCAGTATATAGGGAACTCAGCGTCAGGATACAGGTACCAAATGCATCACAAACCCAGAAATGAACAGAAACTGTCCCTTTTACCATAGCTGGCGCATGGAAATTCAAAACAAGGTTCACCGGTTCACCTGAGACGACGGCTGGCAATGGATTTCCTTCCTTATCGCGAATCTGGAAAGCCGTAAATCGCAGCCTCCCATCTCCTCCACGGTCTATCCGTGTTCTTAAGTCGGTTTTGGCTCCCTCCACTTCGCCGACTGCTGTGAGGTACTGTTGGACGACATCTTGGACTGGACCATCCGCCATTACACGACCTTCATCCAACCAAACACCACGCGTGCATAGGGAGGTGATCGCAGCCATGTTATGACTGACAAAAAAAATTGTCCTACCTCCCTCGGCAACCTCTTCCATCTTACCGATACATTTCTTTTGGAAAGCAGCATCGCCAACAGCTAACACCTCATCCACCAAAAGGATTTCTGGTTCCAGGTGTGCTGCAACAGAGAATGCCAATCGTACAGCCATTCCACTGGAGTATCTTTTAATCGGTGTTTCTATATATTTATGAACCCCAGAAAAATCAACTATCTGTTCGAATTTCCGGTCGATCTCGGAGGTACGCATCCCGAGAATTGCCCCACTCAGATAAATGTTCTCTCGCCCGGTAAGCTCTGTATGGAAACCCGTCCCAACCTCTAAAAGCGACCCTACTCGACCGTATATATCCGCATAGCCGGAAGTGGGTTCAGTGATACGAGATAAAATCTTCAATAGAGTACTTTTTCCGGCTCCATTTCGACCAATGATACCGACCACATCGCCACGATTGACTTCCATAGAAACATCTTGCAGAGCCCAGATCTCCTGTTTTCTTGATTTCTGACCACCTTTGAAAGGTTTTCGAACAATATTAACCAGGTCTTCTTGCAGAGTCCTGGTTGTAGCTCGCCCGATGACTGGATCAATCCGGTATACCTTACTGAGTTGGTTAATCTCGATTACACACTCGCTCATTAAATCACATCCGCAAAACTACGCTCAATCCGGCGAAACACAAATGCGCCACTGATAAAAACCACAAGACCAATCCCAAGTGAAATCCCAATCGACTCCCAGGAAAACTCCCCTTGTCCTAAAAGAGCCCAACGAAAGCTATCAATAATGCCCACCATCGGGTTTAAAGCATATAAGGCGCGCCATCGTTCAGGGACAATACTGCTGGAATAAGCCACCGGTGAAGCATACATCCAGGCTTGGGTAAGGAATGGGAGAACGTAAATAAAATCCCGGTAGTGCACGCTAAACGCAGATACCCAAAAACTAACCCCAATCGCAATAATCATATTCACCAGCACAAGGAGAGGGATTGTCAACAAATTCCAGGTTAATGGGACCTGGTAAATGAGAAAGAGGACGGAAATCGAGAGCAATCCGACCATGAAATCAACCAGTACGGAAAAGGTGCTTGCAATCGGCAGAATCATGCGCGGAAAATAAACTTTGGAGATCATTTCTCGCGCACCGACCAGGCTTCCTCCAGCGCGGGATAAGGATTGGGAAAAAAGGATCCAGGGCAAGGTACCCGCATAAGCAAAGAGTAGGTAGGGAGAATCATCCGATGGCAGATTAGCTAACAAGCCAAAAACAACAGCGAATATCCCAGAAGTCAGGATAGGTTGAAGGATGACCCAGGTAATCCCTAAAGCAGTTTGTTTATACCTGAGTTTAACATCTCGCAAAGCAAGGATCCAAAATAGATCTCGAAAAGGCCATAACTCGCGTAAACTCAATCCCGTCCAGCCTTTGGTAGGTTGAATTCTTATGTGCCACCCCACCCCTCTTGTTGCTTTCGTCATTTTCGACATGTTCGACATTTTTAGATATTTACCAAACTTCAAAGGATTATTACATGTCAATTCCCTGGTTCAAGCTAGAGACTTGACAGAATACATTCACAATGGGAGAATTCGGAAAATGAATTCTGGTTTAATTAACGAGGTTAGTGAATGTGAAGGACCGAGAATATCAAGTATTAGACGCAATTTCAAAAGATTCTACTGTAACACAGGCAAACCTGGCAACCAGTCTGGAAATGGCGGTGGGCAGCGTAAACTGGTACATCAAGCGGTTGATCAGCCGAGGTTATCTTAAAGCATCTCGCATGGACCGTACCCGTTTGCAGTACAACCTGACTCCGGAAGGAATGACTGCTCTGACCAAACGCGCTGCCCAATATATGATTTTGTCTCTTCAAGTTTATCGCCAGCTAAGGGAATCTTCAAAAAATCTAATTAAGGAATTACAACGAAGAGAAATCCATCAAGTTTTCTTGGATGGCAAAAACGAATTCATGGATATCTTCCAGCTTTCTTGCATTGAGGCAGGCATTGGCTTGGAGGCAACCGCCACGGCCTGGGTGGTCAAAAATAATGGGGCGGATTACATATTGGAACATGTCAAAGAACAGCTTGATTAAAGTTTATTCACTTATCTCAATGATCCATTATAGATAATCATATACGATTCAAATCCTAATTGTTCAATGAAGAACGCGATTCAGACTCCTGATAAACCGAAAGGATCAAAAAGATAAAGGTGGATAGGTAGCAATCGGGATTACGCCTTTATCAGACAGGTGTTCGGCAAAGGATAACAACAAATAATCATTGTATCTTCTTGAGATAATTTGTGCGCCAAATGGCATTTGGTTTGGTCCCTTAAATACCGGTAAATTCATCGCTGGAACACCACAGAATGTCCAAATCAGGCAGTTGTCTGGGCGATCTACCGAATCCAAGCCTTTTAAGGCTTCCCCTCCCGTAGATAGGTCTAATAATACATCAATCCTCTTATCTACCAGGAACTGATCGAATTGTCTGGATATTACATTCTGCTCATTACGGGCTTGCTTGTACTCTTCCAAACTGATCTCATTACCATTACGGATAATCTCGTACATGGTCGGACTGACCAGTGTCTTTTGTTTAAATTCCTCCTTAAAGTAATATGCTAGCGTACGGTCATAGATGATTTTATGAATTTCATGAACCCGCTTAATAGCTTCCGGAAGTTGATATTCTTCGACCAGGATATCCCCAGCTTCATCAAGCTCACCTGCAAATGCTGATAAGCTATCCCTGGCATAGGCTTCAGCTTGATCCCACTTGGGACCACGAACCATGCCAACCCGCCAGGGTCCTGATTTCATAAGACGTTTTGGATCAGAGAACATTTTCTCCTGGATTGGATAATCAACACCTTTCACCCGCATTACATTCAACAACATACGCAGGTCACGCACGGAACGGCTAAATAAGCCAACCGTATCCAAGCTGTCGGTTGTTTTCAGCATCGCTGTCCTAGGAAGAAGCCCGAAAGAAGGTTTATACCCAAATATCCCCGTATAACTCGCCGGTCGTATGGTTGAACCTGCAGTCTGGGTGCCGATGGAAAGCGGTACCATTTCAGCAGCAACTGCGACTGCTGAACCAGTAGAGGATGTTCCAGCCATGTAAGCTGGATTGTGAGGATTTCGGGTAGGCCCTGGTGTGTGTACGGCAAATTCTGCAGTTACAGTTTTACCCAGAATAATCGCATTCGCCATTCGCAGGTAATGTACCACTCGGGCATCATTCCCAGGCGTAAAATTCCTCCAGATTGGACTACCCATCTGGGTTGGCATGTCATAGGTATTGAAAATATCTTTAATCCCAATTGGGATTCCAACCAAGGGGCCCAGTGTACTCCCTTCTTCTAATTTCTCGTCCAATTTCCTTGCCTTTGAAAGGGCATTGTCAGGTGCAAGATGAGTCCAAGCGTCAACAATAGGTTCCACCTCTTCAATTCTCTTCAGGCAGGATTGAACGAGATCTACAACTTTGATCTCTTTTATATTAATCCGACGTACTGCTTCGGTTGCGTCGATAGAAAAAAGTTTGCTGCTCATTTTCTCGATTTTTTATATGTTTCAACAGCTTCGATGAACTTTTCGTCTGATAAACCATCAATCTCCAAAGCATTGCGGTGTCTACGCATGATCTCGTGGAATTCCTCTTCTGTCAGACCTGTAATTTCAAGGTACTCATCTAATGCTTTAGGACGTTCGGAATCATGCTTCTTTGCTAATTCGAATCCTTCTTCACGAGTTGACAAACCAGCACGAACATCCGCGCTGGCATGGTCCGTACCTCTTCCGAAACCACGTTTAAGGAATTTGGTGTAATCATGAACGCCCGGCATCCGACATTCTACGCTTTTATATTGTTTATAAGTCCCCTCAACAACATCTTCTTTCCAACCATAAATGTCACGGACGAATTCCATCTGACGTTCATCATCCCAAAAAATATAGTCGCCGAGATGAATCCCGATCACCCCAACTTCATCGATCTCCTCATAAGAAGGCAACTTGAAAGGGGTTAGCTCTCTGAGACTGATATAATCACAGACCATCTGTTCGGGATATACTTTTGCTGATACCTTAGTGAAATAATCTCTATCAAAACGCAAGACGGGATCATAATGGGTTGCTCTACCCGACATTTCAGCGATGGATTCACCCCAAATAAGCAACGGGATACGGTACTTCACCGCAATCTGCAAGGGGAAAGCGCCTACTCCAGCATGACAATGCCAACATGCATCCCCGATTTTAAATAAAGACTGTCGAGCTATCTTATTCACTAATTGCCGATTGGGTGTAAACATGATGTGATCAACATTAAATTTTTCCAGGGCATTCTCCAGGTTCTTTTTACCAGTTTCACTGTACCAGTTGTGATTGAAGGTAACTGCCAGGGCACGCATATTGTAGACTTTAGTGATGACGTGCAACTGAAACGTGCTGTCCTTCCCCCCACTGATGGGTACGATACAGTCGTAATCATTATTGAGATTTTTATAATATTCCAGCAGCTCTCTTAATTGAGCTTCTCGCTCTGTCCAATCAATGTGGATCTTCTGCTCTGCGGATTGGCATGCCTGGCAGATGCCCATTTCATCAAATTTTATGCCCTCATTTGACTCGGGCATACAACAGCGAGTGCAATACTGCATATCCCTGAAGAGTGGTTTTCCGTAACCTTCTTCTACCATTAAATTTTCCTTTCGGAATGGGACCAACGTTTTTCATATTCATGCCTGAGAACACCATATTCGATAACGTCCAGATATTCGCCATCTTTAAAAGCTGCTTGTCTACGGACACCTTCCTGGACCATTCCCAGATAAAGCGCCAACCGTTGCATTGCCACGTTATTCTCAAAAGTTCCACAGGCGATTCGATTTAAATTCATGGCCTTAAAGCCATGATCACAAATCAAACGACCCGCTTCCTTGCCAATACCCTGACCCCAGAGCTCCTTTTCTCCAATAATTATGGAAAATTCTGCAGAGCGATAAAATGGATGGATATGCTGCAAGGCGATATTCCCCAGATGGCGGTCATCTTCCTTCGATACAATCGCCAGGATCAGGTGTTCGTGAGTTTCATTGGCATGATTAATATAAGTAATCGCCAAATCCTTCGTATAAGGAAATATATGGTGTGAATTTCCCTTGCAAGACTCATGGTCGTTGAACCAGCCTACATAAGGACCATCAGTATCCATATCATTTAGAGCACGTAAATATATATGTTCGCCCACTAAAAAAGGGGTTGGGGACACGGTTCTGGAGGTTTGATTTATCATAGTAATTTTCTCAAAGCGTCTAAATTTTCATAAACTTTTTGGAAGGCATCTACAAAATCGGTAAGATCTTGCTTTTGGATCCCAGCGTGGCAGATATTGGTAAACATCAACTCCTGGGAATACATCCGTTCTGTAACGGGACAGATTCCCTGCTCATAACTAACCTGCCCTTTGTAACCCGGATATGTGAAAGGATAACCGTCTTTGCCAAAAGCAATTCGTTTCTGGTACATTGGTTCCAAGTAAATCGGTTTGACATATCCTGCAACCATGGGAATACCTTCTGCATTCAAAGCCTCAACAAAACGATCACGCGGTACACCTAATTTTGAAATGTCATAACGAATTGAATAAAGATAATAGCCATGACGGACTCCCTGCCTAACTACCGGTGTATAGATACCAGGAAAGATTCCCAACCGCTCAGTCAGGTAATCAGCAGCCTCAATTCGCGGAAGCAGCAGATTCTCCAGTTTTTTCAATTGAGAATTGGCAATTGCTGCTTCAATTTCCGTCATGCGAAAATTAAAACCTACCATGTTGACCAGGTTAAGGGTGCCTTTAGTACCAACGACGACTTCAGCATGGTTACGGATCAGTCGGACACGTTCAGCAATTTCATCATCATCCGTAACCACTATCCCCCCTTCCCCACTGTGGATTGTTTTATGATAGTTCAAACTAAAAACACCAATATCCGCCAGTGTACCTGCATTTCGTCCATGATACTTTGCGCCCGGTGCTTGAGCCGCATCCTCAATGACCACCAGGTTATTCTCACGGGCAATGGTCATGATTTCATCCATATCCGCAGGATGACCAAACAAATCAACTACGATAATCGCTCGGGTATATGGACTGATTCGCTCACGGATGGATTTGGGAGTAATGCAAAAGATGTCTTCATCTATGTCAGCAAAAACTGGGATCCCACCATAGACCAGGGCAGCTGTGGCTGAAGCAATCATCGTGTAAGGAGCAACAATTACCTCATCCCCTGGGTTAATCCCCGCTGCGCCTACGGCAGCATATAAACCCGATGTTGCTGAGTTTACACTCACAGCATGTTTAACTCCAAAATATTCCGCCCAGTCACTTTCCAGGGTTCGTACACGCGGACCTCCATAGAAATTCTCAGACCAGGTTCCTAAAAATGCAGATAAGACTCTCCCATCCATTGCTTCTATAACAGCCTGCTTTTCTTCTTTCCCAATTGAGTGATAGATTGGAAATGGTTCAGTACGGAGGGGTTTCCCACCAAAGATTGCCAATCTCGACATTAGATCTGTCTCCTAACTTGTATACTCATTAATATTAACCATTTCATAAATCAAGCGAACGACATTCCCTGTTGATTTTCCCGTCAATTGAAACCTGCTGACATTATCCAGCATTTTTTTTCGAGCATCCTTATCAAGCAGCAATTCTTCAAGGAGGGGCTTTATTTCTTTTTGATTATATACTGCACGGCTGAAACCGAGTCGATTTGTCGGCAGACGGTCAGGATGCCTTAATCCAGGTTGTAAACTAATAACAATACAACCCAAATAACAGGCTTCAACCAGGAGTTCCGTATTCATCCCGACCACCAGATCAGCAGCCATTACCTGACTACGGGCTGTTCCTGAATCTACCACAGTTATTGGTAAAACATCACTATGGTAACTCATAAAAAGCGATGCCGATTCCCTCGGATGTGGTCGGACAACCAGGTGGATTTTAGCTCCAGTTTCAAGTTTTATTTTCTCCAGATTTTCTATCAAAGACTCTAAGACCGTCCATTCGTCAAATCCAAGGTATTTTTCCTCGAGTACATCTGTTCCATATAGTGATGTTAGAGGTTGAGAGGCAAATAAAACAAAGTATTCCTGTTCTTCAACACCTAGAGACTCCCGTACCTCGGTGCGTCTTCTTGGAGAAAATGCCTCATGCCATGCTGCCAGGTCATCAAATACGGGTTGACCAGTGATCACCAATCTTTCTGGGTCAAACCCTTCCAATACCATCTCATTGAAAGCATATCCATCCATGATGGCGATCTTGTCAGGAACATAAACCAAGTTTCCATCTTGATCACTAAAACGCCAAGAATAATTAGTCCAGAAATCCAGCAAAGTCAGTGAAGGAATTCCTAATTCTGCTGCAATGGATATAAATTGTTTTTCCAGGTCAAATGTATTTACCGAGGTACCTGTGAATAAAAGGCTTGCACCACTCCCCAGTAACAAACTTTTCATCCCATCTTGGGGATAATCGTTGGGGATCTTTTGATATGCGATGTCGAAATCTTTCCAGATTTTTGCAGCCTCATTATAGGCAACTGAATATACCAAAACCAACCCTTCAACCTCTAGCCTTTTTACAACAGGGCTGACAGCTACTGCGCCACCAGGGTCTCCACATACCACCAGGATTTTTAGTTTTTCTAAAGTACTTCTCATTTATACAATTCGAACCATTGTACCAATATTGGCGGATTCCACTGCAGCTTCAGTGATTTTAAGCACCTCGATACCATCCTCACCTGTACATTTCACCACTGACCCTGTTTTTAGGGCTCTGACGATATCTTCCACAGCATGAAGATATAAGTCTTGGCGGTCTCCGAAGGACATGGGGGATAATACTAATTCCTTATATCCACTATAACGGGTGCTTTCAACTACTTCGCTGTATTCCATCTGGAATCCCGAATCGAAAATACGCACACGACCCTGCATTCCCATAATATCCATATCAAAAATCGTGAACGCCTTTGAATCGCAAGCACGTAAGCTGGCAAGACAACCACTTTTCATGCCTAAGACCACATCAAGTGTCGGATCTTCAGGGTTATCAGCAAGTTTATTCCACGCTACAACCCAGGCAACTTCTCCTGCAAAGAATCGTAAAACATCTAGCCAATGTGTACCATTATGGTAAATACCTTTGGTGTACCAACCAGAAATAGCCTGAATATCCCCTAGTTGACCCGAGGAAATGAACTCTTTCAATGACTGGTAATTCTCGGCATATCGTCTCATGTACATCACTGCCAGGATAACATTATTCTCTTGGGCTAATTTGAAGATTTCTTCGGCTTTAGCCAGGCTGGTTGCCAGTGGTTTTTCACATAGGATGATTTTTACCGAATTAGGGATAGATAAAATATCTTTGATCACCTGGTAATGAGTAGAATCCGGCGTACTAACACTGATGATATCCAGCGACTCGCTGCGGATCATCTCCTTTAGGCTTAGGTAACGGGAGGGAACTTTCCAGCGATTGCCACATTTTGCCAAATGTTCTGGATTTGTATCACAAATCGCGGACAAAATGGTGTCTTTACAGGTTGAATATGCCTCTGCATGAGTGAAAATATCCCCCATCATTTTGGGATCATCCGCAAAATCACTGGCGATCTTTCCACAACCAACGATACCGGCACGAAAAGTTTTTTCCATTATCGGACAGGTTTCTGTCTAATATCCTGATTAATTTGCGTTAAATCTGGATTTTCTTCAAACAAGGTAACAATATCTGAAAAAGTGAATATCGAATCTTCAGAATAAAGGGCTCCAAAAACTGTTTGAATTAACTCAAAATCCTCCTTTGTATCTACTGTTAAACGCAGGTTGGCTACTTTAGGAGGTAGATCAGTCGTCACATTTCTTAGCCTGTATCTATCTGGATGCTCCCAAAAATAAAGAGAAACATGTTCACGATCTGCGGGATCATTTGTGATGCGATCAATTTCTGAAAGCTTCTCCGTGGAAAACACTCGCACATCCATTCCACGCGGAGTTGAATAAATAAGATTATTACTGACAAAATCAGCCCCTCCCATGCGGTAATCCGAAACTACTTTATCAACAACTGCTGGATCAATTAACGGACAGTCTCCAGTGGTTTCCACAATCACATCCGCTCCAAAATGACGTGCTGCTCCTAAAACCCGGGCTAAGACATCCTCCTCACTGCCTCGAAAACACGCCACACCGCATACTTCAGCCAGCTTAACGATCGGATTATCATCAGGATTCACGGTGGTTGCAACCACAATCCCATCGATTGTTCTGGCATGTTTCAACCGCTCAATCATCATGGCAAGCATCGGTTTTCCCAAAATTGGCTTTAATACTTTTCCAGGTAGGCGGGAAGAACGCGTACGCGCTTCAATCGTAAGGATATATTTCATAATTTTCTCAATCTGTTATTATTTTTATGAGCATTCAATTTCTGAATTCTGCCAGTAATCCCCATCTTTGTCAAGCTAAATATTAAGAACAAATCAGATCAATTTTGAGACATAAGAAGATCCTTTAGGCCAAATAATAAGAAAAAAATGGAATAACCTATCAGCTCCTGTTTTAAAGATCTTTCGCCCATAAATACAACATTACAAGGGCATAAATTCGCTTGCCATGGTTCTCTTTTTGATTACGGTGTTCATCCAGTAAGGTAGTTATTGTTTCCTTCCTGAACCAATAGTGACAAGGATTTTCCTCGTTAATTAAGATTTGCTCCGCCCAAGCAGATAAAGGATCGCGGAACCAATAACCAACAGGAACACTGAAACCTTGTTTGCCACGGTGGAAAACGTTGGGCGGCAATTCATCCACAAATGCCTTTCGCAGGATATATTTTCCTACCCGACGTTTTACTTTGTAGCTTTCTGGTAAACGAGCAGCCCAGGTTGCCAGTTCGTGGTCCAAAAAGGGAGAACGTCCCTCTAGAGAATTTATCATCGTCATCCGATCCGCCTTGAGCAGCAGATCACCAGGGAGATATGTATTGATATCCGTTGATAACGTCCGGTCCAGGTAACTCTTCGCTGCAGCAGATTCGAACGTTTTTACTAGATATGCCTCTGCCGAGTCCGTTATGGATTCTCGCCATAATCTAGATTTCCATTCGGGGGAAAAATAAGACCCCCAGCGTAGAATGCTAGCACGGCGATCAATCTCTACAAGGTCTTTAAGTCTCTTCATACCATTCACCAGATTCGATCCCACAGGAGTATCTTTCTTGTCTGGTAGGAGAGCAGTTATCTTGGGTACTAACCTTTGGGTAATAAATCTTGGTAGTTTACAGTAAATGTTTGCCCAGGGATCTAGCCAATACCTTTGGTATCCAGCAAAAGCTTCATCCCCACCATCACCGTTTAGAGCAACAGTAACAAATTCTCTTGTCATCTGAGAAAGATAAAACAGAGGGATGGCGGATGGATCAGCGAACGGTTCTCCGAAATGCTGAACCAGTTGTTCCAATGTTTTTGGGATATTTCCATAAGTCAAGATGAATTCGTGGTGATCTGTTCCGTACTTTTCAGCAACCTCTCTTGCATAGGATATCTCAGAAAACTCATCAACATCAAATCCAACTGAGAAGGTCTTTACAGGAAGATTACTGGCTTCAGCCATCAAGGATACAACAATGCTTGAATCAATCCCCCCACTCAGATGTGCTCCTAAGGGCACATCACTGATCATCCTAATTCGAACAGCTTCAGCCACAATTTCCCTAAGTTCTGCTATCAATTCATCTTCTGGAGCCTGGTGTTTTGGTTCATAATTCAACTGCCAATAACGAGAGATATCTGTTTTGCCGCGATTGATTACCATCCTATGAGCAGCCGGAAGCTTATATACTTCGGAAAAAGGAGTGTATGGCTCTGGAATATACTGAAGACTGAGGTAAAGGTCAATTGCGGTGAGATCAATCAATGGCTTCTCTGAGAAAGCGATGAGAAGACTGGGAAGTTCAGAACTAAAATAAAAACAACCATCTCTCGATGCATAGTATAGTGGCTTCTGTCCCAAACGATCTCTTGCAATGAACAAACTCTCTTTTTTCTGGTCCCAGACAGCGAATGCAAATTGACCTCGAAGGTGATTCACACAATCTTCACCATATTCTTCATAAAGATGGAGAATACATTCAGTATCTGTTTTCGTTCTAAAACAGTGACCAAGCCTTTCCAGGCTGGTTCGTAATTGTGGAAAATTAAATATTTCTCCATTAAAGATAATCCAAATTGTTTCATCCTCATTAGGTATAGGTTGGTTCCCAGTTACCAGGTCTATGATCGCCAACCGACGTATACCCAGCCCTACACCTGGGGCGAGATAGTACCCATCACCGTCCGGTCCCCGATGTCGGATTGCCTCGTTCATCCTTTCAAGAAGGGACCGATCAATCGGATCCTGATCATTCCTTAGGATACCGCAAATTCCACACATATTATTTTTCCCCAACCAAACCATGGAGAAGATCAAGATATTGAGTCCCAACGCGTTTCCAGGTATAGTGGTCTTCCACCCGTACTCGGGATGCCATTCCAAACCTCACCATAGCGGCAGAGTCGGTCAATATACCTCGCAACCCTTCACATAATGCCTCTGGATTTTCTGGCGGGACTAATACGCCTGTTTTCCCCTGAACAACCAATTCTTCATTCCCGGCAATGCTAGAAGCAACCACGGGTAAGCCGCTAGCCATTGCTTCTAATACCGCGTTCGACATTCCCTCATGCCGAGAGGGGAAGACAAAGAGATTGGCATCCTGATACTCTTTGGTAACCTCTTCTTTACCAACCCAACCTTTGAATTCTATGCGATCAGAGATACCGAAACCCTTAGCTAAACTTTCCAGTTCGGAACGGTGAGGTCCATCGCCCACCAATCTCAAATGCCATGGAAGCTCTCTTAATTCCCCAAGCGCTTTTACCAGAATATCCAAACCTTTCTGGAAAACCAATCGCCCAACGAAAAGTATCTTAGGCGGTTCCCAATCTCGATTTTCTGGTAACGAAAATTGCTGGATATCTACCCCGTTTGGGATGACTTCAATCTCAATCTTGTTGTCAAAAACTATTGCGAGTTGTCTAAGCCCTTGGCTATTTGCAACAACAACACCTGCACCGTGCCAGATATGGCGTAGGAAAGGGCTGATTACACGGTGGTAAAATGCAAAATCATAAGGCCTAAAGCCGGGTACATCTCCCCCTCTCAATGAAACCAGATAAGGGATGCCTGTGAAAATTTTCGTCATCCATGCTACAGCACCACAGGGCATACCAAAGAAAGCTAAGATAACATCCGGTCTCCATTTTTTTATCAGAGATAAAGTATTGTAAGTTCCTGTGAACAGGAACATTGTCTGCTCAAAAACATTCGAACGATCTTGTCTTCTTCTGAGGGTCCTGATTCGCCTCACAGGAACATTATTTTCGATATCTTCCCTTGGTAATCGATCATACCCCGTGGTTAAAACAATAATATCCTGCCCTAAAGCCTTAAGCGTGGCTGCAAGATACGCACTTGCACTCCCAGCTCCGCCACCGATCGGTGGGTATTCGCTGTTAATTAATAAAATCCTCATAAAATATTATTCTACCGTTCATAAGTGGTACTGATTAAAAATATTCGTTAAACTTCACTATCTGGGCGTAAGTATATAAATATTACTCCGTCCTCCAAGAGCTTGAAATTTGTAATTTCCAAGAAGAGGAACCATTACTTTTCCCACCCAAACATTATGCTCTTCAGAAAAAGCATCAATCTCATCCTTCCGATCCGCGCGGACGGAGTCAGTAACAATCAATTCAAACCTTCGACTCGAAATGTCTTTATAAAACTGAGCAAGATAAGGCTCATTCCCTGCCATAGCCATCTCCATCAAAATAAGCTTTTCATACTCTGGGATGAGTGGGACTTTAGGAACAAGGCTAAAAACCTGTAGCTGCCTTTCAGATATAAACAATATTTCTCCACCAGCTGAAGCCACATCTTTGACGATGGTTTGAAGGGTAGATAAATCTTGTTGATCTTTCATTCGATCCGGAGTGGCAACCACACCACCCTCCTGTAATATTAACAGAACAGGAATAACTACTGCCACTGCAAGTATCCGTTTCGGAATCCTGACAAGATTAATTCCTGGTTCAATAGATGTATTGTCTTGCTCAGATCTCCAATACAACGTACTGGTTATGGTCATCAGCAGCACAAAATATGCATCCATGTTATGCAAATTACTTCCGCCCCCAATTTTTACACTGACAATCAAACCACCAAAGAAGAGGGTCAATAACATCAGGGAATATCCAAGGGATATTATGAACTGGACCTTAAATAATCTACGGCGATATTGAATATAGATCACCAACCAGAGCGGAATTGACACCAGGAAGGTACCGATAAGGACGCCATAAGGGTATGTGGGATTAGGAAACAAGCGATTCCACAATAATTCTGATGTGAATGTAGAACCAAATTTACTTGTTTGATTTCCCGATAAAGGAATATAAACAGCATAGGAGATCAAGGCAACCAAAATACCTGCTCCCCAGGTGACCGGCTTCCACCAATACTTCCAAACCTTGCCATTTTGATTCCACGGCCGCTCAAGAAAATAAAGGGTTAGTACCAGAAACACAGGTACTGGAATCCAGTTTATCCGACTCAGCCCAGCCCAGATTGAGGCAAGAAGAAGGACAACCATCGTTTGACCTGGTTTCTGAAAATCCACTCCCAAGTAAATGAGGATTACACAAATCAATAGATGATAATATACTGGACCAAGGTTTAAAAACAGGAAAATCCAGGAAATAAAAAAAATAGATAGAAGCTGGTTTTTAATCCTCATTCTCTTGGCTAAAGTAAAACCTGTCAATCCTGGTAAAACAATCCAAAGAAAAACCTGCCATGAACGGTGAATCCAAATAGGTGGATTTGGGATAGCAAAAGGCATTGCCAATAAGATATACCTGCTGGGATGCAATGGGGAAAGTGGAAGTTTTATACCGTAAATTCTTTCTGAGAAAAATAAGGAACCATAATAATAACGGCTTCCTTCAGACCAGCTTAAAGAAAAAGGAGAAGTTGAGACTCCTTGAAAAGTGTAGATCAAGATCTTAAATAGCGTCGCGTGTAATAACATCGCCCCAGCCAAAGCTATTTTCCAATTCCCTTCTGGCGCAAATGGTTTCAGGCAAAGCATACCCAATAGCGAGGTCAAAATGAAGAAGAACAGGCGGGTAAGATACCCATTGAGAACAATATAACCAAACTTAAAGACCCATATGGAAAATCCCAAAGAGATTAGGGTAAATAATACCAACAATAATAATTTATTCTTGAACCAGTGTTTATCATAGAAATCGATAAACCTTTTTTTTAGGTTTTGGAACTTCCCTGACCATACGAAAAGGAGTCCAATACAAGAGATAAATATGCAGCCAATGACCACTGGCCACCAGAATGTTGTTAAAGAGAAAAAGACACCTAGCGCTTTTAGTTGTTGGTTAATTTCACATGCAGCCAAAAACATTAAAACAAAAGTCGTCGAAGCGACAAATCTTTCAAAGGAAAAGTTTAACCTTTTAGACAAGGTCATGCATCTTCCTTGCGTCGTCCGTATATTCGGCGAAGCGTATAGGTAGGCTTAGCCTGTGCTTCATGATATGTACGGACCTGCAGTTCAGCGATTAGCCCCATCAATAATGATTGAAATCCCATCACGAAGAACACGATTGCCGTAGGAAACAACGGCGAAGAAAAGACCGATATCCCATACCCAAGACGCCTGACCATAAGAATAAGTAAGGTGGCTATCCCTACACTCATTAATGCCATTCCTGTACCCCCAAACAAATAAAGAGGTTTATGGGAATAACTGATAAGGAATTTTACGGTAAAGAGGTCGAGAATAACTTTCAAAGTCCGCTCCAGGCCGTAATTCGTTTTACCAAATCGGCGAGGATGATGGTTGACAGGAACCTCGATGATCTTCGCACCTACATAACCGGCATAGGCAGGGATAAAACGATGCATTTCCCCATATAAACGGAAACCAGTCAATACCTCCCGACGGTAAGCTTTTAAGGTACAGCCATAATCATGAAGTTTGACATTGGTTACCCAGGAAATCAGTCCATTAGCGATCTTTGATGGTAACGTGCGAGTAAAAAATCCATCTTGCCGTTGAACCCGCCAGCCGCTGACAACATCATACCCCTCATCGATCTTCTCCAATAGGAGGGGAATATCAGCAGGATCATTTTGCAGGTCCGCATCCATTAGAACAATGATTTGCCCCAAGGCATGATCGATTCCTGCGGCAATTGCTGCCGTTTGTCCGAAGTTTCTACGCAGGCAAACTAAGAGGAAATGGTCTGGATCTTCATTTACATATTTTTCTAACTTTTCAAGGCTACTGTCACGACTTCCATCATCTACAAAAACCACTTCCCACGAATAGCTTAAGTTCATTAAATTATCGACAAGAGCGTCATGGAGGAGATCAATGGTCTCTTCTTCATTAAAAACCGGGATGACAACGGAAAGATACATATTTCACCTAACTGATTTCTTTTCCTAATACCTGGAGGTCGCTGTCTACCATCATCTCCACCAGTTCTTTAAAACTAACTTGCGGCTCCCAGGATAGCTTCTCTCGCGCCTTTGTTGGTTCACCAACAAGTAAATCCACTTCCGCTGGTCGATAGAAACGCGAGTCTTGCACAACATAATCATGGTAATCCAATCCAACATGATGAAAAGCTGCATCACAAAATTCCCTAACCGAATGTGTCTTCCCGGTACAGATGACATAATCATCTGGCAAATCCTGCTGAAGCATCAGCCACATGGCTTTCACATAATCTCCAGCAAACCCCCAATCCCGCTGTGATTCAAGATTCCCCAGGCGGAGTTCACCAGTCAAACCTAATTTAATCCGGGCAACACCATTCGTAATTTTACGGGTGACGAATTCAAGGCCTCTACGTGGGCTTTCATGGTTGAATAGAATACCCGAACAGGCAAATAAATTGTACGACTCTCGGTAATTAACCGTGATCCAATGACCGTACACTTTAGCAACCCCATACGGACTACGTGGATAAAATGGCGTAGACTCAGTTTGTGGAACCTCCCTCACTTTGCCAAACATCTCACTTGAGGAAGCTTGATAAAAACGAGTTGAGGGATTAAAAAGACGGATTGCTTCTAAAATCCGGGTAACACCAAGCGCTGTCACCTCGCCAGTGAGTACAGGTTGTTTCCACGAGGTAGGCACAAATGATTGAGCTGCTAAATTGTAAACTTCATCAGGCCTGTATTCCTCAAGCAGGGAAACCAGCGAACTCTGATCGTGCAAATCTCCCTGAATAATCTCGATATCATCCTGAATATGCTGAATTCGTCCAAATGTTACTGTACTAGATCGACGCACCATTCCAATTACACGGTACCCTTTGCTTAACAAGAAGTCTGCCAGGTAGGAACCATCCTGACCTGTGACTCCAGTTATTACGGCAGTTGGCATCAAAATCTCCTATCAATTAAATAATATAATCACGAACCAAACTACTTGTTAGCTTATCTGTACCCGAATTTTTCCTTGTTATCGGCCCCAGCAATAATACCAGGTAAAAATGCTGATCCAGGCAAACTTCCGATAATCATCAACATACGAAGTAATACAGATGCAGTTACACTGCTTTGCAAAGAAACACCTCCAACTTCGCTGAAGATGAACGCAATAGATAGTTCCTGGACACCATATCCATTAATGGATATAGGCATCAAGGTTACAAAGTAAACAAAACTCCACAATCCCGCAATCACGCCAAATGATAACGGTTCTCCTAAATCATCCAACAACAACATGATCGCAAAAAACAGACAGATCATATGTAACAAGGTAAAGAGGAAAGAAAAAATAAGGGATTTTGGGTGTTGAGACCAAACTTTAAGAGCGCGGACCACTTTCCCAATCAATTCTAAAATTTTTTCTTTAAGTTTTGTCAACCAGGAAAATGAAAAGCCAAGGGCAACAACTTCTGGGTCCATATTCGCAAAATTTATCCAATTCACCAACGGTTTTGCTCCAAAAGGGAGCGCCCAAATCATACCAAACATACCTATCAACCGATCCACAATGAGGGAGGCTGCAGATACTGGACCATTTAGCTTGAGCTGGACCGCGCCAGCCAGGCGGACAACATCACCTCCAACCGTTGTAGGCAAGAAATTTGTTGCAAAGAGACCAGCAAAGGTAATTCGTACAACTTGCCACAAGGTCACATTTTCTACAGAGTTTAACAACACATACCATCGTCCAACGACAGCAAAACGCGAAACAAAAATCAAAGCCATAGCAAAGACAAAATAAATGAGGTCGATTTGCTCAAAAGCCTGTCGGATTTCTTCCCAACCTTGTGTTTGGATTAAATAAATTAACAAGATTAAGGCAAAAATCGTCCCAAACCAACGCAAGAGCTGTTTTCGGTTAATATTCCTGAAGAGAGATAATTTCACGATTTTTAAATTAACTTTCTTTAAGTCGATAATGGATCCAAATTATTATCATTTGTTGTTAAATTAATCTACATAATCAATACATATAGGAAGTTTCTTCTAAAAATGATTGTATTCCCTGCAGAAAAATGGGTTGGTATCACACGCATTATAGCGGCTGCTTACTTAAGGTCAAGGAAAAAATGTCCTATTATACGGAATTTGTATTTTTCCAATCATGGTTTAATTACTCATACCATTCTTAATTATGTCTTATAGTCTATTTTGTCATCTTATTTTTATGGCAAAAGGGTCTTCATGTCATTTAAAATATTTAGGTCCTTCCGATAAACCTCCACACCGAGCCCAATCATAAAGCCAATATAAACTTGCAGTAATGAATCCTAAAGCAATTGTTTTAAAAAGATCCACAATAGGCCAGACGAAAGAATCGCAATAGCGCCTTAGGTACCACGGGATAAACCAGACAAAAACAAAACCTAAACCAATAAAAATCCTTCGCAATCCAGGGTCGGACGCCTCTCGCTGCTTGATCCAGACCCATGCTACGATAGAAGCCTGTAATATGATGAAGACAACACGATAACGAGGATTGTCCCATTGATCCCCTCCTCCACGAAAAGCCGCAAGCAAAATTCCTAACCAGATAATGAGTGATACCCCAGCCGGGATAAACATTTCTCTAACCTTCTTAAAAGAGCGAAAGGGTGCATAGATTACGATAATTAGCATCAACGTCCAACCTAAAGAACGCCAAAGTGCGATGGTGCGCCAAAGCCAATTACCAGTAGCAATCAATGCCGCAGGTAGAAATGGTTGGAAGGTGCCATAACCTAGGACCAACCAGATATGCATCCATTCAGGTGACCGACTTAGTATCTTATTAAACCAACCTGATGAAAGCGCTATTGCCCTCTGTTCCCACCTACCAGCGAAAACAAGCCACTGACGAATCAGGGACAAGGGGTTTGATGCACCTTCCGGGTAAATCCGATCTCCAATTATCCATACTGCACCAATTCCAAGCACCATCAACCCACCTAAGACAGCCCAAAGAATCCAATTCCGAAAGATCGTTTCCCTAAAAAGGAGCAAAGCCATCAGGATTAAAACACTAAGTAGCATGACAGCGAACAAGATTGACAAAGGTATACTTAATCCAAAAGCAACGAATATCCAACATATTCCTTGCCAGCTGTGATCCTGCCAATAAGCAACCAGGCCGAATAAAGCCATACTCATTAAGGTCATCATGAAAGCTTCACGCATTTGAGAGCTTCCCAGTAACACAGCTTCCGGGTAGAGAGCAAGAATCCATACCGCCGTTTTCGCGACAGAAGCACCCCACAATCGTCGAGTGAACGCCCAGCTAAACAGGATCATCCAGGCTGAGAAAACAGCTGTCAGCACAACGATCAACAAAGGTTGATGGACTTCACTACCTAAAGCCCTGTAAACCACTGCGCTAAGATACAGCAAACCCCCGTATTGGTCTGCCAAACGATATTCTTGAAATGCGGAAAGAAGTGGGTTACCTGATTTGGCGAGATCCCAGGCTGCGCCATCACGATGATAGGCATCTGACATGATATATCCGGCTTTCTCAACCTCGGTACCATGTCCCCAGAGGGGCAAGATGAGAAACCAGGTAATTCCCACGACTAAACGTAAGATTGCAGCGCCAACCATTAGTTTGCCAACCCAACCCGGGATAGCTTCTCTTCGAAGGAAGCACCAGCCTAAACCCATCATGAAGGCTGCAATTAGGGACACTGACCCAAAGGAAACAATATCAAAACCAGGACTGATCCAGGCTAACCCAAGTGAAATTAATAGGATGGTCAAGAATGCCAATCCAATATTAAAACGATTAGTGGATAAAATAGAATAAGCCATTACGTTGAAAAAAGCACACTCAAGGAAAAGATTTTTTCGGCTCGAGATGTCCATGTATATTGCTTTGAGTCTTCTCGAGCATATTCCCCAAGCGCTCTCTGTCTGGGAAGATCTTCGCTTATCTCTCTTAAAGCGGTGAGCCAAGCACCTAGATCCTCTGGAGGAAGCAGAATCGAATTACGCTCATGGAGAACTTCGCGCAGTACCGGCAAGTCACTGCTGAGAATCACACGCCCACAAGCCAGGTATTCAAAAAGCTTCATCGGACTGAGGTATGGTGCAATATTCCCACCAGAGGAGGCTGCCACTTTTTGCTGGTAGGGCATAACCAGGATATCACAAGCTGCTTGGTATAGAGGAAGTTTGCTATTGTCAACAAACCCGGTCATGATGACATTTTCCAAACCTCTCTGATCAACTTTAGCTTTCAGTGCCACCACATCCGCTATGTCTCCACCAACCAAAAGAAACGAGAATTCGGGGAGGTGATGAGCCAGTTCCAGGATTAATTGAATCCCACGTCCTTCATAAAGGTGACCTGTATATCCGATAGTCAAATTTTGAACCGGGAGCTGGGGGATTGGCCCTCCCCGAAGGGAAATTCTAGCATCAAGGGAAGATGGGACTACTTCATATCGAGACAAATCGACACCATCTGGTGCAACGAGGGTGAAGGGGGAATCTGGCAATAGATGGACTTGATGATGGAGAGCATCCCGTAAAGCTTGGGAGATTACGACAAGCCGGCGTGCCCCTCGACCACTCATGAATAGTTTGAAAAGCCAAGGCCCCATTTGCCCCCCAGGGAAATCATGGACCTCAAATATCGTGGGGACATTCATTAAACTGCCCCATGCTGCAGCCTGGGGTAAACGAGTATAGAGAATTTCCCCTTTCCAGCCACGAAAAAAACGGATCGCTTGATATCCATAGTCATAACCGCGGAGGTGTGGTTTTACTGCTAGCCATTGGATATCTAATTCATTTACCACTCCATAGTGTTCAGAAAATTCATTCCAACTGCCATACCGCCACCCATTTGTGTCCGGAACCAGGATACATACTTCATTCCCTAAGTCCTGGATTGCTTGTGCCATTTTCACAACCTGGAATGTGTTCGCCCGACGTGAGGGCAAATATGTGGGTGAAGAAATCAATACCTTCATCCGAACGATGTCTCCACTTTACGTTTTCGCAGATCGAGGTAGACGCGAAATGCTGCCAAGCCTACAGTATAGATATAGTAACCGGAGAGCAAAGTTGCAAAAGCAAGGTAACCTCCTCCCGGCAACCACAAGAAAATTCCGATTAATTTTAATGCCAGACCGGTAAAATTTACCACTGTAGGAAAGACTGGTCGGGCTAAAGAGAGCAGAGCTACCCTATTCCAGTAAAGAATATTAACAAAGGTATAACCCACAAGCAGAATGATCAAAGGCTGATAGGCAGGAATATAAGCAGAACCATAGGTAAGGGTAATGACCCACTTTCCTAACAACACTAAACCTAGGGTGACGGGGATGGAATATATTGCTGCCAGGCGTGATCCTTGCCGGAGTATGTAAAGCACATTATTCCACTTCTTCCGAGTTATTTCTCGAGCCAATTCGGGAAAAGTAGCGCTGGGTAGGGGACTGATCGGGAGTTGGATTAGGCCGGTAAGAGCCAAAGCTGTCTTATAATAACCAGCCATCTCAGTCCCTAAAAATCCTGAGACCCACAATACTTCGCTATCCTTGGCAATCAGACTGATTGTGCTGCTCAGGTTTGTACTGAAAGCAAACGTAAACAGACTGCGTATTTCAGATTTAAGCAAGCCCAGATCCGTACGCCACCAATCTGATCCCCAAAATCTCTTCGCTTCCAGTAGGGCAGCAACGGTTATCCCCAATGAGCCAATAATTTTACCAACCATATAAGCAAGGACCACAGCAGTTAGACCGAACTTAGCAAAAAATGAAACAATAACCAGTGTAAGGGTTACAGCACTCTGGATCACATTAATGACAGCAATAATTCGAAACCTGTCGAAAATTTGTAATAATCCGGTGGAACTTTCATAAATTAGATTCGCCAAAACGATGATGCCATAAAGTTTAAACCAAAATCCCAGGCTTTCATCTTGGGCGAAGAACTTAGCCCCAAGAGGAGCCAGCCAAAAAATCAAACCCAGGGCAACAATTGAACTACAGATTTCCAATAAACTGGCAACTTTAAAAACCGCGGCTGCCCGTTTCCGGTCATCATTTTCCTGATAATAACCAACATAGCGTACAACAAGTTCGTTCATTCGGAAAGAAGCGAACCGGTTTACAACACTCGTAAAGGCAGTAACAGAGCCAAGAATACCAAAAGTTGCTGGTCCAAGTAAGCGCCCGGCGAGGATACTCTGCAACATGCTCATCGCCGATGAAATTCCGGTCGCGCTAAATAGAAAACCAGCGTTTTTTACAATCCGCAGGAATAGCTCATTTTCCTGAAGCTTGTTTAGGAATAGATCAAACCAGACTTTCATCATTAGAGAACCTTCAGATATTTAAATCAATCTGGCAGGCCCATTCCTTGTTCTTATAGTACCAGTCGATGGTGCGAGTGAGTCCATCTTGAAGATCAACGATTGGTTCCCAACCTAACAGAGAACCAGCTTTGGAAACATCAGCCAGGTTGGCTTTCATATCTGCCTTAATAGGCGAAAGGTGATCTATGATCGCGGGTTTACCAACTTTTTGTTCAATCATCGCGATCAAATCATTTATCGTAATATTCTGATGTCCTCCCAGGTTTATGATCTCGAAACCCAAAAATTTTAAGGCTTGGATTACACCTCGAGCAATATCATCAATGTAGGTGAAACCGCGGCTTTGATTCCCATCTCCAAACAACCGGACCGGTTCATCTTCAATTATCCAACGAATGAAACGATAGACTGACATATCCGGTCGCCCAGCAGGTCCATAGACAGTGAAGAAACGAACAATGCTGACGTCGATATCATAGAGGTAATGATAGGCATGAGACAAGGCTTCTGCACCCTTCTTACTAGCTGCATATGCCTGTAAAGGGTAGTCACTACTTGCGGTTTCAGGCGTTGGTAATGGTGCATCAGCACCATAAACACTGGAGGTTGATGCAAGAAGGAATTTAGGGATACGAAGCCGCTGGCAAAATTCTAGCAGATTGAGGGTGCCCGTTACATTGGTATCCACATACACCCAGGGATTTTCCACACTTGACCTAACGCCAGCCCGAGCAGCAAGATTGATCACAGCATCAAAGTTACCTGAACCTGTTTTGATATCCTGAACTGCGTCCCAATCAGCGATATCCATTTTATGAAAGGTAAAACCATTATTATTTTTAAGTTTAGCCAGACGGTGCTGTTTTATACGCACATCATAGGCATCATTCAGATTGTCGATCCCAACAACCTTGTGACCCGCTTCCAGCAACATTTCAGTAACACGGGCAGCAATAAAACCTGCGACTCCGCTTACCAAGTAATTTGACATAGGAATTCCTTAAAAAAATCCTTGAAATAGTGCAATTTATTACGATCGAACTGCTGTCAGGCAGAATGAAATCTTTATTTTATAGGCGGTAAACTTTTGAACTCTCTCGACCAGCTTTGCCTAAGGCATTGCGCGTGTCAACGATACAACAGGCGTTTTCGAGTATCGCTAGATAGTCATACTGGCTATGGTTTGTGATAATGACCACACAATCGGAGTTTCGAATTACATCATCCAAATTTGCTACAGACTCCATCTGAACCAACTCTTCCTTAAAGTGAGGAATAAATGGATCATGATAAATAACTTCTGCTCCCTTCTGCTGCAGAAGTCCAATAACATCCAAGGCGGGTGACTCTCGCAGATCGTCAATATCTGGCTTATATGCTACACCCAGAACAAGGATCTTACTGCCTTTTATCGGTTTCTCCTGATCATTCAAGGCATCCTGCACCAAGTTGACCACATGCCTGGGCATACTCAGGTTGATTTCCGATGCCAGTTCGATAAATCTGGCTGTGTAGTTTAATGCCCGCAGCTTCCATGAAAGATAGAGTGGATCAATTGGAATACAATGTCCCCCTAACCCGGGACCAGGCGTGAATTTCATGAAACCAAAAGGCTTTGTGGCTGCAGCATCTATCACTTCCCAAACATCAATGTCCATCCGATCGCACATGATTGCCATCTCGTTAACTAAACCAATATTGATCATACGGAAGGTATTCTCCAGCAGTTTTGCCATTTCAGCAACCTCAGAAGAAGTTACGGGAATAACGGTTTGCAACGCTTTGGAATACCAGGTAGAAGCTACTTGAGTACAGGATTCGGTAATCCCGCCAATTACTTTAGGAGTATTGAGAGTCGTCCAATCCACCCTACCAGGATCGACTCGTTCAGGTGAAAAGGCGAGGAAAAAATTCCCCCCGACCTCTAGACCTTTCTCCTCTCCCAACCTTGGAAGCAAGATCTCCCGTGTCGTTCCTGGATAGGTAGTAGATTCAAGGACGACAATCATGCCCGGGTGCATATATCTTGCTAGTTCTGTAGAAACCGAAAGTATATAAGATAGGTCGGGATCGCCCGTCTTTCGTAAAGGTGTTGGTACACAGATGCTGACCGCATCAGCATTACTCAACTCGGAGAAATTGGTGCTACCACGAAGCTTACCATCAGAAACCAAACGAGATAACTGGTCCGTATCGACATCTTGAATATAACTGATACCTTTATTAAGAGAGTCTATCTTTCTTCCATCAACATCGAGGGCGGTAACTGAATAACCAGCTTCAGCAAAGACCACCGCAAGTGGTAAACCAACATAACCCAATCCAAGGACAGCGACATTGGCGCTGAAATTCTCAAACTTTTGTATTAATGCATCCTTTATTATTGTCATTTAGCATCATCCATGTTCATAGATTTCCTAACAAATAAGTAAACATCAGGAGATAATCAATTGATAATTACCTGATTAGAATCTTTCTAAAACATGCTGAGTTGTTTTGGTTCGTCCTTTGGCTCAGAATCTTCATCCACAACTTGAGGTGCGTCAGCAGCTTGTTCAATCAATAATGGCAGGTCAGAAAAATCCTTTTCAACAACCACCCTTAGAGACGGCTGATGCAAAGCTGCTGCAGGATGATACATGGGTAAGATCAGACGTCCGCGCACCCACATCGCTTGACCGTGGACATCACTGATTTTGGCATTTGGTAGGTATTTCGCCAAGGAAAAACGACCCAAGGTAACAATCACTTTGGGATTAATCGCTTGGATTTGACGGTCAAGGTAACCGCTACAGGCTTGGAGTTCTTCAGCCAGTGGATCTCGATTTCCAGGCGGACGACATTTTACCACGTTGGCGATGAAAACATCTTCTCGATTGAGATCGACGCTGGCTAAAAGTTCATCGAGGTAACGTCCAGCTGCACCTACAAAAGGACGCCCTTGCTCATTCTCGTGAAAACCAGGACCTTCACCAATAAACATGATTGATGCGTCAGCCGGTCCTTCACCGGGGACACCTTTTTTTCGTGAATAATGTAATTCACACATCGTACAAACACTGACTTCTTTAGCTACCTGAGCCAGGATTTCTTCAGGCTTCATAAAATAAGCTCCTTATAAAAATATGAATCATTACATACCTAAACAAATTCTATGTTAAATGAGAACTGTAGCCTACTCTTAACCCTCTGGGATTGGCTCTCCGTGGTGCAAATAGATTGGCTTCAAGGTTGTAGGATCATCTATCCTACCCTCTAACCAATGACTCCATGCCATTTCTGCTAAATAAGATGGGCGACGCAGGGATAAGGCTGGAGATGCGATCAGGACATCTTCTAGTCGTTCAGTGATCCTGTAAGCCAGCTTCCTACTTACCTCGCCACAAATCGTTGAAGGAAGTTCAATACGTTCTATAAAATCTTCGTGGGTCAAGTTTTCCGGATTTCCGGATGGGGTCCATTTTCCAGATTCTGCCCGGTACCAAGCCACAGCTAATCGTTCTCTCCCCGCTTGTAAAACCGCGGCCAGGTTGATATCCGTAACTGGCTGACCATAAGCAAGCACATCGAGGGTTGGAACACCTATTATCGGTATTTTTCGACTTAGTGCTAGTCCTTTACAGAAAGCTAATCCAATGCGCAAACCAGTGAATGATCCTGGACCTAAAGCAACAGCTACTGCTTTCAACCCTTCTATCCCAGACTCAGAATGATCTAAAAGGGTTTTTACCACTGATGCAAGTTCAACAGTGTGGTAGTTCTGGCTTATCCATGTCATTTCTCCGTATACGCAGCTGTCATCATACAAAGCCGCACCAAGATAACGAGTGGAGGTATCAACAGCTAGAAGCATCAATCACCTCCATAAACTTTCTGGCGGAAATCAACCAATATCGACTCGTATCGTTTGCCACTGGCGGTGAACAACAAGTTACGCTGTGTCTCCATACGCCATTTCAGGGATACCCACAGGTTCTCAGGTGGTAAAGCTCCTTTTATTCGATCAGCCCACTCAACAACCAAAGCACCGTTGTTAAGAAGATCTTCAATATCTAGATTCTCGGCCTCCATCGGACCACTTAATCGATAAGCATCTAAATGGTAGAGACGCTCCCCTCCAGTAAGCCGATATAAGTTTACTATCACAAAGGTAGGGCTAGAGACTGGATCAAAGGAACCCCAACCAGCTGCCAAACCTTGGACAAATGTTGTTTTACCCGTCCCTAAGTCACCAGCAAGGCAGATCACATCCCCTGTTTTCAATAAAGGCCCCAGGCGCATACCTACCCGGCGGGTTTGTTCAGTACTGCGGCTAAAAACCTCCATTGCGTTTTGGTCGAGAATAGGGGACATGAGAGAATTATACTTCGGAATTGATGATTGATGATTAAAGATGGAAAATTGAAGATTGAAGATGGATTATTGACTCTTTAAACACAGCCTATATATATGCAGAATCATCACATCTGATAAAAGGCTCCTTCAAACCAACCATGGACCCTTCTAACTTATTGAACAATGCAAATATTCCTCTCGGATTCACACCAGCGTGGAAATTTTTGAAAAAACCAATGATATTGTCTATTTACTGACTACTCCCATTTGAATTGATCCAGTCCTGTAAATTGAATTGCCTCTTGATAAATCGGTCCTCGTGAAATAAAGCCAAGTGCAAAACGACTGCCAAAAACTGTCAGCAACCTATCCCCTGCTTTAACATGAATCGTTTGTGGGATAAATACCATCCTTTCTTTGGTGAACTTGTCGTAACCCAAAATTCGATCTTGCTTGAAACGAAAGGAAAGACCTTCTTGGAGATCAAGATTTGTCAAGCCAAACCCGCCCGACTTTTTACTTCCTGAAACGAAAATAGCTTGATCTCCTACTTTGAAACCATACTTCATCCAGGCTGCTGGTGGAATAACTAACTCCCTGTTTTCCCCAACAATCACCCAACCAAAGGTCTCTTTTGCTCCTTTCGCCAACCTTATAACTTTTTTTCTATTCCACTCCATTTCTTATCTTGTCCTTTTTTCTTATTCCGCAATTCCTCGTTCTTACCTAGTGAGATTTTCCATGTAGAATCTACAATCAAGATTTTGGGAGAGATTCCATAGTTGTTAACCAATCTCTTGGTACCTCAGCACTTACCATTATAGAGTGAGTTCTACCAGTAAATCCACTTTTTGATGTAAAAATCTTTTTTCACCAGTGACCTTTCAGCCATTATTCCACTATCACAATCTTCTCGTAAAAAATTTTTTTTGTCAAAAGTAATTTCTGAGCTCAGAGGTTGCCTAAATTTTACACTCAGCTTACTCCTACCTAATGTAAAAATATATATAAGGTAAAATGATTGTAATTTAGAAACATTGAAACGAAAAAATAGAGAAGGATAATTATGAAAACCACCAAAATAACCTTTTATCCAGATGACTAGATCGCTCGAGTAGACGAACGCATCTTTGGCGGATTTCTCGAACACATGGGGCGAGCTGTCTATCAGGGTGTCTACGATCCTGAAAGTTCCCTTGCGGATGAAAATGGTTTCCGCAGTGATGTTCTTGATGCAATGAAGTTGATGAACTACACTGCTATGCGCTACCCGGGCGGTAACTTTGCCTCAGGGTACCACTGGCAGGACGGTGTAGGTCGAGCTGAAAATCGTCCCACCGTGTGTGAATTAGCCTGGCAGAGCCTGGAACCGAACCAGTTTGGTACAGACGAGTTTATCAAGCTATCCCGCATAATGGGATGGACACCAATGATCACCGTCAACCTGGGCACTGGCACTCCGGAGGAAGCTCGCAACTGGGTGGAATACTGCAACAGCCCTACCGGAAGCCTGTATGCTGACCTCCGTGCTGCCAATGGTTCATCGGAACCATGCAATGTCAGGCTGTGGTGCCTGGGCAACGAGATGGATGGTTCCTGGCAACTCGGGCATGTTCCAGCAGACTTATATGCCGTTCGTGCCCAACAGGCCGCCAAGATGATGAAAGACGTAGATCCGACCCTGGAACTGGTTGTATGTGGGTCCTGCTCTCCTGATTTACCCACCTATATGGATTGGGACCGCACTGTGCTTGAGTATATCGGACCTTATGCTGATTACATCAGCCTGCATCGCTATGTCGGTAATACATCGGGCGACAGCTCTAACTTCTTAGCCATCACCAATTCTATTGACCAACAGATTGAAGAGATGGATGCTGTCTGCCGTTTTGTTCAGGCTCGCTCCCGTAGTAAAAAACGCCATTACCTTTGCTTCGACGAGTGGAATGTTTGGTACCGCGCTCGGGAATGGGAACACATGAATGGACGTGGTACCTTTGCCGCTCACCTTATTGAAGAAGAATACAACCTGGAAGATGCCCTGGTCGTCGCCGGGTTCCTCAATAGTTTCATTCGACACGCTGATGTACTCAAAATCGCCAATATTGCCCAGATTGTCAACGTCATCGCACCCATCTTGACCCGTGGGGATGAAATGCTGTTGCAAACCATCTACTACCCCTTTGTTATGTTTTCCCAACGACGTGAAGGGATATCCCTACATCCCATGGTAAAAGGGCCTGGTTACGAGAGTGCCAGCTACGGTTATGCCAGTTACATTGATACTAGTGCAATCCTAGCAGATGGTGTCCTACACTGCTTTCTTGTCAACCGCAGCCTGGTAGAGACCGCACCGGTAGAAATCCACTATCCTGGTGGAACCTTGACCGCCTTGAAATCCGCTGAAATCGTCACCGGTCCCCATCCTGATTCTCAGAATACTTTCGAAAACCCCAAAATAATCACCAATCAACCCTTCAAGGCAATATCGATTGAAGATAACACCGCGTCAGTTGAACTGCCTTCGCTCTCTTTGGTCGCAGTGACCTTCATAACCAGATGACCATTACCTGATAACCTAACCAGATGAGAAGAGAACCATTATCATTAACACAGACTGTCACTTCACCTCGATAAAAAGCGGACTGAAACTCCAGGACTATCAATGGCTCATTTGTTTTTGATCAGCTGACAAACCCCAGCTTCGACGTTTCAGAAGCACCCGGATGGTCTTATAGCGTTATTTCTAAAAACATCAACAACTATGTAGAAAACTATATTGTGAATCAACACCAACAGAAAACTGTATTTTAAAGGTTATAGATAAATTTAAATCACTGAAAATGCTCCAATAAAAAATGACTTTACCAATCGGAACATCGCGACTCCTTCTTAGGAACCTAGAACACATCGACCTTCATGACATCCTGGATATCCTAGCCCATCCATCTGTTGCTAGAGTGGCCAACGTGAAAGCCGATGATTCTCTTATAAAAGCATACATCGATAAGCAGTGCGGTTATCAACCTTTCCAGGAAGGAAAATACTATGACCTTGCCGTTGAACATAGAACAGAAGCTAAGGTCATAGGACTTATAGGCATGCTGTGTGAACCGCATCAACAAGGAGCCATCGGGTGGGTTCTTGGTTTTGAATATCGAGGCAATGGGTACGCCTTTGAAGGGGCAGAGGCATTAATTGGCTATGCTTTCAGCAACCTTAGGTTACACCGAATCTATGCCAAGACGAATATCATCAATATACCCTTATGGAAACTGATGGAACGTCTTGGCATGCGTAGAGAAGCTCACTTACGTGAAACCGAGATTAGAGATGATCAATGGATCGATATGCTGATTTACGCAATATTCACTGATGAATGGGTAAGATAACATCATACCTTCAGAAAAAATAATCAGCAGACCCTGTGTTCATCAAGTAAGAACCAAAGGAATCATCACGAAAATTAAATGAGAGCAAACCCCATGAGTGGATTAATCTTCCTGTTATCATTTCAAACTAAAAAAGGCGAACGATTGGCTGGTAATGTCATTGAAAGTCTACGCACCTTTGGTGGGGTGTTGAGTGATTCTCCGGTTTGGGTGCTTGTTATCGGAGCCAATCGAACTGCCAAAGTCCTACCCGGCTATGAGGGTATTGAACGGTTCCCTGTGATATTCGATACAGACTTCCCATCCTATCCTTTTGCTGAAAAGGTCTATGCCTGTGCAAAAGCTGAAACAATGGTTGGACCACACATCAGTTCTCTGGTTTGGTTAAGCCTTGATTGCCTGATCATTAATCCTCCATTGCTATTCAACCTAGGTAAATTTTCAGATTTCCCTCCCGCTGATGCAGCATTCCGCCCTGTTCACCATCGAAACATCGGCTCTCTGGCTTCTGACCCATTGGATTTTTTCTGGGGTGGTATCTATAAAACACTAAAAGTCGACCAGATGCCCCATACCATCAAATCTTTCGCAGATGAGCAGATCCTTCGACCCTATTTCAATTGCCATTGCTTCGCTTTTAACCCGGCGTTGGGATTGGGTCAGTCATGGTGGCAATCTTTTCAAACAATGGTCACTGATGAAAACTTCCAATCCACTGCCTGTGGGGATGACTTACACAAAATTTTCCTCCATCAGGCAATCCTAAGTACCCTGGTTTCCAAGCTCCTGTCATGGGGCAGTGTACGCTTACTGCCGCCCGAATACAACTTCCCACTAAACTTATTAGATGAGCTTTCAAAGGATAACAAACCCAAGAAATTGAATACTCTAGTCAATGCGGTCTATGAAGATGCTTTCCCCTGGGGAAAAATCGAGATCGAGGAACCACTGCATTCCTGGCTGAAGCAACATTTATAAATTAATAACCATACCGACCAAGCCTATAAATACTCCCTGGTATAAAGTCTCAAGGAGTGTTTTAATGTGAAACCATCCATGGAAATAGCCAAGCAACTTTATCTTGTTTTCCAAAAAAATGGAACCGAACAAAATATATTGTTCAGATTCATCTTGGTAAAAAACTTATGGTAATCACCAGAAAAAGGAACGTTAAATCTCTTAACACTTCTCCAACCTACAATGTTCTTATGTTCTCCACCTTTTGGGCTTTCCAAATCTTCCTAACCAAGTTAGGACTAAACACAGGTGCTTTGGTCCTATCCTACCAATTAATCATGCTCCTTAGTGCAATGGCGACGACAATGGTCTTGCTTTTGCCCGATTCAGGAAAATCCTTTAGCAACCTATTGAGAGAACGCCCAAAGCTGTTTTGGCAGCTCTTTGCGGTGAACGCGATCCAGACCGGCTTAGGAACATCTCTAAGCGTTCTCGGTATCGCATTAACAGATGCGATCAATGCTGGTTTCCTGGTAAAGATGTCTATAGTTACAACAATCCTTTTCGCGCATCTGATTCTCAAGGAAAGCTTGTCTTGGCTAAAAGTTTGGTGCTGCTTGTGATGATGGGTGGAGCCTACCTTTTAACCACCTACGCTCAGATCCTGATCCCAAGGACGGGTGATTTATTGATCTTGTGTGCCTGTGTTTGCTGGTCGCTTGGATCTGTTTTAGTCCGAAAAACCCTCAAGGAGAAGACTGTTCGCGCCGATGTGGTCACTCTCCAGAAACCACTTGCAAGCATCGTGGTATTCTCAGGCTTCATTGCGACTGCGGTTTATGCCCCAGCTATTTTTGGTGATCTTCAAGAGGTGTTAAAGTGCTGTTCTTTTCCACAAGGCTCAATACCTTACGCAATTGCCAGTGGTTTTTGCCTAGGAATGACCTGGGTATATTTGTTTCGAACACTGGATGTCGCCACCGCGTCCTTCATGACCATGGTCTCAATGATTACACCTGTCCTTGTCAGCGCCCTTGCAATGATATTCCTGGGAGAAACCCTTTATTGGGTCCAGCTCATCGGGATTGGAATGATTCTGACATCTGGGATAATTGTATCGAAAAGCGAAATAGCTTCAACCTAGAAGTGAAAGTAAGGAATAATCACACTACTTACCCTTATTAAATATTTCGAGGTTAACCATGTCTAATGAAATATCGGGGTTGTATTCACTTAAATTCCCGATAAAACGCAGATTTCTTTGGTCAGTGTTCTTGATTATGGTTCTCCTATATTTCATAGGCAACCTCGCTGTGATCCCGCTCCTTATTGCGACCAACAAACCAATAGAAAAACCCTGGTTTTGGAGTGTTGCTACTTTGATTTCCACCATTATCATCGCTCTCATCACGCTTATGGCAAATCGGGTCAGCCTTGGTGCCCCTCTCATCGAAGGGATCCTGCCAAAAGAGGATCGATTGACCTGGCTACAAACTGGCTTTACCCTCACCATTACAATGTTACTGGTCGGTTTCCCGTTGAGTCTGCTTGCAAACCTGGATGCTAACCCTGAGACCTAGCCTTTTAGCTGGTTGTTCTGGAAAATGGGTTTGGAATGGGCGATATTCGCTCATTTTGCCTTTGATGCATTCATCAGTATGGTCGTCTTGCCTGTTTATATTAAAAGTTCTCTCATCCTATGGATCCTACTGATAACCATTCTTGTCCTCGCCACAGCAGCATCCTGGTTAAGCTTGAGGAAGAGGTGGTTAAACCATCACTCACAACCTGGCTTCGGTCATTAGAAGTGGATCCAAAGCTTCATCCAATTCTTCTTTTGCTAAAACTCCCCACTCCAAAGTAACATCCCGCACTGTGCGTCCCGATTTCTGAGCTTCCTTACTGACTCCGCGGCGCGGACATAACCTATTTTTGGGCTAAGTGCAGTGGCAACAGTAAAGTTTCGTTCCACGTTTTCCTGACACCGTATCGGATTCGCTTCAATGCATTTCACAAAATGCTATAACCTATCAAGCCATTTCCTCGAGTAAAATACATAAATTGCACAACGATTTCCACGCGTCGGATTTTGATCCTGAAACTACCCCTGGAGCCAAAAATGACTCGTTTTACAGAAGCTGATATCCTAACTCACAATATAAAATTACATTACTACCGCACGGGTGGATCGGGGCCTAAACTCGTCCTGGCACATGGTATTACCGATGATGGACTGTGCTGGACGCCGGTGGCTAAAGCCTTATCCTCTCAATATGACCTCATCCTGGTTGATGCTCGCGGCCATGGCAAATCAGAGGCACCTGATACGGGTTACAACCAGGCGACAATGGCTACAGAACTGGCGGGTTTAATCACTGATTTAGGACTCAAAAAACCAACTATCATCGGGCATTCCATGGGTGCAGCAACTGCTCTACACATGGCTGCCCTCTTCCCTGATTTGCCTGGTGCGATTATCCTGGAAGATCCACCCGCGTTTTGGATGAAGACTGAGACGCCTCAAGAGGATGATTTTCGTGTTGGGTTCATCACCTGGATCACTGAACTCAAACGCAAGACACGAGATGAACTGCTTGCGGAATGCCACTCTCAGAACCCAGATTGGTCGGAATCCGAAGTCATACCTTGGGTAGATTCCAAACATCGTTTCAGCACAAAAATCACCACCCTAGTCCAACACCGACTAGACTCAACTGATTCAGATGCTGCAATCCTCCATCAAATCACCTGCCCTGTCCTGCTAATCACCGCTGATCCATCGAGAGGGTCAATCTTAGGAAGAGCTGAGGTCGAGAGGCTCAGAGAGATAATCCCGCAACTACAGCACGCTTACATCCCAAATTCGGGACACAATATTCGAAGAGATCAATTTAATATTTACATAAAAATATTAAAAGACTTCCTGGCAAGATAAAGTGATCTGCCACTATAAGACCACTTCGTTCCATTCCTGGAACCTGGTTTGGGATGTAACCAACAGCAACTGGAACCAAATTAAAAATTAAATTATCATTACACCACTCCCCACAAAGACCATATATCTCCAGGAGACTTATAGTTGCGAACAGGATAGGCAGGGAATTTATCCTGAAATTAACTAAAACCCCTCTCAGCTGGTAAAGATCTGGAAAACATCCACCGCCTGGGAAATCCGTTCACTGAACGATTCACGATTTACAGGTTTGCTGACCTGATCAAACTTCGATAAAACAAACAAATCGCCTCCTGCATGAATCCCTAACAGCTGCACCTGAGCCAGCATATGCAATTTTCGACCATCAAGAAATTCACGAGTCCCTTGTTCATCTTGTGAACTTACCAGGTACCGTTTCTGAAATTCCAGGTGTTCTGGAAAATCCAATGAATCTCCAACTTTCGAGACCACCCAGCGAACCAGTGTGTTGGCAAATTTGCTCCCGAACCCGTGAATATCCAACTGGGGATAAATTGTAAATTCAGGAAGATTTAAATACTGGGATACAACCGCGATTGCTTGTTCTTCTGTATTGCTATCTCCTTCTCCAGCAGTATTGACCAAGTCAAAAAGGAACATTTCACCATCTGGGATTGTCATATGGGATACATTCCGTAACTCAAAAATGCTTTTGCCCGGTATTTGGTGATAAAGCTGGTTGATGCGATCGGTAAACACCTGATCCGGTTCAACGGGTGTGAATTCCAGGTTCCGTGTCAACTGCAATTTTCGAATATTCTCTTCTTTATCTTTCCGGATTGAATAAAACACGAATACACCAATTAGGACGGCGATGCTGAGTATGAAGAATGGTGCCATAGATTCCATCTAATTTCTCCGCATCAATTATCTGCTATTAGACAATCAAATAAGAAACTTGAATTAATCGTTATGAGGGAGCGTTTTAGCGATTGTGGAATCACCAGCTAAAAAAAAATATATACTTCGTTTCACCTAGCATGACATACCTCAAAATGATGTTTAACAGAGCATCAGAGAAAAATCTCAAGATAAATATGCTGCCTGGACTTCTTCCCATAAAGATTTACTTCATCCTTATGGTTCTCCACCTTCCACAGTTGGGGTAAAAATTGGTTCCTCCAGGTCTATCAACGCCCACAAGCCCTGGGAATTGTTTCTCGCTCCTCGTACAGTTTCCTCAAAGAGTGGACTGCATGCTGTATCCGGTGGCATCTCCACCGTTCCGCCATATCCAAGGCGCAAGATTTCATAATTGACAAACATATCCCCAACGAAGACATAGCGCATTAAGCGACCATTCTCGTCCCATTCGGAGACATCTGGGAACAACCAAGCTTCCTGTCCTTCGACTAATGACTGGTTCATCTTAGCAGCTTCTTCTCCGTAAATACTCTCTAAATTCGGAGCTTCGACACCAATGTATCCCACTAGAAAAGTCACTCCACTGAGAATCACCTCGATCGTATCTCCATCTAATACTTTGCTGACTTCAACCGTAATGGGTGGGGAATCAGGGATGCATGGGAAGAAATCCAGCGCTTCTTTTTCCCTAGTTGGGCTGGGGGATATTGTCCATGTAATGATCGGGAGGACTGCCGTTTTCGTCAAGGTAGGAATAGTCGTTTTCGTTGATTGGATTGATGGAGTTTGGGTAAATTCAATTGGGATTCGTGATGGTGTAGGTGTTTTTGGAGAGAAAAGATTGCTTAGAGTATTCGAAAATAAGACAACAGGTATACAGATAACAACCAGGGCCATCACTGCCACAATCCCATAACGACCAAGTTTTTCTCCTAAAGTAGAAAGTTTTTGCGAAGCCTGATATTTCTGGAGAACTTTTTTTGCTTGTTCATTTTCTGGATTAATTTCCAACACTCGTTGCATGCACTCAACGTATCTTTCTTCTTCTTCCACCGCCTGCGCCATACCCAACCAGGCAGTCTCGTTTCGAGGATCCTCTCGTATTGCCGCTGCCAGTAATCGCCGAGCCTCACTTTTCTTTCCCTCATTCAAGGCATCGATGCCATCCTCAAGGTTATAACTTTTTTCCTTCATCATACTTGCATCCCTACCATTACCGAAATTTAGATAATTATTATTGATTATAACCCAAAGGGTAGATCCCAAAATAGACCACTGACTGCTGCCAAAGAAATAACAAGCCTCAGCAAGATCTGCTCTAAAAACCAAACATAAGCTCACCCGTACAGAGGTAATCAGTATGACCACTTCCTAACCCATTCGTTCCATGATTCACTGATATGCTGGTTAACCGATCTCCTGATCCCCTAATCCCTCACCCCCTGCACCTTACCACTTACAATATGCCCCACATAACGTGGAACACCACATCTGTCCAAAGATGCACTCCTCCTGCTGCTACTAACCCATCTTTTATATACCTTTCCCCAGCTGCAAGGCCGACAATGCCGTTAAGCAGGAAGATTTCGAGCAACAAGAACGGGTTAATCGCAGTGATGGTTAAGGCTCCGGTCAGGTACATAAGGGAGACTAAATGACCAGCAGCGAAAGCCAGGGCAGCGATCACGTTAGCGATCCACAGTGCCACCTTGCGACCATTAAAACGTCCGAAGATCCAATTTAGAATTAATGCCCAAAGTCCAAAAACAAAACCTCGAAAAGCAATCTCCTCCCCGATCGCTGCACTGATAGATGCTAGAATCGAGGCGGGAAAACCAGGATGCGGGAAGCGACCAAAATCATTGATCCTGGCAAATACCAGGTCGCCTACCACAAGGACAATACCACAAACAACCCCAATCAGCAACGGTTGCCAGAACCACCCTTTCCAGTTCCCATCTTCGCGATAAATTCCCGGCAAACCCAACTTGCGAGCAAACCAAAAACCCACAAGCCCCAAGATCCCATAGGCCACCAGGATAATCCCAGCATTTGCCAAACCAAGCAGATAAGCCGGAACCCCAATTTCAGGCATGGGCATTCCAACCATTGCTGCCATCTGCTCAATGAAGAATGTATATGTCAAGAATGCACAAAGGGCATATACACCCAACAAGACCAAAAATATAATCCCTCTTCTAATATTCTTATTCATAGTAAATATCCATCTGTCAAAGAGAGAGTATAGATGAAATTATTAGGACTTCAGAGAACGCAACGAAACTTGAATCATATCATAAATGTCTCTATGCACGTAGCGTTCTCAATGATTTACCTGCTATTTCTACTCAACCTCCACCCGATATACCCGCATTGCTAGAAAAAGGAACTCTGCATTCCCATTTGTCCTATCCTGGGCGAAGATGCCATACTCACCAGACTCATATGTAGAATCTATCACTGTTTCAATATAAATATCATTTACATAGAACCGCATTTCATCACCGACAGCCCATATCATCAAGGTGTTCTCATCACCGGAACCGGTTTCAACGCTTTTGACTGGTATCCACCCCAACAATACACTGCTTTGGTTTTCCAATAATCGTTCCACCCGCACCTGTCCAGCACAGTTAATCTTGAAAATATAACCGTTAATTTTGCTATCTTCTGTAAATTCACCACGATAAAGTAATCCCCATTCATCTTGATCGCCACAGGCCAAGGCCTGAACCGTTAGCTGAACCCGCTGGTCTCCTGCTGAGAATGTATCCGGACCGAGTGAAATTCGCCAACCTTGATTGGAGTCTTCAAAGGCTGCCAGAACGCCTCCGGAATCAATCCTAAAGGTGACCACACCATCCTCTACATAAGACCATCCCCAACCGCTGCTACCATCAAACTGCTCATCAATACGGATATCTCCAAGACCTTCGTTGGGATCAGGGGTTACCGGGGCTGGCTGAGTAGGCGTGAATTCAGGTGTTTGGGTTTCGGTAGGTGTACCTGTTTCGGTTGGTAAAGCTGTCAGGGTTTCCGTAGGTTCCTCTGTGGGAGGAATGTTTGTTTCTGTCGAAATAAGATCAATCCCATCTGTTGGAACTTGCGGCGTTTCTGTGACCAGCAATAATGGCAATGCAGCAGTGGCTGTTGTTTCTGGTTGATCCCTCACAACCAACTGGCAGGCTGCCATCATTACGGAAATGATCAGGATAAAGATTAAGGCTATCGGGTATTTCATATCATTTTCCTTTCCCTCTTGCGGGCCATTCGGCAAAAATAAAACGATTACAAACCGAAAAACCCATTCAAAGGTACGGTATTCGAAGTTACAACTGGAGATAATAAGCACATTATCATCCCAATTTTTGTAAGCCAGATTCTACCATTCTAAGGTTTTTACGTCTATTAATGGTTATTTACAGGATCAACACTCACAAGATCCGTCCCCACCCGACCTTCCTCACAAACTAATCCAATCGCTCCAGTAGACAATGGATGATTCAAATCCTCAAAATGAAATAACTTATTCCCATCCACCCAGCCACAAACATGGGATCCATCTACTAATATTCTCAGGGTGTATGCCTGACCGTAATTCCATTTATAAGGAACGTTTTTAAGCACGATTTCTCCATCCAGGCGTTTCACCAACCTGGCAGTATCTCGATCAACGAGTAGCAAGGCATAATATCGTTCCAATCCCTGGACTCGTGCTGCCAGACCGAATGCTCGCACGAGGTGGGGAGTCAGGGTCGATTCAAGGGAATAGTTACACCATTGGCGTGTACCAGTGATAGCTAGACCCTGCCCACGGTCCTGGATCAGCCGGAATGCTTCTCCAAAACGATCCTCGAAATGATCGAGGGCATCGATCCATTGTCGCTTCCACATCCTGCCGGGTACTGTGGGACGGTGAAAAGAAACACGAGGAGATCCCTTCCATCCTAGCGAATCGAGATAGACAATGCCTTTCATCGCTTTTCTGGCTGTCAGAGCTACCCCGATGCGGGTGATTGGCATACCGTCCAGGCCGGGAATCACCCAATCAAATTGCTTCTCCTGCCCGGGCGTCAGACTCTGCACCGGACCGTAGATTACTTCCAAACCATCTTCTTCACCATACCTTTCTAGTGCGATCGCAATATTGACCGCTGTCGTATTCCCATCCTCCCCCAACACCATCGCTATTACATTTTGACCAGGGTAAATCGTTGGTGAGGCTAACAGTTCATATCCGGGCATATCAATTGCTTCAGGAGGAACAAAGGTATCTGTCATAGCTAAGGCAGTTTCTCCTGCTTGCAGGTTAAAACATAAAGCCAGAGCACGGTTGTTCTTTATTCTGGGATTTTGGACATTCTTGAGTGTCAGGTTTCCAAAAGTTTTGAATCCCTGGACTGACCCGGGTAAGGAAAAATGGAATCGCGCCCCTCCCTTAGGATGGTTCCATCGCTTACCTCGTATTGCATGGGCAATCTCCATGATATGATCAGTCTCAATTACGCTGTCACTGATAGCTCTACCCCCATCAGCAGTGGGGATATAGAGCCGGTCTGCAACTGGACCGCGCCAATCCAGGCCACCCTCAAAGGTAGCTAATCCATTCCGTACTCCTAATATACAGCCTAGATTTGCTGCATTGCAATCCGTATCCCACCCACAGGTATTCACGATTCGTTGGGAGGTACTGAAATCTCCTCGCCCATAAAGCAAGCTCAAGATAACCAGACCGTGGTTTGGGATGATGTGACAGTTACCGCTATAGGTATCATAACCATAAACATCAGCCAACTTCCTTCGTGCAGACTGCCAATCCTCCGAGTCAATTGCGTACCACTCGCGAACATCCGCTCCCAGCTGGTAGATGAGTGAGTCTTTGGGGATGAGAGATAACGCTGTTTCCAGGATTACATCCAGATTCGGCTCGATAAAAGCCTGGGCGACCATAGCAGCGATCACCTGGGCTCCATAAATCGCCTCTCCATCATGGCTGACGCTGGCAGCACGGCGCGCCAAGTCAGCGGCTAATGCCGGGTCACCCGGACTGATCAAACCCCAGCCCTCAATGAAGATCTGAGCTCCAATTTGTTCTGAAACCACCCTGCCGTTAAGGGTTATTGACCCGGATCGTGGTGCAGGAATTCCTTTCTTCAACCGCAGGTAAGCTGTATGTTCAGTCGAATTTCCAAAACCACCCCACCAAAGGATTGTACGATCCTCGATGATGTAGTTCAGCCAGGTCTGTCCTATTTGCTTCGCGGTCAAATCCAAATGATTGCCGTAATCAGGCATTGCTCGGAGGAAAGTGAATGTACCGGAGATGTCGTCATCGGTAACCACGATCTGGTGATTTCTTAAAGGCAAATCCTTCCGGTCATTTATATAATATTCGATCTCCCCCAACTCGGCCATGATTTGCTCATATGTCCATCCCTCAAACGGACGGCCTAGATACACACCAATGATCTTGCCCAACACCCCTGCGTATACTCGTTCATAATAATCTGGCGGAAAAAACATAATTATTCCTTGAAGCAGCTCTACAAATGTATCGAAAATGTTTTATTTGGGAGTTGAAGAACAGACTAAGCAATTAAATTTCTTGGTTCCTGTTCCCGTGGTTTCCTCAGCTTTGTCTTACAAGTAACCGGTCTACCTCAGATCTAAGAGGGATGGAAGGCTGCGCACCTAAACGCGTGGTTGCCAGTGCTCCTGCCGCACAACCACGTTTTACCGCGTCAAGAGTGGATTTACCCTCTGCTAAAGCAACACCGAATGCACCGACAAAGGAATCCCCAGCCGCAGTTGTATCTTCAACATCGACTATAAAACCGGGCACATGTATCCCAGGCAAGCTTTTTTCCAGTTGATAAGCACCACAAGCACCCAGGGTGACTACTACGCAACCCACCCCTTTATCTACCAACGAACACGCAGCAGCTTCAATTTCAGAGAGGGTATTGACAGGCATTCCGCTTAAAATGGCACATTCACTTTCATTCGGGATGAGAAAGTCTACCATCTTCAATAAACCTTCAGGCAGCACCTGGGCAGGTGCAGGGTTCAGGACCACCGGCAGATCAAGTTCTTTCGCAGTGACCGCTGAGGTAATTACTGCTTCCAACGGAATCTCCATTTGAAGCAGCACCAGGTCTGCATTGATAAAAGCAATATCTGCCTGGTGGATATGATCACAAGTAAGCTTGTAGTTTGCTCCTGGTGCAACCACGATGCAATTCTCACCGGTTTCATCCAGGGTGATCAAGGCTACCCCGCTGGCAACGGTTTCATCCATCCCGATATGTTGGGTTGCTATGCCTTCCACTTTTAGGGAATTTAATAACTGCTGACCAAAATCGTCCTTACCAACTCGCCCCAGAAAGGTCACATTCGCACCCTGTCTGGCTGCAGCAATAGCCTGGTTGGCTCCTTTTCCCCCGGGGAATGCCCCGAATTCACTTCCAAGTACAGTCTCACCCGGCAGAGGGATATGGTGAGTCCGAATCACCAAATCCATATTAATACTCCCAACCACTAGAATTCTAACCAAGTGCAATACCTTTCCTCATCTCACTGCTTATCATCCACCTTGCTATCCTACATTCAGCCAGGGACAAATACAAGTTACTTTGCCATTAAAATATCTTATGTTTTCAAAACCATATCTCAGTGCCCAAGCTCCCCGTGCCACTGGTGGAATGTATCCTTTTTTCGGTTCATAAATCTGCACATGAGTTCGCTCACTCAAACCCGTCATCTCCCTAATCTTATCCAGTCCTAAATCCAAACCACCCAACTCATCTACTAATCCATTCTCAAGAGCTTGCTTTCCTGTCCACACACGGCCACCTCCTATGGCATCTACCTCGTCTAGACTAAACTGCCGGCTTTCGGAGACTCGTTCCAGGAACATATCATAAGTTCGTTTAAGATAATGACCGACTTGTCCCTTTTCAGCCTCATTAAAGGGTGCCTCTGATGAATAAATATCAACATTTTCTCCCCTTTTTATCGTCTCTATATTAATGAATAATTTCTTTAACAATCCCTGATCTGCAAATTTACCTAAAATCACACCGATCGAGCCGGTCAGGGTATTTGGTTGAGCGATAAGAATCTTCCCCGGGGTTGAGACCCAATAGCCTCCGGAAGCAGCCACCGGTCCCATCACAACAACCAGTGGTTTTTTCATGGCTAATTTGAACAGTGCATGTCGAATTGTTTCTGAAGCTGTCGGTGAACCACCACGTGAGTTAACATACAGCACAACACCCTGTACTCGTTCATCAGAGATAACCTGGCGGATTGTATTTACAATACTGACATCCCCCGAGCGTTCCTCGAATACAATGGGGATTGGGATAGGCAGGTCCACGGGCGGTGTGCTGCTATGACCATCCACAATCATACCTTCAATTCGCAGTAAAGCGATAAACCTCCCCGGTTCCTTAAGACGTCTTTTTAAGACTCGTTTTTGGGCATCATCCCATGGGAGCAGCCTGGCATGTTCCTCTGCACTCCCTAAGAATATTGGCAGGTCATCTTCTTCTAAAAGTGCATCCACTGCACCGATTTCCACTGCTTGTAAATCTGTACAAGGTGTTTGATCAAGCAGTGAGGCCGCAGTATCGTGATCTATTTTCCTTCCTTGACTCACTTTCGATAATATTTCTGCATATGTCGAATCTGCCAACCAGTTACCCATCTCCCGAACTTCCGCGGACATACCGCTGCGAGAGAACATATCACTGGCAGACTTGTATGGAGCCGTTTGAAGGAAATCAGCCTTTATACCCACAAGGTCTAAAGCATCTGCAAGGTAGATATATTGACTATACAAACCCATCGGTGCCAGCGTTCCACCTGGCAGGAGGGTGATCTTATCTGCTGCAGAAGCCAGGTAATACATGTTCGTATCATAGGTATAAGCCCAGGTCATGACAGTTTTTCCTGCTTCCCGAAGCTTTTGGAACAGCCTCCGAAGTTCATCGACCTTGGCCAATGGCATATCAAGGGGTCTCAATAAGAAAACGACGCCTTTCACTCGAGTATCCTCAGCGATCCGACAAATTTGCTCGTTAAGCTCCATCAGGCTTATCTTGGGTGGTCGGAACATCTTCAGCAAAGGATTACCACCAACCTGTGGGATCTGGGAATAATCCCCTTCAAGGGTATAAAGGATATAATCAGGTACTTGCCGTAACTTACGAATCCGATTACCAAACCACCAAAAAAATGTTTGGATAACGAATACGGGATAATTGAAAATATGAGATATCATTCTATAAAATTTTCCTTCTCACCAATTGTATAATTTCATCCGCTGTCGTTTCAATGGGTTTTCCAGTTACATCAAGGATAAAAATACCTTGCCTCCTGAGAAAACACTCGATGGTTTCGATCTCCTCATAAACCTTCTTAGGATCAATATAATCAGAGCGAGTTCCACCAACACCAAGGCTGCGCTGTCGGTGCTTTCGATATTCGATCAATTCACTTGGGGCAATTGTCAACCCGACCAGACGTCTCTTGTCCAGTGTGAATAATTCATCTCTGGGCATAATCCCAGCAACAATAGGTACATTCGCGACCTTCCATCCAAGTACGGAGAGGTACAGGCTAATGGGGGTTTTCCCCACCCGAGAAGCCCCAAGTAGTACGATTTCCGCGTCAGGCCATCCATCTGGATTCTTGCCATCATCATGAGCCAGACCATAATCCATGGCACTAATACGGTCGAAATAGGATTGGTACAACTGACGGTATAAACCCGGCTTTCCCAATGGAACCTGATCCAATTTTTCTCCGAATTTTTCCATCAGTGGACCAACCAGGTCAAGGGCAGGTATACCCATTTCTTCAGCAACCTCCTTCGCTTCTTTCCTCAGTTGCGGATCAACAAATGTAAGGGTAACAATCGCGTCCTTCTTTAACGCATCAACAAAAATTAATTCGACCTGCTCACAGTTAAAGACCTTGGGAAATATCTCGATGGCAATATCGGAACCAGGGAACTGGGCCATAACTGTTCGAACCAACTGCTCTCCCGATGCCCCAACGCCACCAGAAAGAACGAATATCGTTTGTGGGGATTTATCAATTCCCTTCTTGTTGCTGGGTTTTCTCAAATGAGGCGTATTTCCAAACATGGTATATACACTATGGTTTGTGGTGATCTTAATCAGAGTTATTATACTCTTATCCTGATGATAACCATTTCTCTGATTTTATCAGGACTATTTTGATTAACTGGTCCGGATATACTGATATACTATAATCAAATTGTATTAATCCATCATCATAAAGGATGAGGTAAATGAAAATCTATTACCCTGAAATCCATAAAAATCATAATCCTCCCTATGAGGGGTACACATCCGAAGGCAATCTTCCCGCTTTAGAGGTTCCAGAAAGGGCAGATCAAGTTCTACGGGTACTGAGTATGATGAAATGGGCAAGCATCTCGCTGCCATGTGAATTTGACTTAGAGACAATCCTGGCAATCCACAGCCAGCCTTATCTCACCTACCTACAGAATGCATATGCCGAGTGGGAGAAATACTCTCCAGTCAAAGGAATGGCTTTTATCCCTGGCACCTATGGCATCAATCATGAAAGTGTCGCTGCTGGGTCAGTACTTGAAAAAGCAGGATTTTTTTTGATGGATACCACGGTCGGTATCACAACAGGAACCTTTCCAGCAGCATTGCAATCAGCATTTGCTGCCTTATCTGGTGCTCAGGAGATTGCCAAAAATCGGACAGTAGCGTTTGCACTTTGCCGTCCGCCTGGTCACCATGCTGGTCACGAGATATGTGGTGGCTATTGTTTCCTTAATAATGCCGCAATCGCCACCCATTGGCTGAGCCTACGAGGAAAGGTGGCTATCTTGGATATTGACTACCATGCTGGAAACGGCACCCAGGAAATATTTTACAATCGAGCGGATATCTTCGTCACCTCCATCCATGCTGATCCGAAGCGGGAATACCCTCGTTATGCTGGAGGAGATGAAGAAAAGGGCATAGGTCCAGGGACAGGTTTTCATAAAAATTTTCCCCTCTCATCTGGAATAACAGACAGCGACTATCTCATTACCCTGGATCAAGCCCTTGACCTGATTGCAGCCTTTTCCCCAAGGTATCTGGTTGTTTCTGCTGGTATGGATATCTACCAGGAGGACCCGTTGGGAGACTTCAAAATTACCCGACAAGGTATCCATGAAATTGGAAAGCACATTGCCGGATTACGGCTTCCAACACTAATCGTAATGGAGGGCGGCTATCACCTGCCAACCCTAGGAGAGAACTTCGCTGAGCTGTTAAAACCTTTTACAAATTAATATATGCTCTCTGATTCAATAATATGACGCAAGTACAATAACGCAGTTTTATTGAACCAGCCGGGAGAAGCCTTCCACTACGCCATTAAAAAAAAGCCGCCAATTCAGGCGGCTTTTCATAAACAGCTGGTTATAACCCTATTCCTCATGGTTTAGAACAGCGTGTGCAGCTGCCAAACGGGCAATAGGTACCCTGAATGGGGAGCAGCTGACATAGTTTAAACCAATCAGATGACACCACTCGATGGAGGCTGGATCACCACCGTGCTCACCACAAATCCCACACTCCAGGGAAACGCGAGTGGAACGACCTTTTTTAACCGTCACCATCATGAGTTGCCCTACGCCATCTCGATCGATCGTCTGGAAAGGATTTTTAGGCAGGATACCATCTTCCACGTACTTCACCAAGAAGTTTCGCTCAGCATCATCACGACTGTAACCAAAAGTAAACTGCGTCAGGTCATTGGTCCCAAAGGAGAAAAATTCTGCGGTCTCTGCGATCTGGTCTGCAGTTAATCCAGCACGAGGAATCTCAATCATGGTTCCGAATTTATATGTAAAATTGACACCCTTCTCAGCCATAACCTCTTTAGCGACTTTTTCCAACTTAGGCTGGATGAAATGCAACTCATTGACATGCCCGGTAAGAGGAATCATGACTTCGGGATGAGGTTCAAAACCACGTAGCTTGACATCTGCTGCAGCTTCAAAAATTGCTCGCACCTGCATCGAAACGATTTCAGGCATCATAACACTGAGACGTACGCCACGCAATCCCATCATTGGGTTACTTTCATGGAGAGCCTGGATATCAGCTAATAATGCCTCTTTCTCAGGCACTACCTCATTTTTTAACCGCGCTGTAATCACTTCCTCAAGAAGTGAATGCTCATCTGGCATGAACTCGTGTAGAGGTGGATCGATAAGTCGGATGATTACTGGCAGCCCAGTCATAGCTTCGAACAAGCCATCGAAATCTTCTCGCTGAAATGGGAGCAGCTTATCGAGGGCTGCCTGTCGTTTCTGAACATCACTCCCAGCAAGGATCATATTCTGGACAATGGGTAGTCTTTCCGGTTCGAAGAACATATGCTCTGTCCGGCATAAACCAATACCCTTAGCACCATAAGAACGGGCTCGACGGGCATCCTCCGGGTAGTCTGCGTTTGCCCAAACCTGCAGACCGCGGGTGGGCCAACCGGCTGGGAATTCACGAGTCCCTTCGACCGCACAGATCTCATCCGCCCAGGTGAGTAGTTCTAAGAGTTCAGTCTGTTCCTCCAGTGACGGAGCTACAGACTCGATCTGTCCAACGAATGCCTGTCCAGCCGTACCATCAACAGAAATCCAATCCCCTTCTCTAACAACATTATCACCAACCGTTAAGATGCGAGCTTCCAGGTCGATCCGTGCCTCAGAAGCACCAACAACGCATGGTATGCCAAACTGACGGGCAACAACAGCAGCATGAGAAGTCGCTCCACCTTCTGTAGTGAGGATTCCTTTGGAAGCCAACATACCGTGAACATCATCGGGTTTTGTAAAGGGGCGGACCATAATCACATCCTGTCCTTGCTCTTTGGCTTTGACTTCTGCCGTATCAGCATCGAAATATACTCTACCAACAGCCGCACCAGGGGAAGCATTCACACCGCTAACCAGGAAATCACCACTTTCTTGTGCTGCCAGCTTGGCTTTCTCAACGAACTGAGGGTGTAGCAAGGTGTCAACCTGTTCGGGCTTTACCCTTCTTACAGCTGTCTCTTTACTGATCAAGCCTTCTTTGACCATGTCTACCGCAATCTTTACTGCAGCTTTTGCCGTACGTTTACCATCGCGTGTCTGCAACATCCAAAGTTTACTTCGTTCAATCGTGAACTCGACATCCTGCATCTCTTTGTAATGTACCTCCAGCCTCTCGCAGACATCCAGAAACTCTTGATTAGCTTCAGGTAATTCCTCCCCCATCTCGGTGACGTTTTTCGCGTTACGGATACCAGCAACCACATCCTCGCCCTGGGCATTCATCAGATATTCTCCCCATATCACTTTTTCACCGGTGGACGGGTTTCGTGTAAAGGCTACCCCTGTCCCTGAGTTATCCATATTGCCAAAGACCATGGTCTGAATATTAACACCCGTCCCCAGGTCATGCGCGATCCCAGCAGCATTACGATAATCGATAGCTCGTTTACCATTCCAGGACTTAAAGACTGCCTCTGTGGCTAGCTTTAATTGTTCATAGGGGTCTTGGGGAAAATCAAATCCCATCTGTTCCTTAACCACTGCCTTGAATTCTTCCGTGATGACTTTCCAATCCTTTGCAGTTAATTCAGTATCCAGTTTATAACCTTTTTTCTTCTTATAAGTGTCAAGGGGATGTTCAAACGCTTCATCATCGATGTTGAGTACTACTGATCCGAACATTTGCACAAGGCGACGATAAGCATCGTAAACAAAACGTACATCACTTGTCAGTTCAACCATCGCCTCAGCAACCACATCGTTGAGGCCAATATTCAATACGGTATCCATCATGCCGGGCATAGAAAATTTCGCACCAGATCGGCAGGACACGAGCAGTGGATTGTCGGGGTCGCCGAATTTCTTACCAGTGAGTTTCTCAATCTCTACCATTGCTGCTAGTTCTTGCTCCCACATCCCTTCCGGGAATTGTTCGCCAGCTTCCAGATATGCATTACAAGCTTCTGTCGTCACCGAAAAACCAGGGGGCACTGGTACACCAATCCGGGTCATTTCTCCAAGATTTGCCCCTTTCCCGCCTAAGAGGGATCGGACACCTTCCCAATCCCCTGCATATTTTTCTGCCTGTTCGACCTCTTTGAACAGGTATACCCATTTTTTTTCTGACATTTTTTCCTCCGAAATATTATGCAATTAAATTGCGTTGATTTACAATATAAGCCACTTACACACACAAGAAAGCATCCCTTGGAACGACCGGAAGGGGATGCTTCTGATATTTGTTCCTATGTCAAAACACCAGGGCTAAGTTTACCACCAACTGGTGATTTTCACAATTGTGATCGGCATACATCACATTATGTTTTTCAGAATTCCTCTCCTGCCTCAGAAAAATCATCGATCAAATCCATAATTCTGTCTTCAGCCGTTTCCAATACAATGGATGGCGCAATATTCTCTTCAAAAACTGCTAACAGAGCCTCATGCATAGGTTTGATATACAATTCCATTTCTGGTGAAAGCGGGTATTGGGTTCCTTTTGTCAAGGCTGCGACGGCTTGTAAGATGATCTGTTCCTTCACATCTCGATACAAAGTTGCTGGGATAATTCCAATTTCCGCAAAAACAGCCTGACTTTCTGGACTAAGGAAAAATTGGGAGAATGCCAGGGCGCGATAGTATGCCTCCTCTGTGAGATTCGCGGAAAGATAGATATTCTCCGTCCAGACATATCCAGAAAGATGGAAGTCCCCAAATTCAGGCCATAGATCAATAACTACATCGTCCCCAAGGGAGTCCTGAAGTGCTGATAAATGCCATGTCCCTGCAAAAATTAACCCTACATTCCCCGCTTTGAACCGATTGAGATCATCATCACTGTTAAATGAGACGGGGCCAGCAGTTTCAAACATACTTAATAAATTTAACCAACACAATCCAGAAGAATTATTAAAAGCTGGATAACCATTCGGAAACATTAATGCACCACCACAGGCAGTTAATTGTCCATAGGCAAACAAATCGCCTCGTTCCAGGTATGCACCCACGATTCTGCCTTTTGTCACCTTTTGGGAAGAAATAACCAGTTCCTCAAATGTTTCCGGTGCATTAGACAATATTGAAGAATTGCGGAACATCACAATTCCATGAAGAGAATAGGGAAGTGCAATGGGTGTATCCTCATAAACCACTGCGCTATAAGCTGATGGGTTGATATCAAATCGTAATTCTCGTAATATTTCTTTTGGAATTGCTGCAATGGCATTAAGATTATATAGCATGGTTCCCCACTCACCGGCTCCAAGAAGCAGGTCTGGTACAGAATCAGAATCCACCGCTTGAATATAACGTTCTAGGAGATCATCATATGGTACATATACTGCTTGGATATGAATATCTGGGTTCTCACGCTGGAAATTTTTCATAATTTCCCCCAAAGCCAGGATTCCCCGATCATCTAAACCATGCCAGAGAACGAGTTCTTGGACAGGAATTCTCGAAGCTGTAATTGTTAAAGTTGGGGTAATTTCCCGTGTCGATTCAATTGATACTGTCTCTTCAATCTTCATCATATAATCAGTCTGGGAGGTCGTTGTCATTTCAGCTGTGGGTGAAATGAAGGAAACCTGTCTATTATTGCCTGAACAGGAAAACTCCATAAACATGATCAGCGAGCTGACCAAAATATTTTGGATATGTTTATATTTGAGAAGATAAGAAATCATATCTGGTGGTATTATAAACTCCACCATGTTTCCGTCAAGAAATATTCCAAAAAAAGAGATGGCAACACAGAGATCTTAATAATCAGAGAATGAGATATGTCACAACACCCATTTGCAGGAGTGTATGCAGCCGCAATCACCCCACTAAACCAAGATTCTACCATTGCCCTGGATGATATCCCTGTATTTTTGGCATTCCTCGCTGACAAAGGCTGCCATGGCGCGCTCCTGCTAGGAACCACAGGAGAAGGTCCATCATTTTCAGTCAACGAACGCCTGGGTATTTTTAAGGCCGCTGTCAAAGTTCGAGAAGTACATCCCCGATTCAGACTCTTCGCTGGTACAGGCACACCAAGCCTCGAAGAGACTATCCTGCTGACCAAATCATCCTTCGATCTGGGTTTTGATGCAGCAATTGTGTTACCACCTTATTATTATCATCGGGCTAACGAAGAAGGACTCACTATCTGGTATCAAGAATTGATCAGACGAGCAGTCCCCAAGGGGAAAACCATCCTCGGCTACCATTTCCCTGATCAAACTGGTGTCCCGATCCCATTACCTGTTATCAATAACCTGAGAGAATCTTTTCCTGGTAAATTTGCTGGCTTCAAAGATTCCACGGGGGACGCTGAATATACCTTTCAACTTGGAAAATCACTTGACCGAGATACCCTGGCTCTGGTCGGCAATGAGCGGATCTTCTTAAAAACCCTTGAGGCGGGTAGCTCTGGTTGCATCACCGCCATGGCAAACCTTTATGCCCAGACACTGCGAATAATATGGGATTCCTATCAGAATGGGAAATCAGCGTTCGAAGAACAAAAAAAACTTAATGCAAAGTGTGAGGGTATCATCCCGAACCGTCCCTATGCCTCTGCCATAAAGGCATTGCTCCACCATCTTTACAGTTTTCCAGATTGGTCTGTCCGACCACCACTCACTCGACTATCCAACACAACCATTGATTTGTTGATGCAGAGGATGGAAAATAGATAACCAGTAAATGGTTTTACTGTTTTGGTCAATATCAGCACTCGAGAAAATAGGTTACCATGATAAATGCATCATTATTCGTGATATGATATTTGGTGCGAGCGGTGAAGTTGATGACGACTCTTAAACTTAAGAAATTAATATAAATAGTCTGCTTGAAAATGCTTTCAACCTAGAATTCAAGAAATGGAAATTAAAGACTCGCTTCCCCATAACAAAGACCAAAGAGTGGATCAAAAACGCTTGCGAAACAAAACCATCTTATATTGGTCATCCGCTTTGGTTATCCTGATCGTCCTCCTGGCGATTGTACTCTATGCAACTCAACCACCACAACAGCCTGTTATCACTCCGGATATCAGTGCAACACTGGAGAAAGCACTTGCGGATGCGCTTGGACCACCTACTGCAACAACAACAGCGAGCTTGAGTCCAAGCCCTACCCAAACCACCACAATTTCACTCACACCCTTACCAACCCTAACCGGTACACCCACACTTACGCCTACCCTCACAGGGACGGGCTCACTCACACCGGCACCACCTACCCTGACCCCTATTCTTCCTAACAATGTCGATGAGGCTTTCGAACTCGTCCCTTTATCCCCTTCTCAATATAATTATGCGATCGCTCTGATGGAAGGTGCCCCGCAATTGTTACCTGGTGGACAGGATAACGAAGAGTATTATTTATCCTATTATCATGCGGAAGTGATCCAATCGGAAGCTGCCCTTCATTACCCTAACAACCAATATACCAATGATTGGCAATGGTCTGAAGCACTCAACCTGGCGAAAATTAACGACAAGCGCGCCACGCTAGCATATGCCACGCTTCTCTCAAAGATGATTAATGAGGCTGGTCTTACCCTCCATGACCTACCATCCCAAGTAAAACACCAGGATCCCAGTCTGGCTCTTGAAATACAGGAAGTGCCTCCTTACAAAGGAAACTCCCAAAACAACCTGATTGAAATGCAAACACCCGGTGGCAGTATATTCCTTTGGTTTACCATAAGAGATGGAAACAATACATTTTATACACTGAGTGATGAAACCAATTTCGCCCAACCCACAACAAGTAAATTATTATGGAGTGATCTAACCGGAGATGCAAAAAAGGAACTTGTAATCTTCACACCAACAGCGGGTCTCCGCCAGATCGATACACCTAATGTCTTCGACCTGACTCAATCTCCACCACGCCAGCTTCAATTCAAGCCAAATGATGAATTCGATATCGGTTTGGAAAACACCCTAGATTGGACCATTTCCAGCAATGAGCAGGATTACTTTGATCTCGAATTCGAAACAACCGTTTACCCACCCTGTCCAGTAACCATTCACCAGGATTATCGTTGGTCAGGAACATGGTTTGAACGCGTGGCTGAGTCCTATGAAGCTCAACCGGTTACCCAAATGCTAGATTACTGCGAATTCCTCGTAGATCAGGCGAACAGTGCTTGGGGACTGCAAGCAGCGATCCAAATCATGGAATCTCTTCTACCTTTTTGGCCTCCACAATCTACCAGTGAGAAAACATATCCTTTAGACGCCAAAGACCAATTGCAATATCGTCTGGGGGTATATCATACCTTGGTAGGCAACCTGAAAAATGCACAATCTTACTTTGAAAGCATCATCCAATCACCAGTAACACCTGGGTCTCGCTGGATCACTCCAGCCCGTGACTTTCTTGAGGCATCCCAGACACCATGGGGCATATACACAGCATGCGTGGCTTCCGAGTTCTGTGATAACCGCCTTGCCCTTAAAAACTGGGTATCTACTTTAACCACGGAGGAAGCGAGGAATGCTCTTTTTTATCTCTCATCAAAGGGGGTTGCCATCCGTTATTCGGATGTCTTCGATTTTGATGGAGATGGTACCACTGAGCGTTGGTTTACCTTCAGGCACTCTTATCTTGATCGCTTAGAACTCTGGATATTATTAATTAATGAAAGTGGCGCTCAAGCTTTGTTTGTTGATACAGTCGACACAAATCAACCAACTTTAACCCGTTATACAGATTTTTACGGACAGACTTATGTCTGGATTGGTTCACAACAATCCTTTCGACTTTTACGTTATTCCTATACAGATGAAGCATTTATCGAGCTTCTACCACCGAGTTATTTCTATGCCAAGATAACAAACCAGCTTGCGGAACACGCACTTGATGCTCTTATGAGCGGATTATCGCCACGCACCATTCTAGACCAATTAGTTTCTCACGAAGGGTCCACGGATTTCGTTTGTCTGAGTAAAGAAGAATGTGCGCGGTTTTACTATGCACTTGGGCTTGCTGCAGAACTCACAGGCGATGAAACCCTGGCAGTAAAATCCTACTTAAAAATCTGGTGGGACTCCTTCGAATCCCCTTTCAGCACAATTGTGCGCCTAAAACTTGCTTACAAACCTGGATATGGTCCCATTGCGACAGCACCTCCCATCCCGACACTTATCCCAACCTGGACTCCAACCCAAACTCGCACTCCCTCACCAACACTGTCTCCGACACCTACAGGCAGCGTTACCCTCACACCGACAACGACCGAAGATCCTAACATGACCTGGACACCTTCCCCTACGATAACGAACACTCCAACGCCAACCAATACATCCGATGGTTATCCGATACAATGACCTATCAATACTTTTCGCCATCGACCTGGCGCTTGATTAAATCCCAGCCTACCTACGGCGCCTGGAATATGGCAGTCGATGAGGCTTTACTCCAATCCATCGGGGGTGGTGATTCTCCTGCGGTCCTGCGGCTTTATGCCTGGTCCCCACCCTGCTTATCTCTCGGCTATGCGCAACCATCCTCTGATGTTTACCGGGAAAGATTAACGCATTGGGGATGGGATCTGGTCCGACGGTTGACGGGTGGACGGGCAATCCTTCACACCGACGAACTAACTTACTCAGTGATCGCTCCCAATCATGAACCACGTATAAATGGAGGACTCCTTGAAAGTTACCTGAGATTGTCTCGCGCCTTACTGAAAGCGGTGAATGACCTGGGAGTCCCCGCCCAGGCGACACCTCAGACAAAAACCATGCTAAACAACAAAGATCAAAACCCGATTTGCTTCCAAGTTCCGTCGAAATATGAGATAACGTTTCAAGGGAAGAAATTATTGGGCAGCGCTCAGGCTCGAAAAAAAGATGGTATCTTGCAACATGGTTCGCTACCTCTTAAGGGAGACCTTACTCGCATCCTCGAGGTTCTAATACTGGATCAAGATCCATCAAATCAAAAGGATAGCATAGAAACAAAAAAAGACCTGCTTGAAAGAGCAACTACTATGGAGTGGGTTCTTGGAACGCCACCTTCCTGGGGAGATACAGCTTCAGCTTTTCAAAGCGCCTTTGCTGATGTCCTGAATATCACATTCGTGGAAGATGAACTCACTACAAAGGAACGGAATAGTGCTCAAAAACTGGTAATAGAAAAATACACGAATCCCAATTGGACGATGCGAATCTGATTTCCTGAGACTCTCAGATATCCTTTTTCTTGCAGAACCCAAAAATCACCAAAGACCATGCATAGATAATCCTCCCTCATGGTGGATCTCTACCCAATTTTCAACCAATACTATAGACTTTTTTCTAACTTTGCTTTGGAAACGGGTTATTCTTCACTTTCTTTTTGAACGAAAACAATATCGGTTATATCCATGGAGCGGAATAATCGGTACAAGTAGGATTCAGCATTCACCCTTGCCATTTCCAGTATCCCATCTTCAAAGGCGGCTTTCTCAATTTCATCTTCTGCCGCCTGTCGAGCTGCTGTTTCCAGGTTAATATCTCCTCGTGTTAATAATCCCGTTTCCCTATCATACACATAAGATTTATCATTATCAAGTGTAGCGATGAAAATCTCTGGATCTGGTAATCGCACAGACAAAATCCCTGTATCCCACCAGATATCATCAATCTCCATCTTTGCCAGGTCTACCCCAGCAATGACCACGCCATGTGCGACAAGAATGAGTTGGTCACCAAAGAAGAACTCTAATGACCCTTGCCCTTTATCCGCAGTAACAATTTTCTCAACAGTATATTGAATCGTCTCCAACCTTGCCAGGGTACGGATATCCCTGATTACCGTGACAGGATCTGGCAGGATGGTTGGTGTAGGATTAAGAAATTGATTTACCTGGGTTGCTAATCCTCCAGTCATTTCTTGAATAGGATTTAAGGCATTTTCCGTGGTATTCTCAATCTTTCCAACCGCTCCTTGAACAGTACTCACTACAGAATAGGCAAGATAAGCTCCAATAGCTAAAATTCCAATCACCAAAATCCAGGCTCTTGTTTCCTTCATTGCAAACCTCATTTATAATAAATTAACTTTTCCAGTGTATTTTCAGACACCGATCTCAAGGAAATCACTTTGCCTCACTTTTTTCGAAATGAAAACTGAAAGAATGATATCGGACGATCTACCAGATCATTCTTCAATCAATAACAGCAAGATAGACTAATAACATTTGTGATAGAGTATAACATAACATGTCCCTAG
>CAZTJD010000007.1:0-12357 GCA_964613985.1 uncultured Anaerolineales bacterium
CAGCTTGCCTCTTTTGACCTCATCATCGTTGCACTTATGAGTTGAATCTAAGTTTTCTAATGACTGTTAAATTCCCTTGAAAAAAGTGTCGGATATTTCAAAAGTGTAAAAAACGCGCCAAAAAACGGTCCCCTAAAGACTGTAATTCATCATTTTGCGGTTAATTGACAGTAAAGTGGAAGTCCTATCCCGCCTCATTCGAAAAAAAATGGTTTTGGTGCTTGAGTCCGTTAGTGGTACAAAAACTTTTACGTTAATTATTCTTTTTCATCCTAACACTTGCTGGTTATAATCAGCTTAATGTAACAGTATGCTTTCTTCCTCTTTTCCACTATTGAATATCTTTAAGGGATTGTTGGTAAATATCGACATTTTCGGGATTAAGGGCGATAATTTTTTTAAGCATCACCACAGCACCTTCTGTATTCCCTCTTTCAAAAAAGATTGTTCTGGCGTCATCATATTGTTTAATTGCATCCTGTGTACGGCCTAGATTTTGATAAATATCAGCCAATAATGTTTTAATCATTGCTTCTTTCGGCCAATTCTCTGCCAGACCGTCTAGGAAATCTACTGCCTCAACACTGCGACCTTTCCTCTTTAATACCTCTACAAAATCCCCAGTCGCAATTAATGCCTGCTTTCTTTCACCCAATCGGAAGTTTAAATTTATACGATTTCGATTTGCATCAAAATCATCAGGAACAATAGAGCAAATTTTGTCATAAATTGTCAACCCTTGTCGCCAATTGAGACTCTGAACATCGATATCCGCTATCTTGTGCAAGACTGCAACCCGCCACTTTTCCCCGAGGCTGGCTTGCTCAATAAACCGAAGCCCCTTTGTATATGTTTTTCTGGCTTCATTCAAATCAGCAAGATTGTAATAGACTTCAGCCATTCTAATATATTCACCAATTGCTTCCTCTTGCTGCCCTCTGAATACCAAATGATCAATAAGGCTCTGGCGTGCTTTTGTATCTAGAGGGGATAAATCAACCACCCGCTGTAACATTTCAACCGCCCTCCCAGACTCACCTCGAACGCTGTAAGTCCGGGCAATAACTTTGAATTTTTCTATGGCAGATTCAATCTGGTTGCTTGCTAACATGATATCGCCAATAGTGATATGTAGGGGTAAATAATTTGGTGCATCTTGCAAAGCAAATAGAGCCTCCTCAAACGCGGCATGACGTCGACCCTCGCGTACTAATTGTCTGATTGTGCTCATCGCGACAACTACTTGACTGCTGCTTACCGTTGTCAGAACCTCAGCGATAGGAATCGGGTGATCATTGCTAGAGGATAATTCATCACGAATCTTTCGTAAATTTCTTCTCCAGCTCTTCTGGTTTAATATCTCATCAATTGCTTCACAAAGTTTCCCACTATCCTCTTCATTAGGTTTTTGTGCATAGGCCTCAATCAAAGGATCATACAACTGGCAGATAATTTCCACCTGTTCTTCTCTAACAAACTCAGTATCAGCAATTTTCAATGCTTCCAGATTCTCGAGAGCTGCTTCGTTGATTTGTCCCTGTTTCCTCAATGCTTGCGAAATTATTATTCTTGAGGCTAAGGCATAATCTTTATGGTTGACACTACGCCTTAGAAACCGAAACGAACTTTCCAGGCGGTTATTCTCATAGCGAATTAAACCAAGGAGGAAGAAAGCAGCAGGATGATTCAGCCCAATCTCAACCAACATTTGCAAATTTTCTGCAGCCTGGTTAATATCTTCCTTGGATAAATCATCAACGACTTGACCAAGAAGTAGCCGAAATTTAATTTTATCTATATCTTTAGGATACAAGGGGCCAGTGCCATCAACAATTTTCTTTAAATCAATGGTCTTTGCTTTTTGTCTTTCCTCATAATCACTTGTTTGTTCGAAGAAGAGGCTAGCGAGTTCGGACAATGCCCTTTGTTCAGCTTCCTTTATAGGTGTATATTCCTCTCCTGGTTCTTTTTGGGGTTCTTGAAGTAACTCATGCTCCCCCTTTGGGATTAGCGTGGTCCTAGGTCGAACAGGATAAGGGAGCATTTTTCTATTACGTAAGGTCTCTAGTGCTTGATTAGCTTCGTTATCATCCGGGGACATTTTTAATGCACGGTTGATTACTTGCACTGCCTTTTCGATCTGTCCTTTATGTTGCATAATACAGGCAATTTGGAGGTACGCTTGGACCGCCTGAGGAATCCGTCTCATACGTTCAAAAACGACTGCTAGGCGGGAATGGGCAAAGACATTTTCTGGATCCATAACAGTTGCTCGCACCCAATTCTCGATTGCTTTTTCTGAATCCCCGGATTTTGAATAAATCTCGGCCGCTTTTACCGCAGCTTTTGAGCCAATATTCGGCTTCCCTAAGGTGTCATAAAGTATTGCTAATTTCTCAAAAGGGGCAGGATCTTGTGGTATTTTTTGGGCTACAAGCGAATAATAGTGTAAAGATTTCTCAAACTCCTGCATCTCAAATAAAGCTAAAGCTATACTGTTGAGTGCTTTCGGATCCTCTGGTTTTTCATCAAGCGCTTGTCGATAATATTCTGCAGCCTGATCCCATTTCTGATCCCAAGCTGCAGTATGCCCTTTATTGATTGCCAACTGATACCGTTTCTCGCGTTCAGTCATTATCAGTCTCCGTCCACTAATCATTAACCCCTTTGAATTTAATTGGGATCGTAATCAAACGGCCTTAATGCACCCCAATTCAAACCATGACGGGCTTCAGTTTTTAAGGGTACATCCAGGCTGTAAGCATTCTCCATGACCTGACAGACAACTTTAGCTGTCTCCACCAATATTGTCTCCGGGCATTCTAAGACAAGCTCATCATGAACCTGTAGCAATATCTTTGCTGCCAAGTTATTTTCATTGAGTGCTTTGGGAAGTTTCAACATAGCAATTTTCATTATATCCGCTGCTGTACCTTGAATTGGAGCATTAATCGCCTCACGTTCTTCACGCATGCGTTCTTGCCTATTACCAGGATTCTGTAAATTAGGAAAATACCTCCGCCGTCCCAACAGCGTTTCAACATACCCTTGATCTGCAGCTTTCTTCCTAATGCCATCCAGATAATTCTTCACTCCAGGAAAACGTTTAAAATATGCGCCTATAAAATCTTCAGCTTCTGCCAGTGTGAGTTCGGTCGTGCGTGTCAGACCGAATGCACTCATCCCGTAAATCAAGCCAAAATTGATCGCCTTTGCATGGCGTCTCTGCTCTTTGGTAACCTTATCAATATCGATTCCATAGATAGCTGCTGCTGTTGTCGCATGAATATCCTGTCCCGCTCGAAATGCAGACAGCATTGCCTGATCCTGAGCCATATGGGCAACAATCCGGAGTTCGACTTGAGAGTAATCTACAGCTAACAGCTCGCAACCCGGCGCAGCTATAAAGGCATTACGCACCACCCTTCCCAACTCCGTTCGAATGGGAATATTCTGCAAATTAGGGTCAGATGATGCGATTCTACCGGTACGAGAACCAGCCTGATTGTATGTTGTGTGTACTCGGTTCGTTTTTGCATTAACTTGATGAGGAAGTGCATCCACATAAGTCGATTTTAACTTCGATAGTTCTCGGTGTTCCAATACCCAATCAACTACTTTGTGTGTGCCCTGCATTTCTTCCAATACACTGGCTGCAGTAGAGTAGTAACCACTGGCGGTTTTCCTCGTTCCTGGGGGAGGTTCAAGACTCAAGGTCTCAAATAATGCCTGGGAAAGTTGCTGGGTAGAATTTATGTTGAAATCTTTACCCACAAGATCATGAATCATATTCTCAATCTCATTCAATCTTGAACCAAGTTGGTCTGACATCTTTTTTAGAAATTCAATGTCCAGACATATACCTTGCATCTCCATTCCTGCAAGAACATGAACCAGAGGCATTTCTAGTTCATTGAATAACTTTAATGATCCTCTTGCTTTCATTTCTGCATTCAGAGAAGGCATCAGCCTCAATACAACCACGGCATCATCCGCTGCATAGGCTGCCGTATCCTCAATTGGCACAGCCGCCATGCTGATTTGATCTTTTCCCTTACCAATTAATGCTTCGATCTCTGTCATATTGTAGCCCAAACGGACCCAGGTTAATCTCTTTAAACCTAAATTGCGGGAAGAAGGATTAATCAACCATTCTGCTAGCATGCTATCGAAAGATAAAGGACGGACTGATAAACCATATCTCGCTAGGATAACATAATCGTATTTCAAATTATGCCCTGCTTTAGGGATATTCAAATTCGTTAATGGAGAACGTAAGGCATCCAAGACCAAAGACAAATCCAATTGTTTTCCCTTATTATGACCAACGGGTATGTAATACCCTAGCATCTCGTCTACTGCCAGAGAGATCCCAACCAGGTCTGCTTCCATTTGGTTGGTGGATGTTGTCTCAGTATCGAAAGCGATCACATCTGCAGATATTAACTTCTCAACAAGAGCTTGTAAACCATCCTCTGTATCTATGATGATGTAATTTAACTCCCCTTCCACCTTCATCGGGGATGCTTGACCTTTCTCTGATTTTAATTGGTCTGTAAAAAGGGTGAGTTGTTGACCATCCCGGACTGGATCTTTTCCATAATGCTGGTCCAAAACATCCAACCGTTTAACGAGGGTATGAAATTCTAAATCTCGAAAAAGGTCCCGAACTTTCTTTGTATCATAATGAGAAGCTTTCGCCTTTTCCAGGTCTAATGGGATTTCTAAGTTTGTAACAATCGTCGCTAATAATTTACTCAGATAAGCATTTTCTTTATTAGTCTGTAGTTTCTTTTTCACGCTTGGACTGAGTTCATCAAGATGAGCATAGATCTCATCCAGATTTTTATATTCCTTTAGCAATGTTTCCGCTGTTTTTTTCCCGATCCCATAAACACCAGGGATATTATCTGAGCTGTCACCAACCAGGGCTTTATAATCTATAATTTGACTCGGAGACACCCCTATGTATTCCTCCACATCTTGTGGTAAATAATCCTTTGAATCTGATAGTGAACGACCAGGAAGATTGACAATAATCCGTTCATTTACAAGCTGTAACAAATCCCTATCACCTGTGAAGATCTTGACACCCAATCCTTTTTGGACCGCTTTTTTGGCTATACTCCCCAAAACATCATCCGCCTCATACCCTTCTACTTCCAATCGTGGAATATTAAATGTATCCACAAGTTCGCGAATTCGCTCAATTTGAGGTCGTAGATCATCAGGCATTTTTTCCCGGGTTCCTTTGTACTCGGGGTATATTTCATCCCTGAATGTTTTCCCTGTATCAAAAGCTACAGCAATATAATCTGGGTCTTCCTGTTCAAGGATGCGCAATAACACACTTGTAAAGCCGTATATACCCGCTGTAAACTCCCCTGAACTTGTTCGCCATCGGTCCCCACCTGAACCTCTAGTTAATGCAAAATAGGTACGATAAGCCAAGGCATGTCCATCAATCAAGTATAGTATAGGAGGCATTATTTCCTTTTTTCAGGTTGGCGATTTATCTTCAAGGTTATCCCATTGGTCCTTTTTTATCCCTTGCCATTCACGAGTTTTATGTTGGTAATTATTAATAACTTGTTCAGATAAGATTCCACTGTGATTGATGATCAGACTTCCCGGTGCCCAAAAGTCACCGGAAGGATTATCACGCACAAATCGTGGGTAATCGTTATAGATATATTCTGAAGAATAATTGCGTAAATCCTTCACCATCTTACCAGGAGCTAAGTCTGGAGATAAGATACCAACCCAATGCAAATAATCGCGTTTGATCACAAGTTGTTCCAAACGCCATCCAAAAGCAACTGCATGCAACTTGACCCACTGTTTTAAGCACAGTTCTAGATCACCCATTAAGTAATGGTAAGGAATGCGTGGTAAAAGAACACAAGCATAAGCCAGTTCACTTTTATTTGGGTAAAACGAGACACTTTTTTGGGGGTCTTGCAATCCTTGTGCTTTCGACCTTTCTTTCCTGCTAAAACTTGGAGAAGCACTGTCGGGTATATTGGAAATCTCAGGTTCTAAGTGAAAACCAGCCAAATCGTCCCATCCTGACTGTTCAGCAACCAGTGGCTCAAACTTTTTTATGGAATCGCTTTCTTTTCTTTCTTCCCTAAACGAGCCGTTCAAAATTTCAGTCAGTGAGGGTTTCTTTCCTTTTCCAATCTCCTCTTCCGGTAATATTGAAGTCGCATCTTCATCAGCCTCTTCAAGTACTTCAATAGATTCACTATCTAGATAATCATCAAAACTGTCTCTTAACTCAGATGTTTTTGATAAATCAACCTCTCCCACTCCTTCAATACCAGGGATGCTAAATCTGGTTGTCAGATCCTTATCAATCCAATCATCGGAAATCCCGATACCATTTTCTTCTTTAAGGATAATATCCTCCTTACTTCCTACAGATGGTATTGCCCCCTTCAATGCATTCACTGCTTCGTCTGCAAATTCTACCTCTGTGGGGTAAGACTCTTCACCAACGGAAATGCGTTTGTTAGGGGGGGCTGTTAATTTCTTTGCCAAAATACTCGCCTGCATTCTCATCTCACTGAAGGGAATAGCTGCTTCGAAGGCAAGGCCTAAAACATATTCGCCTCCCAGACCGGTGGCATAAAGGATATATTCTTGATGAGTAGCTTCTAAAAGGATGAACTGAGCTAAGTCACTCCCCCCACCACGTTCCCAATAATGCCAAAGAGACTGGGCGAGTTCTTCAGCTGCAAGACGAGAAAGGTGTCCAGCGTAAGCCCAAAGTTCGATATTCCGTGTTATTAATGTTGCATGCGCAGCAGACTCAAGCGTTAACCTTGTTAATATCTGCGCAACATCATTTACATCGCCTAACCAATCTGGAGCTTGCCGAGATATGGAAGAAGTGTGATTTTCAATGATCCGAGAAGGATAAGAAATTTCTGTACCCTCAGGTTCTTTAATATCCTCGTATTTTTTTTCCACATCTCCAGTAATTGTCTCCAAAACATTCATTAAATCTGAAGAACGCGGAACCCCTCGAAAAGTTATTACCGACTTTGATCCCTTAAAGTTTTTTCTCCCAACATCCTTCTTATCATTGAAGAGGATAATAGCAAGTTCCGGATCAATTTCCTTCAATCTATTAACCAGTTCAACAGGATTGGATTCTAATTCCATGTCTAAAATCGCAGTTTGGATTTCCCCAGTTCTAACCAATCCAAATAATTCCTCTTGATCATTAACAAGAGCCACAGAATAGAGGCCTGAATCCTGCAAGGCTTTTTGGATGAACTCCCCAAAAACTCGGACTGCGGTCATGACCAAAGTGGAAATTACCATGATTAAGTGTAACATGTGGGGGACTGGTAATCAAGATGATATATCAGTCCATTTCTATATTTTTCTCGACATCTCCAGGAATTACACTGGTAGTCATTATAGTTACAAGATTCCCGCCAAAGTTAACAATAGGATCAAACTAATAAACATTCAGTGGAATCATTCATATTAAGATATAATGAAATAGAACAGGAACCCTATATAACGAGGCAAGCTTGAAATTCAATCTACCGTTTAAACTTATTATAATCATCATACCCCTGTTCTTCCTTACAGGATGGGATTCAATAAGTTATGCGGAAGATCCAGTTAACCGCCAGACTGAAATAATAGTCCCTTACGTAGAATACGAATGGTGGCTTATGCGTTGGGCGGACAACAGTTATGAATGTCGTATCATCATCGATCAGGAAGGAATACCTACACCTGATGATATCTATGTTTATTGTGGGAATGCAAGATATCTGGATTGGTTGGAAACCAAGCCATGCAATCCCGCCCTCAAAGGTGTAGATACTTCAACCTGTAAAGGTTTCTATCTGCACAAGGTATCCTCTGAAACAAAAGAGAAAATCATCTCTGTTAACCTACCTTTACCAGAAGCCTGGATAACTATTTCAGGCTGTGATCTTGTTCCACCTGAAAATCGCTGTCCCAACCTGCCCAAACTTTTAATTACCGGTACAGAACCTCTACCCAATGAAACCATCTCTCGAGTCCAGGGAACTTATAACGAAATCCCTTTTATGTGTGAAGGGAATACTTGCGAAGTTCCCCTAAGACCCACAACAGATGCAGGAGTTGAAATCAAGTTTTGGGTGGACTCTAGCTATGGAGATAGTAGTGAGCAATATTCAGCCTTGGTTCGTGTACTTGATGCAGGTGTATCCATCGGTCCCGATTCAGGGGGATGGATAATCGATATCATGAGCAACCGCTGGCAGGATTACCAGGCAGATGGATGCAGTCCTATCTGGGGTGTTTTCCCACCTGTTGGCGAACTTCCAAATTGGCTTACTTCTCCTGATTGGCCCCAGTTGTTGGCGACAGATGATCCATATATGTATCTGGCTGGTAGGTTAATTAATAATGGAATTATTGATGCTAGCAGCTGCCCAGCCGGGGGACTGGAAGAGAATGGCTATGCAAATATGTGCGGTCTCGAGATTGCCCGAGAAGAAGTGGACCAATGGCAAAACCGCTTTGATGTCGAAATTGTTGACACTGCTCAAGAAACCGGTATACCTTCACAGCTATTAAAAAACATGTTTGCGATCGAAAGCCAGTTTTGGCCTGGGGTGTGTAATAATGAGGAGCATGGTCTTGGTCAATTAACCGAACTTGGAGCGGATACCTTACTCCTTTGGAACCCCACCTTTTTCAACCAGTTCTGTCCTTTAGTACTCAATGAAGAATCATGCCGTCTAGGTTATCCACTGATATCAGAGGAAGATCAGTTAATTCTACGTGGTGCTCTTGCTAGATCCGTAAGCCTGGACTGCCCAACCTGTCCAGCAAATATTGACCTAACCAATGCAGCTTTAAGCATCGGTTTATTTGCCCAAACTGTCATTGCGAATTGTCAACAAGTAGGTCAAGTCATCACCAATGTGAGTGGGAAATCCCCCGTTGAAGTTGCCGAGTTTGTCGACCTCTGGTTGTTTACTGTGGCTAATTACCATTCTGGTGCGGGATGCCTCACGAGAGCATTATTAGCCGCTGGTAGTCCATACACCTGGGAGAATATTGTCTCAGAACTTGAAGCTGAATGTCCAGGTACGCAAAATTACGTTGAAGAAGTCACTAAATAAAGGGAATATTTACGGTTTATTTTCTCGATTTAACCAAAGCTGAAGCTAATTCTAAAAATTCCTCCCACTCTTCAGAAAAGAAATGCACGGTAACATTATTAAGCTCAAGGTGATATGTACGCTCACCATCAGGTTCATCTGCATACCAGGCAATATAATGATCGGTTTCAAAGATGGTTTCGGTCTCAGGTATTGGAAATTCATTTGTCATTTTTTCACCTTTTCAAGGGGCAGGTAATACATACCAGGGATTGACGAATCCCCCCTGGTAACGAATCTCAAAATGAAGGTGTGGTCCAGTTGAATTACCGGTGCTACCTCCATAGCCAATCGTCTGCCCTTGACTTACACTCCGTCCACAACTGACGACGACAGCACTTAAATGGGCATACAGGGTTTGGTAGCCGTTTCCGTGATCGATTGCAACGGTATTCCCATACCCACCCGTCGCCCATCCCGAGAAAACAACAACCCCACTGTCCGCTGCTGAGATAGGTTCTCCAGGAGCTGCAGCAATATCTATAGCCAGATGACCTGACCAGTAATCATTACCTGAGAGATAATGATTGATTGTAGGCCAGATAAATCCTCCTGTCCCAATGATCCCTTCATAGCCACCAGCACAGGCTCCTGAACCATACACTCCCGAAGAAACACCTGCTGCCCCTCGTGGCAAGACAGGAATTATCCACTGCTGAAATTCTCGTTGACCCCCAGGGATCATGACCCAAGTGCCGGGTTTAGCCTCAGGTTTGGTGAGATCAAAACGGTTTCCAGGCCAATATAAAATTTCCAGGATGTCGGTTTTAAATTTACCTGCAACCCTTTCTAGAGTATCACCCTCTTGCCATTGATAATAAATTCCGTTGGTTGGGGGGATCTTCAAATGCATACCGGTTGACAGCGAATGAGGATTGTCTTTTAATACATCATAATTCGACCACAAAATCGTCTCTGGTGTCAGATTGTTTGACAGAGCAATCCCAAAAACCGAATCCCCTTCCCTAACAGTGTAATCAGTGACTTCCAATTTCGGACGGTTAGGGATATCTGTATAAACTACAACTCGCCTGGGAATGGCATCAAGCAATGCTTCACTACGATACGCTGGAAGATATTCTACCCTTACTTCCGAAACCGATGATTTCGTTGGCTGGGAATGCTGCCGTATTTCTGTTGCTTCGGGTTCCATTACTTGCCCTAACCCTTGCCATTTCTGCCAGCCAATGATTAATACGATAGCAATCAATACGATGGATATTAACCAGGCAATCCCGGAAAACAAATCAGAACTTTTTTTCACAGCGACTCCAACATAGTGGATGAATGCTACTCTACGTTAATACTCATCTATTTATTCAAAGTCATCAAAAATTCTTGATTGTCTTTTGTATTCCTGATTTGCTGTAAAATAGCCTCCGTTGCTGTCCCCTGGTCCATACCAGCTCCGTGTGGGGGAGCTTGAATCATCTGGTCATACATGCGACGCATTAACCACACCCTGGGGGTAATATCTGGGCCAAGGAGTAGTTCCTCTCGTCTGGTTGATGAACGAGCAATATCAATAGCAGGAAAGATGCGTCTTTCCTGAAGGACACGGGAGAGGTGAAGCTCCATGTTGCCGGTCCCTTTGAATTCCTCATAAACAACATCATCCATCCTCGATCCAGTATCAACCAGACAGGTGGCAATAATTGTCAATGAACCGCCTTCTTCAATATTTCGAGCAGCCCCAAAGAACCGCTTGGGTGGATACAATGCCGACGGATCGATACCACCTGATAACGTCCTTCCAGATGGGTTGACCACCAGGTTGTACGCCCGGGCTAATCGTGTAACAGAGTCCATCGTAATGACTACATCACGACCCATTTCTACCAAGCGCTTAGACCTGGCAATCACCATTTCAGCAACACGAACATGGGATGATACCGGTTCGTCAAAGGTCGAAGAGATTACCTCTGCATCAACAGAGCGGTCCATATCTGTCACCTCTTCTGGACGCTCACCGATCAAGGCGACAATCAGGTGAATTTCAGGATTTACCATAGAAATTGCGTTCGTTACCTGTTTCATGATCGTGGTTTTGCCTGCCTTGGGCGGGGAAACGATCAGGCCTCGCTGACCGCGTCCGATTGGAGTGATCAGGTTGATCAGTCGTGTTGCCAATGTATGGGAATCTGTCTCCAAATCAAACCGGTGTTCTGGAAAGATAGGGGTCAAGGATTCAAAGCGCGGTCTTAACCGCGCTTGCTGGGGATCAAGGCCGTTTATGCTTTCCACCCTCCGTAGACCATAATGCCGTTCAGTCTCCCGAGGGGGTCGGACAGCTCCCATGACCATATCACCATTTCGCAAACCAAATCGACGGATTTGAGATTGCGATACATAGACGTCATCTGCGCTGGGTTGGTAATTATTCAAACGTAAAAACCCTATCCCTTCGCTCATGATCTCCAGTATTCCACCACGTACCTCAAGTCCTTCCCTTTCGGCAATAGCCTGGCGGATACGCATAACAAGCTGTTCTTTCTTCAAACGTGCTGCTTTGGGAACATCAAGCTCTACGGCTTGTTGGCGCAATACTATCAAGGGTTGTTTTTCTAATTCAGCGATTTCCATATTTAATTTCCCAAAAGTAAAGAGATTTTTGTTGTGATTTTTCCTCCATCGATCGCTCCACATACCCGCGACAGGTGTTGACACCGATCAATGAGATTACACAACCGTTAAAGTTATAATTCAAATAGGGGGGATTTCCAATGAATTTACTATAAATTATTCAAAATTATAGCATGCAAAGTGTGAACCTGCAAGCCTTTTTTCGAATCTGAAAAGAGGTACAAAATAACCAGAGTTAATCAGGTAGATGGGTGATTTCAAGATTAATCTCAGTGAATACTATTAACAGTTCTTTCACTTTCCCTGGATTATAATGTCAGGCAAACTCTTTTTTGTCTATCAAGAATCTATTTTCCTTTGGTCCTGGCAATAACCACCAGACACACGGACAGCAATACAGTCAGGAAAAATCCAAACAGGTAAGAGATCGGAATTCTCGACTCAGAGAATATTGTGGCATCTTCCGGAATGGAATCATCGTGCGTCGGCATGGTTGGTTCTTTCCATATCTCAACTAATCGTTTACCTTCGTCCTGAACAGGAACATCATCCTGAATAGGAACATCATCCTGAATAGGAACATCATCCTGAA
>CAZTJD010000007.1:12457-85330 GCA_964613985.1 uncultured Anaerolineales bacterium
AGGAACATCATCCTGAATAGGAATATCATCCTGGTTAGAAGATTCTTCCTGGGAGCCAATTTCAGGTTCTTGAGATTCGATCCTCTCAGGGATATCAACTTGTCCGACCGTAACATCATCTCCAACCACTTCATAAACAGTGCCCTCTGAAACCGCAATTACCCTCTCTCCCTGGGCGAAAGCTCGTGCTAGATTTGATCGCGAATCCGCTAGAGCAAAATAATCATCCGAAAGAAATGACACTTTTACAGTTTCCATAGTGTCCGGATCGAATGCAGTGTCAATCCAGGTTCCATCCCTATATATGAAAGTATGTGATCCAACCACACGTAATCCAGTTAAATCTTCGGTTTGTGGTGTTAAAGCCTGGTTTGCATTTTCCAGTTCACCTTGTGCAGCAGCTTTTTCTACTGCTTCGCGACCATATGATGGCGCATTTTGAGCAGCTTCCAGTTTAACAAACTGCTCTTCTGCAATCCTATCTTGCTCTATCGTCCCCAAAGGCATCGATTCGGTCACCAAGTAAGAAGTATATGGCGTGATAATTCCGTATCGTATACTCAACTGAACAACCTGATCAATGATTTCTTGTGTTGGACCTTCTAAATGGATTTGGTTGAGTAAATATCCAATTTTCCGCGTTGCCCATAACCGGGGAATATAAGGTAAGTTTGCAGACTCTTCTTCAGGAGATAACTCCTCCACAGTAAATATTTGGTCTTCAGATACTGAGGTCTGAATTTCCTGGTTAATATACCCACTCAAGGTGATTTCCGTATGTCCACCCTCGCGATAACGACCAACGACCAATGTTTGTGAACCATCAAATAGATCAGGAAGAGGGGAAGGGTACAGATCAAAAACTTCTATTCCACCGAAATCCAAGGTCAGGTTGGTCAGAACCGGCTTACTGATCCTGGCATAAAACCCTGAAACAACTTCGTTAATCTTTTCTCCTGGAAGCACATATATAGAAGCCCCATGATGGCTTTCTGCCAGGGAATCTAAAAGGAACGTATCCACATCGTAACCAACCCCAAAGGTAAACAACCTCAGGTTTTCCGTTGAAGATTCTTCTAGATTCTCCAGGATCTCCCTTGCGTCTACCACACCCTCAGTAGGTAACCCATCTGTTAAGAAAATCAGGTAAGTGGATCTTTCCTGGTCACTCATCGCTGCAGCTTCCAGTAATGCCCTATTGATGTCTGTACTTCCTGCCGCTGATAGTTTGTTTATCCAGAGCAGCGCATCTTCTACAGCGGAAACCGATTTCATCTCTTCCGAAAAAATATTCAAATCAGTGCTAAACGAAATCAGATTGAACCGGTCTCCCGCATTTAAGTTTTCCAAGATATAGGTCATGGCTTCTTGTGCCTGGAAAAACTTTTCTCCTTCCATACTACCAGATCGATCTAGAATAAGCAAAACATCCTTTGGAAGAGGACTTATCCCAGCGTCAGGTCGAGGAGCGAGCAACAGGGTAAAAAAGCCGTTCGCTGGAAATGACAGCCCTGGATCGCGATAACTTAGTAAATGGAAAGCTTCATTTTCTCCAATAGAGTAATAAAATGTATAATCGATATCTGGTTTAACATTCATCTCTTCATAATGAACCGAGAGATGTTTTTGCCCATCCCTGATTACATCAACCTGATGCGATGGTGAATAAGCCGCTCGAATAGGAGAGGAATCCGTTATATCCATGTTTACTCTTACATCTTCAAGAGGTTGAGTAGAAAATTTTTCCGTATTCAAAGGATAGATATAACGTACCAAGCCATTTTCAGATGGGATGATTTCAGTATATTCCATTTCGATCCGTCGTTCACCTTTTGGAGGGATCGGGAACATACTTGCTTCTACAGCCCCCCGGTCAGTATATTCCAAAAGTGCTGGATCTTTCATTTCCCTCACGATTCCCTCGTATGTTTTTCGGGCTTCCTCTGCATCTATGATAATCCCCTGAACGGATTCACCGTCAATCCACAACCGGAAATCAGAAATCGCGGCTCCACTTGGGATTGGAAATACATAAGTCCCTTCCAATGCCCAATCATTTGGATTATAAAAAACCTGGTCAATGTGCGTCTTAGCGATCTGGTTTTGAATAACAACATCTACAAAATGGTATCGGATTTCAAGTTGCGAAAGTGGCAAAGGCTCCGAGGGGCAGAATCCCGGACTGCAAATCGGTGGGGATGGGATGATAATGCCATCCGCAGACACCAACTGCGGAAATAATGCACTGAAAAATACTATTATCAGAACCCAGAATATTTTACTTTTCACAGCAGACCTCCATACCTTCTCCTACCGATTTTTAATCCTCAAAGACTTATCCTCACTACTTTAGACGATTGAAAACTAAAAAAGGTTCCAGGTGGTATAATGTCCCGCGTTAACCCGGACATGAACTGGGTATCAAAAGATTTCAATAATGAAATATCTTCAATGATGAAAATTATTTAAAATTGAGAATAGCTAATTTATGAATATATTTCATAATTCCACAAATTATTCTCGTTGTTTGCAAATTTCATAAATATTTGTGAAAAAAAGAAGTGTAAAGAAATGATACTAGACAAACTCAAAGGGATTGAAGATCGATACAATTTAATTAATCAGGAACTTTTAGAAGTGGGTGATGATTACCAACGTGCTGTCGAGCTTGCAAAAGAACGCGCAGACCTGGAACCGATCATTTCAAAAGCCCAGGAATATCGTCAAGTGATTGAAAACTTACAGGGCACGGAAGAATTGCGGGACAGCAGTGATGATGAGCTTGCAGAACTTGCCGAAATGGAAATGCTGGAACTTGAAGAACGCATGCCTATACTTGAGGAACAGATAAAAAGTATGCTCATCCCAAGAGATCCTCGTGATAAGCGAAATGTGATCATGGAGATCCGCGCTGGCGCTGGAGGAGATGAGGCCGGGTTATTCGGAGCTGAATTATTCCGCCTTTACAGTCGCTACGCGGAGCGTAAGGGTTGGAAGGTAGAACTGCTCTCCTTGCATGAAACTGGTGTAGGAGGAATTAAGGAAGTAAGCTTCTTGATAAAAGGTCGGGGAGCTTATTCAAGGTTGAAATTTGAATCAGGCGTTCATCGCGTTCAACGTGTCCCGATCACCGAATCACAAGGCCGCATTCACACCTCAACCATTACTGTTGCTGTGATGGCTGAAGTCGATGATGTCGAAATTAATATACCCGATACCGATATTAAAATGGACGTCTACAAATCAGCAGGAGCAGGCGGTCAAAATGTTCAAAAAAATGCCACTGCTGTCAGGCTGACACACATACCTACAGGTATGGTTGTACAATGTCAGGACGAACGCTCACAACTACAAAACCGCCAGCGAGCCATGAGTATCTTGAGGGCACGCTTGTATGAAATGGAAGAGGAAAAACGCCGTTCAAAGATTGACGCTGATAGACGATCACAAATCGGTAGTGGTGATCGGTCAGAAAAAATCCGCACCTACAATTTTCCCCAATCCAGAGTGACTGATCACCGAATCAACCATTCTGTCTTCAATATTGATGGTGTTATGGATGGCGATATCGACGAATTCATCGAAGAACTGGCAACCCTTCACGAAGCGGAACGCTTGTCAGCTGTAGGATTAGAGGAATGAGCAGGACGAAGGATCATTTCCTCTATGAGAATACCATTGAGGAAACGATAAAATCGTTAGCTGATTCCTTTAGATCTTCATCAACTTCACAATTAGATGCCCAGGTGCTCTTATCACATGTCATGCAAAAATCAAAAGCCTGGTTGCTTGCCCATAAAGAAATAGAACTAACAACCGATCAGCAGATTTCCCTAGCCAACCTCGCCTCTCAAGTTAAGGAAGGCGTTCCGCTTCCATATGTTATTGGTCATTGGGCATTTTACGGTCTGGATTTTCTCGTCACACCAGACGTGCTCATCCCCAGGCCTGAGACTGAACAAATTGTAGAGTATGCCCACATCTGGTTGATGGACCATCCAGGTCGACGCCGCGCCCTTGATCTTGGAACAGGAACGGGTTGCATCGCCATCTCCCTGGCATCCCTCCTTCCAGACCTGGAAATCATTGCCACAGATGTCTCCAAAGATGCCTTAACTGTAGCTCAGACCAATGCAATCAGACATCAGGTCGAGAGAAGGATCAATTTTTTTCTAGCAGACCTGCTAAATCCTGATCCCAGTTCAACCGTAAAAATCTCACCTCCAATTGATATCATAACAGCTAACCTCCCTTACATTCCCACAGCAACTTTGAAAAAATTAGATGTTTGTCAACATGAGCCCACCCAGGCTCTGGATGGTGGTCATGATGGCCTGAACCTGATTCGCAGGTTCTTAAAAATGTCTGGCCCTTATCTTTCCCCTGGTGGTTGCATGCTCCTTGAAATTGAAGAAAAACAGGGACAATCAGTTATAAAATTAGCAAAAGAAAATTTCCCAGGCGCAAACATTATGGTTCATCCTGATCTTTCCGGAAAAGATCGCTTGTTGAAGATAATTACATGAAAACAAAGATCATCTCTACCCAAAACCCAGCAGCAATTCCCCATGCGGTTGATGTTTTAAATCGCTGTGGTTTGGTTGCCTTCCCAACGGATACAGTATATGGACTTGCTACCAAAGCCTTCGATGAGGGATGCATCGAACGTTTATACGTAGTTAAAGGTAGGATGCATAAGAAGGCGATCGCTTTGCTGATAAGTAAGATTGAACAACTTGACCAGGTCGCGATTGAAATCCCCGAAACAGTTTATAAGTTAGCTAACAAGTTTTGGCCTGGTCCCCTGACCCTTGTATTAAAACGGCATCCATCTCTACCGGAAATCCTTTCCCCCGATGAGACCATCGGCGTCCGTGTCCCTGATCATCCTGATGCACTAGCCTTGATAGATATTACAGGACCTTTAGCAGTTACCTCCGCCAATCTTTCTGGCGAAGAGGCAGCTTGCTCTGCAAAAGAAGTACTAAACCAACTCAACCATCGCATCCATCTCATCTTGGATGGTGGAATCTCCCCTTGCCGGCTACCTTCCACGGTTGTCGATTGCCTCGAACCAGCAATAAAAATACTTCGCCCCGGTCCCATCGCCCTTGCTCAACTCCAAGCTGCTCTAAAACAATAATCGAAAATCCCTGGTTTGGACAAAAAGTGGGCTTTTACTTTTTTTCACTCCATTCAATCTGCTTTCTAATACCCTCAATCTCTAATAACCAAGCTCCTTATCAACTACATTCATCAACTCTTGTCCTATTACATACCTCCGTAGATTTTCTTTAAAAATCGCAAATCCTCTCTCGTGATAATGTGGTGTCACCCCTGAATAATGCGCTGTGATAATCACATTCTCCATCCTCCAGAGAGGCGAATCGTCTGGTAACGGTTCGTTTTCAAATACATCCAATCCTGCTCCAGCTATCCAACCCTCTTTTAACGCTTTGATAAGACTTTCCTCGTCAATCGTCCCGCCCCTGCCGATGTTTATTAGATAAGCGGATTCTTTCATCGCCTTCAGTTCTGATTCTGCTATCATCCCTTTTGTCTCCTCGGTCAAGGGAATAGTTAAAACGATAAAATCGCCTTCTGGTAATATTCCTAATCGGCTTTCAGGAGAAACCATGGTCTCCACACCGGGGACACCTAAATCCTTTCGTTTACGTATCCCAAACACCCGCATCCCTAAGCTATTGGCAACCGCTGCTATTCGCTTACCAATTGCACCTACTCCAACCAGGACCATCGTCTTCCCTGCTAACTCAAAAACCTTCATTTCTTCGTGGCGCGACCATTCGCCCCGTATCTGAGCTCTCATAGCACGGGGTAAATCGCGGGCAAAAGCCAGCAGATAAGCCAAGATATGCTCGCTGATTGGGATAGCGTGCAGTCCTGACATATTGGTTAGGGTAAAGTCCCTTTCTGCCAACTCAGGATATTCCAACAACCAATCAGCCCCAGCTCCCCATTGTTGGAACCAGCGCAGGTTCTTGAAAACTCCAATAAACCGGGTTGGTACCCATCCCGCTGCAATCTCCACCTGGTCAGCAATCATCTTCAGGTCATCCTCATCCTGGGTTAACACGACACGCTTATCCTTTGCGATCGCCCGGATTTGCTCCAATTCGAATCCGGGAACCAATTTTTCTTCTAGCATAATTAACAGAACACTCATTAATTAGAAAACCTTTCTTGATCAATCATACCAGGAATTCCCAACTCCCTTAAAGACTGTGGTTCATTCACCATTCATAATAGCAGGTACAAACTCAAGATCTCGATTATCCAAACTTTATGTTTTGAGTTCATGAGCAGAACCTGTTTTCAAGCAAATACGATTTTTAAATTATTAAATTATTTTAGTATTCTGCTTGACTTTTTGTTGATAAATAATATAATACATTCCAAGCTTGTTGTGTTTTCTTGGTTTCCCCTTTCTTTACCAGTTCAGTAAATCATACCATATTATCCCACCAATTTTGTCCTTCTGGCAAAGGGATATTTCGTGGAATCAACCCCTTCTGGTTTTTCATTACAAGGAGACTGCCTTGTGACTAAGAAACCAAATTTCCAAAAGTCCTCATCAGATATTACCAGGACCGCTACTGGGCAATACTTAACAGACTCATTTCACCCTGATTTAAAGAAAATCCATCAGATTATGCCTTCCCTGGCAAAAGTACTTGGGTCAAATTGTGAATTAGTTCTTCACGATTTTAACGATGTCCGCCATTCCATTGTTGCCATAGAAGGAAATATCACCGATCGTTCCATCGGGGGGCCATTAACAGATCTCTTCCTTCAAATCATTCACCAAGAAGATTCGCCTGACGACCTACTCAAGTATTCCAGCTATACAACCGATGGTAGAGAACTGGTGTGTTCGACGATCTTCCTGCGTGACGAAACTGATAAAGTTGTCGGGTGTTTATGTATTAACCGCGACATCAGTAAATTTAAAATTGTCCGGGACTCGCTGGATGAACTTTGCCAGGTCTTCCCAATGCAATTGAACCATGAGGTCGAGCAAACTGAGACCTTCGTTCAGGATGTTGAAGAATTACTAATGGGCACTATTCACGAAATTATCGCCATCGAAATGAGACCAGTTGAGTCCATGACTAAAGCAGAAAAGATTCGGATCGTAAAAATGCTTGATAACCGCGGAATCTTTCTAATCCGTGGATCTGTTCAGACCGTAGCTCGAGCCCTTAATGTTTCCCGGTACACCATATATAATTACCTCGATGAGGTCCGAGAAGAGGTCCGCGATTAGTGCTGCAGCAGAGGCAGTAGAACAGAACAATGAAATGGTGCAAACTAGAGAAAGGAGGTCACCGGGGATTGCTATACTCATAAACAAGTCTTGTGTTGATTAGTTTATCCTTGGGAGGTAATAAACGTTTCCCATCGGGACTTAACAATTGGCCCTATCAAGAAGTTCCTTGATGACTGTAAATCATAAACGCATTGTGGAAGATTCTTGGTAGGTAAATCAGTATCAAGAAACAATTGGAGGAAAGAGTCATGAAGAGCCGCGATCTTGCATTAGTGGCAATTTTGTTAGCAATTGGTGCAGTGCTTTATGCATTCACCCCGAACATTGGAATCATTACCCCAGATACTGTAGTCACATTTGCTGCCCTGGCGATTTTACTGGTGCTTCCGCCTCCCCTGACAGGTTTAGGCATTGGTATTGTAGCCGGTGTTTTGGGTATGTTCTTCTCCAAATCATCCATCGCCTGGTTTAATATCCCTGCCCATGCTATTGGTGCCTGGGCTACAGCGCTGGTCTGTCTAAAAATTGGTGAACTGAAAACCGGCGCACTTTCCTGGAAACCCGCAGTAGGTGCACTCACCTACGGAGTCGTAAGTGGTGGGTTGTTCATCACTGGTATGTTGGTGGCAGGAATCTTTCCCTTCCAGGTCTATATAACTGCTGGCTGGCTACAGGTGTTACTTTCCACATTATCAAGTATTATCATCTGCATGATTCTTTATCCACCTGCAAAAGCATTATATGATCGGGTGTAAAAATCATTATTGAATAAGTATTTAAACCCGAAAGGTCTCATCTCACCCGTAATACAATAGAATACAGGAAAAATCCTTTAGAATAGTGACCGGGTCTGAAAAAGCCTTTCGGGTTTCTATTAGATATTCTTCTACACAATTAAGAGGTTATGAAAGATGGAGAAGATCGTTGAGGTCGAAGGACTTAGCTTTAAATATAAACGTGGTATTTCACCTGCTTTGAACGATATCCGTTTTACCATCGATTCAGGAGAGTTCATTGGCATCACCGGTCCTGCAGGAGCTGGCAAAACTACATTATTAAGTTGTATCAGTGGTATCATTCCCCATTACTATTCTGGGGATTTAACTGGTTCCATTACTGTTGATGGAATGGAGGTTGCTAAGAGCGATTTCCGTCAACTCGCCAATCATATTGGTACCGTTTTCGAAGACCCAGACTTCCAGATGGTCTCCATTACGGTTGAGGAAGAGGTAGCCTTTGGGCCAGAAAACCTGGGGATCCCCTCTGCCGAGATCGAAGAACGAGTTCAAACTGCTCTCAAACAAACCCGCATAACGGATTTAAGGAATCGAGCAATCAGTACACTCTCCGGGGGACAAAAGCAGCGGGTAGCAATCGCAGCCGTATTAAGCATGCGCCCGAAACTTCTGCTTCTTGATGAACCGACATCTGAGTTGGACCCTATAGGCACCTTCGAGGTCTTTTCGGCCTTACGTTTTCTTAACCACGACCTTGGCATTACCATCGTGGTTGTTTCCCAAAAAATGGAACTTTTGGTTGAGAATGCCGACCGAATTTTCCTCCTTTCTAATGGGCAATTAATCCTGAATGATATTCCACGAAAAATATGTCTGTCTAGAGATGTTTTGGAAAATGAAGGCGCTCGGGTACCCGAAATAACTGACTTCGCTATCTCTCTAGCTTCAAAATTAAATACCCCAATAAAACCTGGTGAGATTCCGATTACGGTAGAAGAAGGGACTGTTTTTCTAAGAAAAATTCTAAATACAGCGGGAGTGGGGTAATGGAACCGATTATTGAAATCAAAGACTTGCACCATATCTATCCAAGTGGAACTCATGCCCTTCGTGGAATTAACTTGAAAATTTATCCCAGTGAGTTTGTGGCGATCATCGGCCAAAACGGATCAGGTAAGACCACTTTTGTTAAGCACTTAAATGGCTTGCTAAGAGCAACGAAAGGGGAAGTCCTTATCAATGGTCAGGACGTACGCAGTCGAAAAGTTTCAGAAATGGCCCGGATTGTTGGCTATTGCTTCCAGAATCCAGACCACCAGATCTTTTGCGATTCCGTTTATAAAGAAACCGCATACGGACCACAGAATCTGGGATTTTCTGCTGAAGAAATTAACAAGCGGGTAGACGAAGCTTTAGCTGCTGTTGGCATGTCCAACATGAAAGAATTTCATCCAAGAGATTTAAGTAAAGGGCAGCGACAAAGAGTCGCTGTTGCAGCTGTACTCTCAATGCATCCTCAAATATTAAACATCGATGAGCCGACGACCGGGCAAGATTATCAGGATGGGATTGCAATGTTGGACCTGATTGCTAAATTGAATAAAATAGGACACACCATTCTCTTCATAACTCATGATATGCCAATGGTTGCCCGATATGCAAAACGCGTAATTGTTTTTCGCGAGGGAGAAGTTCTGCTCGATGGAACGACTGAAGAAGTATTTCGGCAACGCGAGATATTACGAACAACTTTCCTTGCTCCACCTCAAATAACCAGCCTGGGGCTGGCGTTTCCTGATCTATATCCAAATGCTGTTCTAAGCGTATCCGATATGCTTGCACAAACGATGATGATTCTCAATAATCACAACCTTCAAAATACCAGCGGCAAGGAGGCTTAGTATATGTTGGAATATATTCATCGAAATTCATTAATCCACAACCTCCACCCGCTGACTAAACTCTTCTGGGCTTTTGTGGTAATGATCCTATCGCTTGTTTTTAATAATCCTTGGTACCTTGGGGCGATTATCCTCACTGTAATCCTGGTTGGTTTTATAGGAAAAGTAGGCAAAGAAACCCTTGTTTACCTATCGGCGTTGATACTCGTTGCTATCTTTGTTTTTCTCTTTCAAATTTTATTCCGACCGGAAGGGAAATTACTGTTTACCGTTTTCCCCGCCTCATGGCCTGTAGTGGGAGGATGGCTACCGGTTACCGATATGGGTCTTCGCTACGGATTTGCAATGAGTCTTCGCATGATTGGTCTGGTAAGCGTTCTCCCAGTTATCCTAACAACCACCCAACCGAGAGATATCGTCATGGCACTGGTCGAAAATATTCATATTCCATATGATTATGCCTTCATGTTTACTACTGCGCTACGTTTTATGCCCATTATTTTATCGGAAGTCAGTACGATTTCCCAGGCACAGCGATCTCGGGCTTACGCCACTGAAGGGTGGAATCCTATCCGGAAGCTAAAGGCTTTTGCACCTATCGCTTTGCCAATTGTTTTCATTGCTATCGAAAAGGCAGACCGACTCGGCCTTTGCATGGAACTTCGCGGTTATGGTTCACCTAACCGTACTTACCTTAGGATGCTCAGTTTAAAATTTATTGATTGGGTAGCTATGGCTTTTATGATCCTGATTGTTGTTCTTTCCATTATTGCTTCGACTCATGGATATGGACGGATTCAATTGATTTCAATGTAATAATATTTCCAGAACTACCAATATTCAACATCATTTGAGGAGATTACTATTATGATGGAATTCCCTGACGTGGAACCCTACCGAATTAAAGTCGTCGAACCTATGAAAGTGACCACCCGTGAGCAGCGTGCTCAAATTATGGCAGACGCTCACTACAACATTTTTAATATCCCAGCGGAAGATGTCTTTGTTGATCTGCTTACTGATAGCGGGACTTCAGCGATGAGTCAGAACCAATGGGCTGGGATAATGATCGGGGATGAGTCTTATGCTGGTTGCCGAAATTGGTTTCATTTAGAAGAGACCGTCAAAGATATCACCGGGTATAAATTCGTTATCCCCACACACCAGGGAAGACCCGCAGAAAATATCCTCACCCTGATCCATATTCAACCGGGACTTTCAGCACTTGGAAATATGTTCTTTGACAGCACCCATGCCCATATTGAAACCAAAGGTGGTATTCCACTCGATTTGATCATAGATGAAGGACTGGATTCTGAGAGTGAATTTCCTTTCAAAGGCAATGTGGACATCGACAAGTTAGAAACCTATATCCAAAAACAGGGGGTTGAAAAAATCGCCATGATCCATGTAACTGTCACCTGTAACAACAATGGTGGACAACCTGTTTCGATGGCTAATCTTCGCGCTCTTCGCGAGGTGGCGGATAAATACAACCTGCCATTCTTCCTTGATGCAGCTCGGTTCGCCGAAAATGCCTTTTTTATTAAGATGAGGGAGCCAGGCTACCAGGAAAAAACCATCAAAGAGATAACCAGGGAAATGTTTTCATTCGCTGACGGCTGCACCATGAGTTCAAAGAAGGATGGTCTGGTCAATATTGGCGGGTTCTTAGCATTAAATGATGAGAAAAAATATCGGCTGGCCCAACAATATTTAATCCTCATGGAGGGTTTCGTTACTTATGGGGGGATGGCAGGAAGAGATTTAGAAGCCCTGGCGATCGGTCTGAAAGAAGTCTTGGACCTCTCTTATCTGGCAAATCGAGTCCGTCAGACTCACTTGCTTGGCAACCAATTACTTGAAGCAGAAGTCCCTGTAGTGAAACCCATCGGTGGCCACTGTATTATGCTGGATATGAAGCATTTCTTACCTCATATTCCTCAGGAGCAGTTCCCATCTGAGGCTTTCGCGGCAGCATTATACATCGACTCCGGAACCCGCATCATAGGGCTCGGTCAGCTGGCTTTCGGAAGTGAAGATGCTGAAACCGGGAAAATAAATTACTCTCCATTAGAATTTGCCCGGTTAGCCATCCCTCGTAGGGTCTACACAGACAACCACATGAATCTGGTTGCTCGCAGTGTCAAGAGCGTCTTTGAAACACGCGATCAGGTACCGGGCATGAGGATTGCATGGGCACCTCCCGTCCTACGACACTTTACCGCTCATCTCGAACCAATCACCCCAAGTCCATTATTTGAATAATTGAAGAATATTGAATTTAGATGTAAGCAATAAGGGGATGTTTCTAAAGGAATTTTACCTATGAAACATCCCTGTTTTTTCCATCAACCCCAAACTACAAATCTCGAATTTACCCGCTCCACTAATTTAGTAAAACGGGATGTCTTTCCCGTTTTGCCGTAAGAGAAGCGACATTATCAATCTTCATTTTCTATATTTCTTTCTTTCACCAAATAAATCCCTGGTAAACTCACCAATGTCGTCAAACCCTTGACAATCAAATTACTGGTAAAGATCGACCACACCACTGCCCCAGGCATTGTCCCACCAAAAGCGATCCAAACAAAAATCAGGCTATCAACAGGGATACTAACGCTGTTAGACACCAATACTCGTGCCCACTGATATTTGCGAGTCACTCTATCAACCCAGAGTTTATATCCCTCCGTGTCAATCATCTCCGCTATAACCTCTGCAATAATCGAAGCTATTACAATCCGCCAAATGGGTGAAAGTACCATCCCAAAGGCTTCCTGCGGACCAACCGACATATCCGCTGGTAATATCGATGTCAACCAAAACAATCCCGCCATTACCAGGTTAACCACTGCAGCGGTAATGATCAATGCTCGTGCCGCATTGATCCCTGCGGTCTTGTGTACCAGGTCCCTTAAAGTAAATGTAAATGGGTATACAAATGTACCGGCATCCATCGAAAAACCAGCCACTAAAATAATCCGTAGGCTGGCAATGTCAGCCATCATTTGGAATGCGATATAAGCAGCTGAGACTATTGTTGCTGGCACCATCGCCATTTTTCCCCACAAATCTCTTCTATTTCTTGAAGCGTATTTTTCAAAACGATCTTCATTATTCGCTCTTTTTTACAACAAACGCTTCACCAACTTCCGAAAGGGGCCAATTGGGTAACACATCCATGTTCAAGTCATCTCTCTGTCCAGCCTGATATCGATAACAAGCTACACCAGCAATCATCGCTGCGTTATCTGTGCACAATTCAAGAGAAGGAATATGTACCTTAAGCGGTGCCTCTTTTAAGAATGATTCTCGTAAAGCCTGGTTTGCAGATACACCCCCGGCAACCAGGATTTCTTTTGCCTTATAATCCTCAGCAGCACGCAGTGTTTTCGTTACTAGCACATCAACAACAGCTTCCTGGAAACTTGCTGCAACATCAGCAACCGGGACTTGCCTCCCCCCAGATTCATATTCATGTACTTTCCTAAGCACTGCTGTCTTCAAACCACTGAAAGAAAAATCCCAGGTGCCTTCCAGCCACGCTCTTGGAAAGGTGATTCTCGTTGGATCGCCTTCCTTCGATATCTTTTGGATCGCGGGGCCCCCCGGATACGGTAATCCCAACAATCTTGCCACCTTGTCGAAAGCCTCTCCAGCAGCATCATCGAGTGTACCACCCAGTCGCTTATAGCTTAGGTGGTCCAGCATAAGCACAAGTTCTGTGTGCCCACCTGAAACAATCAAAGCCAAAAGGGGGAACTTAGGTTCTAATGGGATAGCATTGTCATCATCCTTTTGATATAACCAGGCAGAATATAGATGAGCTTCCAGATGATTGATTCCAAGCAGCGGGAGTCCGCTGCCCAGGGCTAAACCCTTTGCCAGGTTAACCCCCACAACCAGCGATCCTGGCAATCCTGGTCCTCGGGTTACTGCGATTGCATCTACATCCATAAGATCTAAATGGGCTTCCTTAAGTGCCTGATTTACAATGGGATAGATGGTCAGGACATGCTGCCGGGAAGCCACTTCTGGAAAAATCCCCCCAAATTGGGCGTGAAGATTCACCTGGGTGGCGACCAAGCTGGAAAGGATGCCGCGCCCATTTTCAACAATTGCTGCTGCTGTTTCATCACAGGAAGTTTCAATTCCCATAATCCGTACTGTATCCATAACAATATTCCAACTTACTCCGAATTAATAGGTAAAATTAAATCCAGGGGATATTCAGCAAGTATTTCAAAAGTACCATCTGCTGTTACAGTCACCGTATCTTCCAACCTGCAACCCATTCCTTTCGATGGGTAATACAATCCTGGTTCAATGGTCATCACTGATCCTGGCACCAATGTGTCTTTCTCCGTGGCGCCACTGCCTGACCAGGGGGCTTCATGAATATGCAAACCTACTCCATGACCCAAACTATGTACATATCCTTCTTGAATGGATTGATCACTTTTTATGGTTAGATGTCCTTGAGCTTCGAACAACTCGCAGGTCCTTTCCTGATAATTCGCAAATGGTTCGCCTACTTTCAATTCGCCTTTTATAGCCTGGTAGACCGACAAAACATCCTCGTACAGAGCCTGAACCTCTTCCAGGGCATACCCCAGACACCAGGTTCGAGTGAAATCGTAATGATACCCACCACCGGCTTCACAGGGGAAGATGTCAAAAACGATCGTCTTCCCTAAAACAATATAATCCTGTGATTTGCCAGTGCTGTGTGGCACTCCTGAGTCATGACCAATGGCAAAGATTGTCCCGTGAGGATTTTCCACGCTTCTTTCGGCTAACCACAAATTGATCTTTCGTTTTACATCACCAATGGTCAGTGGTTGTCCATCCTTCTTCATTAAGATCTCATCTTTCACCTTATGCGAGACCAAGTAATCCGCCACCTTACCAACCACGGAGGTAGTTATTTTCCCCATTTCTCTTATGCGTTCAATTTCATCAGTATCTTTTGTTGCCATCGCCTTAAGCATTAGGGAACTTCTCGCAGATTCACCAATGATATGAATTCCCGGCATAATCTCTTCTAGGATAGAAAACACGGCGAAACTCGTCCCGATCTCTCCCAAACCGTATACTGCCACCTTCCCCATTTCAATGCCACAATCAAGAAACATTTGACGATAGCGGAGTGCCTGTGCTTTGATGAGATCATCTTCGGCTTCTTTCATCAATTCCTTCCAGTTATATTCAACCAGGTTTTTCGTCTTTAACCCTGTTGCTGCAGCCTCATCTCGTTCCATGGGATTATGGAAGAGCACGGGGTCACCCTCTCTGGTAAAAATTAGATCTGCACTGGTCATATGGCCGCCTCCAGTCATGTACACCATTGCCGGGTTGTGCTGCCCCGATCCGGTAACCAGGATGGCTTCGTAGCCTTTCACCTCCATTAAGGAAATCAGATCAGATTTCATAATATTTCACCTCTTGATTTTATTCAGAAACTGGGCGAGTTATTTGCACTATTCGCCATTTTTCAATGATTACGAAGATATCATCTTACTTGCTGCACGATCTTTAGCACCTGCATTCGGGTAAGTTTTTCCTGTCCATTCTCTAATACATCTAATGTCGCCTCAGCCAACAAAAGCGGTATTTCTACCAGGTACTTGAAGGCATCTCTGGACATATCCTGAACCCCTTCTCGAGCATATGCCAGGTTTCTCCTGGCATAAACAAACATCTGTTTCCTAGTCCAACCTTGAGGATAATAATCCACTTTTCGCGACAGGTCGTCTCTTCTGTTTCGTAATATATTTACTGCCTGCAGTCCGCGACCAAAGTGGATGGCCGCGTTTCGATCAATCTGGGTGCCATCAAACCAGGCCCAAATATCACAAAGTAAAAGTCCGACTGCACCTGCTACGCTATAGGTATAAGCATCCAAGTCCATCTCTGTGCGCATTTCCCAGTTTCGTTCAACCCACTGCGCCATTCGGTCAGCCATCGCTGCGGTTGCATCCCATATCCTGGGGGAGATAATTTGAGGAGCATAATAAGCCCATTCGCCAATCCTCAAGGTAACCTCTGGCAGTATATTTCCAAAAGGTTTGAAGGCTGCTTCTAATTCAAATAATACTCGATTATTAATGGTCGTCTGACTTTGCATGATTAAGCCGACCTGTCGAAGAAGCATTGCTTTATCTGAACTCCCAAGTTCCTGGTGATCCTCAATCTCATCAATCGCTCGCATACACAAATATGCTGCTGCAATTGTTTCTTTTAATATCCCAGGCAGACGAGTCACAGGTATGTAGAACGTTCGGCTTGTTTCCTTTAAAACCCGCATAACATCTTTACTTAATTCCATATTGCGCCTCATCAAAGTAAACTTGTTTCTTATTTACATCGCCATGTCAGAAATATAATAAGCATATATGATATATCACAATACTTTGCATTCATCAGTATTTTTATGTTCAATCTTTATAGATAAGTTGACAAAAATTACTAGCCAACCAATCTTCATTAGTCTAGGAACTGGGTACCAATTTCCTCAAGACTTCAATCAACAAAGTATCTTGATGGGATCGTACTGTACGAGGATCCAGGACAACCAGATCGTCCTGGATCCTAGCGATAATTGGTGGATTCTGTTCTCTAAAAACTGCCAGCATTCTTGTTGGATTCTGGACTCGCAGAGCAAGTAGCGCAGTACTCAAGGTCTGCCCGGGGAGGGAACCGCCTCCAATAGTCGATTCTCCTACGATTACCTCCCCAAATCCAATCTTTTCTGACCAAGATAAAGCCCTATTTCGAAGTGTTTCCTCCTGTGCAGTGATCATCTGCCATATAGGAATTTCTTCGAAAACCTCTCCTTTTAGATAGTGTGTCAATGTTGCTGACAACCCTGATAAAGCCAACTTATCTGCGCGGATCGCTCTTGCCAAGGGATGTTTTTTCAATCTGTCGATTAAATCTCCACGCCCGACGACGATTCCTGCTTGAGGACCGCCTAATAGCTTATCACCAGAGAAAGTCACAAGATCAGCCCCTCCTACTAACGTCTCTTGGACAGTGGGTTCATGATCAAGGCCAAAAGGAGTTGTGTCGATCAGGGTACCCGATCCAAGGTCTTCAATCAGGGGGATATCGGCAGCATGACTGACTTGAGCTACTTCTTCAAGGGAGGGTTCTGTATGAAAACCAACGATGGCAAAGTTTGAACGGTGAACCCGCATGACCAACTTGATCGGTTGCTGGTCAATTGCCTGCTGATAATCTCGCAGATGGACTCGGTTGGTCGTCCCAATTTCAACTAACTTGGCACCAGATTGAACCATTACATCCGGTATCCGAAATCCACCACCAATTTCAACCAGCTGGGTCCTGGATATCAACACCCGCCTTCGCTTGGCCAGGGCAGTCAAGCAAAGTAATACTGCAGAGGCATTATTGTTCACCACGAGGGCAGCCTCAGCACCAGTTAATTTCGTTAAAAATCTTTCTGCATGGACTAGCCTGCTGCCCCTTTTGCCCTGTTCAAGATCATATTCCAGGTTAGAATACCCTTTCGCCACTTCAGCTATTGCCTGGATCGTTGCGTTGCTGAGAGGGGCACGTCCCAGGTTTGTGTGGATAATTACCCCGGTGGCATTGATTACGGTTTTTATCGTCGAGGAAGCCCAATCATTTAGTATATTACCTACAAATTCGAGGATTTCACCTACCTCCGGCAAATATTTCCTATCACGAAAAGTTGACCTTACTCCATCTAGTGCTGTACGAAAAGCATCTGTTGTTAATTCGTGTCCGTATTGATCAATAAATTCTCGCCCCTCCTGGGTATTCAATAATTTATCGACGGATGGTAGATTTCTTAATTCAGACACTGCACCTCACGGTTCCCAACGGCTTCTTTCTCGCAGACGGATAAGTAATTCCACCAAGATCAAGCCAGCTGCCAATAATAACCCCAAGCCTAGGGTCAAGACACGACCTAATTGCAGCCAGGAAAGGGTCGCAAAATAAATCCCCACCAAGGAAGCTTCACGGACAACCACGACCCTTTGCGCTGGTGGATTGGTAGGAAAACGTATGTTTAGAAAAGCTGTCAGTGGTAGAAATAATCCAGTAGCTGCTAAGACACAGAAAAAGAAAAACAACCAACGAGGTCCAGGGGTTGGCAAGGTATATAGGATAAGATACGCCAGGCCAAACAGACCTGTAACGCTTAACAGAAAAGCTGCTGGAAGATATTTTTTAATGGATGGGGAAGACATGGTCATCGATTATAAATTATGTACGGAAAAATTAACCTCACAAAACAAAATCGGCTTATAGAATTATTTGTTTTTGTTTCCTCCAGATTCTAACATAGGCTTGGAAAATAATCCTCCTATTCTCATATATTTCGGTTTTTTTCTTCCGGAAATGTCTGGAAATAAAATGGACTCGGTTATTATCGTGATCAAATATCCCGAGATTTAGTAACATCTTGACCATAGTAATCTGGCTTCACCCATAACGGACTGGAAAGGGGAGTACGAACACTTTAAGAATTGATGCCAGCTGGATGAAATCCGGGAGAAATGGATTGATCAAAAACAGAAAATCGAGGAACTCCCGATAAACAGGGATTGCTTTGGTCTCATTCATAACGATCTCCACCCGTGGAATTTCCTGGTCGCAAAAGATGGGAAAATTTCTATCATCGATTTTGATGTCTGTGCTTTCCATTTCTTCATGAAGAATATTGCAATTGCTCTCTTTTTTGCGAATTGGATCGGGAATCCTGGAAAAGAGCACTCAAAAGACGATTTTCTCACCACCTTTATACAAAACTTTATTAAAGGTTACCAGAAAGAAAATGAACTGGAGGATTACCGGTATAGACAACTCCCCATCTTCCTGAAACACCACCAAATTTTATTATTCATCGTTTTCAGCGATGAGTGGAAATATCCTAACAAGTGGCAGTCAATCACACTTCAAAAGTGGAAGCGGCAGATTTTAACTGATACCCCAGTATTTAAAATACTTATCTAAGTAAAATTCATTAAACAAAATTGTTTCAATCCGGCACAAAACTAATGGGGTTATGAATTCCCAGTCAAATGATATTGATAACACAAACAGTGAGTAGGAAATCTAGCACGATAATATCAACCGGTTTCTTTTTTGGTCGTCATTATCAAATTAATGGGAAAATACGTTTACTTGAGAAGTTCCCAGCCCTGTATTGTTGCAAGACTTCCTCGAACTCAACATATCAGCGAATATTCAAGGATTCCACTCACCCAGAAAGGTGATAATTTTCCGCGAAAAACAGATATCTCCTTGATATAGTATATGTCGGAAAAAACTGATTCAGAAAACTGAATCTCAGTCTCCAAAACACACAGAGAATAAGCGGATAATTTTTTAAGATCAATACCCCCACCCCTGGGTTTGTGATCCTAAATACAACCAACAATCCCTATATGTGGGGGCTTACAACTTATTTATCCCCCTATGTCTGGGTATCTATAGAAATTTATTTAACTCGAAAATTACTGGAAAAACGAAGGTTTTCTTTAAGATTAGGATTCTTAAAAAGTCGATATTTTTTAGAGTACCGTAGGGTAAAACGCTTGTATAACTTAATGTTTTTAAGTTAAAATATCTTCGCTTCAAGAGACAAAATAAATAGGGGTCACCCTTAAATAATTTACTTATCGGGCTCTAATCAAACTGCATCATTAGATTAGGTCATCTCATCCTACTTAATTGGTGAGTTGTTCGTTTCGCATTTCTTATTCGTAGATTAGTTGGCTTGAAGAATATTATCGTTGAGGAGACATGACATGAAAGCTGCTCGAGCTTGGCGTGCTGCCCAAGGGCAATTACAAATGGAAATGCCGAAAGCCGCTTTCGACACTTGGGTAAAAGATACCGAACTACTTTCTTATGAAGATGGTTTTTTTACCATTGGTGTTCATAATGCATATGCTCGTGATTGGCTGGAGAGTCGCTTATCCAGCACGATAAAGAGGCACCTGACAGGGATAATGAACCGTTCTGTGGATGTCCGATTCGTCGTCTGGCAAGATGTAGAACAAAAAATAGAAAACCCTGAAAGAATTCAAGAAATAACAGAGTCAACTCTTGAATATTACCCGCCTTCACTCAACGGGAAATACACATTTAACAATTTTGTTGTTGGTCCAAGCAACCGGTTAGCCCATGCCGCATCCTTAGCAGTAGCTGAAAACCCTTTCCAGTCTTACAACCCACTTTTCCTCTATGGCGGGGTCGGCTTGGGAAAGACCCATCTCCTCCATGCAATTGGAAACTGCTGCGCTCAATCTGGATTATCCATTCTCTACGTTTCTTCTGAAGAGTTCACCAATGACCTTATCAATGCAATCCGGACTCATACTACCCAGGCCTTCAGGGAAAAATACCGCTGCATAGATGTTCTCCTCATTGATGATATCCAATTTATTGCCGGAAAAGAATCAACCCAGGAAGAATTTTTCCACACATTTAACACCCTCCATGGTCAAGATAAGCAGATAGTAATGACTTCGGACCGACCGCCAAAAGCGATGGTCACACTCGAGGAACGTCTGCGTTCCCGATTTGAATGGGGATTAGCTGCTGATATTCAACCTCCAGATTTTGAAACAAGAATCGCCATTTTACGGTCAAAAGCGGAACGAACGAATTACAACATACCCGATGAAATTATCGAGATAATCGCTAGAAAATTCCAATCCAACATTCGCGAATTGGAAGGAGCTTTGATTCGCATTGTCGCTTATTCCGACCTCCGAGGAATGGATCTGACAACAGAGGTCGCCAGTGTAGCACTGGCAGACATGCTCCCCCATCGGACTGAGGTTGAACCTGAACAAATAATTAACACAGTTGCCGATGCCTACGGACTGTCAAAAGAAAGGATGTTAGGACGTGATCGATCTCGCCAGGTTGCATTTCCGCGTCAGATTGCCATGTACCTGCTAAGGGAGGAGGCAAACATTTCTTTACCAAAAATTGGTGAAACACTAGGAGGCAGGGACCATACTACTGTGATGTATGGATGTGACAAAATTGCTGACCTCCTTGAACGTGATGATAAAATCCGGCGTGAAATTATCGAAATTAAAGAGCGTCTTTACGGTCAAAAGCCTCGATAAGATCAGAACTTTTTTCGTTTAGGTGCAATATCAAGAACCATCCGAAATAAACCCATTTTATGCGGATGGTTTTTTTATTCCTTGACTAGCATATTGTTATTAGGTTTTCTACAAGTGAAAAATATCTGGGAATTTTCCCGAGGTTATCCCCATTTCCTTTTTATTTCTTCTCTTTCATCCATTTTCTTAATTTCATAATCCCAGATAGAATCCGATCTTTTAACTTTGACCCCAGATAACCAACATCTGCCTCAATATCATCTTCTGCAGGCCAGGGATCAAGATCTACCATTTTGCGAATAATGTATCTACCTAGCATCGTAATACTTGCCAGTCCTGGAGCTGCAATAAAAACACCCACAATACCTAACATACTGAATCCGATTAAAGCAGCCAGTAAAACGGCCGCTGGATGAACCCCTATGCTCCGTCCCATGATTCGCGGAGAGATAATACTATCGAGAATCTGATCCATTACGAAAACAATTGATACAACCAGTATAAGATAATTCACTGTGTTTAAACCAAAATAATTAGATTTCTGGAATACCAATACAAGCAGCAAAACTACCCAGTTGATCCATTGACCAACATAAGGGACAAAACGAGCTAAACCTGATAACAAGGCCAGGGCAAAGACATAGCGCACACCTAGAATCGTAAATAAAATGGTGTAAATTACAACTGAAAGGGTGAACATAATCATCTGACCGCGTAGAAACGCGTTCCAGATTCGACTTAATTCACGCAGGATGCGTCTGATATCAGAGTCATATCCTGGCAGCTCAATCTGCACAATTTGGTCTGGCACTCGTCTGATGTCCGCTAAGATAAAATAAGAAAGAATGAGAATGAGGAATCCCCAACCAATGGTTGTAGCTGTACCGGATGCAATCGATCCAAAAAGACCACCTGCTCGGCCAAGAACTGGCTGAACAAAGCCCAACAATTTCTGTAAGGAAGATTCAATATTTGAGGTATCCAAATACTGAGACATATCAATTCGAAATGGGCCGATCATAAAGATCCGGGTTGAAAACGTTGACACCATTTCCGGTAATTCATTAATAAAACGCTCGATAACATCGATCAGGCTTTGGAACTGCTGAACAACAGCTACACCAGTCAAAGTCATCACAGACAAAGAAAATACCACCAAAATAATAAAAATGATGTTAACCGACCATCGCCAGGAGAGTCCCGTGACCCTACTCAATCGATCAACAAGGGGATGCAATAAATAGATTAGAATAAAAGTAAGGATTAGAGGGGATATGAAAGTTCTGAATCGGATAATAATTCCAGCAACGATCGCCACAAGAGTCAATCCCACGATCAATTTTATATTAGTTCCCCATGTGGGTGACTTATTTATAGAATCAGAGTTCATATCTCGTCTTGCATCATAAAGTACGGTATCATGACAATGAAATGATCACGGTCATTCAACCAGAATTGTTACAAGGATATCGCTAAGGAATATCAATCATTCCAAATTCATTAAAGGTTTTCTTAATCATGACTGCTTGACATCTCATGAAACCATAAAACCTCCTAGAAAAATGGTTTCCATTTATAAGAGAAAATCGTGTCTATCCACCTGGAGTTTTAAGACGTCCTTGAACGACAATTCTCTGGTCATCGATAAGATAAGGATAACAGGAGATCAAAGTAATTGATGAATCGGAAGTAGACTCCATAACACTGATATCCGTAGGTTCAAGAATCCTGGTACGGGTTACAACATAAACATAAACCTGCCGGTTTGTAAATAAAACGATTTCATCACCTGGTTGTAATTGATCTAAATATCGAAAAATCTCTCCAAATATATCGTTGTGAGCAGAAAGAACAATATTTCCCTTCTCTCCTGGATTTGCTGTGCCAATGTTCTGTCCGACACCTTTCTTAAGCTGCTCCCATCCATCCCCTTGAACTACAGGTGCATCTATTCCGATCGCAGGGATTTGAATTCGGTTTGCCTGTGCAGGGCCTGGGGTAGGGATGGGAATATTCGCCAAGGATTGAACAAGTGGTTTCAAATGTTCTGGGATCTCAGAATCATTGGGACGGGCAACACCATCAAGATTTGGGGGCGTATGACCTGAAGGTAAAACAACAGCCTGGATTATTGGCGTCGGTGTGAGAGTCGGTTGTTCCAAGGCTTGAGCCATCTCTTGATTCAACTGGCGAATTACATCAAGTCCATTGAACAACACAAAGATCAATCCTAGTACAGCTGTCAATTCAACAACGAGAAGAAATCCATCTAAAACTCGACGCCCTTTCCTGCTTGGTGGATTTTCTATGTCTCCATTATATTCAGATAATGAATTCGAACGCATGAAATCCAAAGACCCAGATTCTATATCCGTTGCCAAAGTGACAATACGTCCTGTTTTCCGATAATGTTCAAGCCGACCTTGCCGGCTGGAACGCCGTTTCTCTACCAAAAGACGACGTAATTCTTCAACACTTAATTCTTCCGGTAATTTCTTATTTCTGGTTAACATAATAAAAAACGATCATGAAAGTATTAAATCTTTGCCGATCTTCGTGAGCTATGGGGATTTAGGGTGTGATGTTGAATGTTGTGACACCGTGGATAAGCCAATATTACCGTCTGGCATAATCGCAGCACGTAAATTTGCATCAGCGAGGTTTGTTGTGTGCAAGTTTGCTTGCCGCAAATTTGCATTATATAGATTAGCAGAAGTTAGATTCGCATCAGACAAATCAGCCCGGAACAAATTGGCACCTTCTAACTTGGCCCCGATCAAGCTTGCACGTATTAACTTGGCACCCATCAGGTTTGCTCTAGTTAAACTTGCTCCACCTAATTCTACCTTGTTCATCACAGCCCCTTCAAGGTTGGCATCATCTAAAATTGCCCGTGTTAAATTTGTGCCTGTCAGATTCACCCCTTCCATATCAGCACCTGCTAAGTTAGCTCTTGATAAATTTAGTCCACTGAGATCCAACCCAACAAGCCATAATTTACCAGGTCGGTTTAATAAATCTACGATTTGCCAGCGAGTAAGCTCAGCCATTGTTAACCTCCATCACTTGAATTTGAATCGTGGATTTTGGATCTGATTTAGAATAGTAGCCATATTATACCCTTCAAAATGATTTATCCTAAAGGTTATAAATCAAAAATTACTTTCCACCCCAAATCCAACCTTCGATACGACGAATAATCCGCAAAGCTTCGGATCGAATACGTAAATACAAGGCATATAAACCCTGGAAACGATAAGGCCAGACTGTTTTCTGTATTTTGTCTGCTGGCAATGGGCCTGTCCATTGAACAGCAACTGCACCCCAGGTAAGGCCACTCCCAAACCCGACAAAGACAACTTTATCCCCCGGTTTTAACCTCCTACCTTCGATAGCATCGACGGTTGCCAGGGGAATAGAAGCGGTTGAGGTATTTCCAAAGCGATCCAGGTTAATTACAAACCGATCTATTGAAATTTTTAATCCTTTGGCAGCGGTTTCAATAATTCTCCGGTTTGCTTGGTGAGGGATAATCAAACTGATTTCATCCAGCTCAAGACCAGCACCAGCAATGACGTCTTTTGTCGCCTGGACCATCACTCGAGTTGCAAAACGGAAGACTTCTCTACCTTTCATGTGAATGAAATGATCACCCCTTGCAATAGTTTCCTGTGATGCGGGTAACTTACTACCTCCACCAGGCAATGTTAATAAGTCGCTACCCGAGCCATCTGATCGCATAACTGCGGAAAGCACTCCACCTGGTTGCTCACTGGCTTGTAGTATAAAAGCCCCAGCCCCATCGCCAAACAAAATACATGTTGACCGATCTTTCCAGTTTGTGATCCGTGACAATGTCTCCGACCCAATCACAATTGCATTTTGAATCGAACCAGTACGTATCGCCTGTGCTGCTATATTGACGGCAATGATGAACCCAGTACAAGCCGCGGACAAATCAAATGCACCAGCGTTCAAGGCACCGATTCGGTCTTGAACGAGCGAGGCTGTTGCGGGAAAAATAAAATCTGGAGAAGATGTTGCAACAATGATCAAGTCAACATTTGCTGGATTGAGATTTGCGATTTCCAATGCCCGTAAAGCCGCATCCGCACCCAGGGTGGCGGTGCTTTCTTCTTCTGATGCTATCCTACGTTCCTTAATCCCGGTTCGGCTAAGGATCCAATCCTCAGTGGTATCCACCATTTTTACAAGGTCACTGTTCGTTATAACTCGTTCAGGAACAGCCGTACCCCAACCAGTTATATGTGCCTGAAGAACCACCTTTAATTCTCCGCGTATCTGCTTAAAATGATTGTCGCATTATGACCACCAAATCCGAAAGAATTGGACATAACATGGTCTACCTGGGATTTTCGAGCTTCATTCGGTATGTAGTCCAAGTCACATTCTGGGTCAAGGGTCTCATAATTAATGGTCGGCGGCAGGATACCATCCAGTAAAACCATGACGGAAATAACAGCCTCTAAAGAACCTGCTCCACCCAGTAAATGTCCTGTCATTGATTTTATGGATGATGTTGGCACCGAGTATGCCAGTTCTCTAAAAATGGATTTTATAGCAACCGTCTCGCTCCTGTCATTTAGAACAGTGCTCGTTCCATGAGCATTTATGTAACCGATCTCTGAAGTTTTTAAACCCGCGTCTACTAATGCTTTTTCCATACATAAAGCAGCTCCACCTCCATCTTCGAGCGGCGCTGAGATATGATATGCATCATTGGTTGTCCCATATCCGCTAACTTCAGCCAAAATTGTTGCTTGCCGAGCTTTGGCATGATCTAAAGCCTCTAATACCATTATCCCAGTCCCTTCAGCCATCACAAAACCATCACGATGGGCATCAAATGGGCGTGAAGCTCGATCAGGTTCATCATTGCGAGTTGAGAGTGCACCCATTACACTCATCCCAGCAAAAGCAACGGGGATTATCGGTGCCTCGACGCTGCCTGCAATGATTACATCCACCTGACCACGCCGAATCATTTCCGCTGCTTCCCCAATGGAATTCGTACCAGAAGCGCAAGCGGTCACAACAGCCATATTTGGCCCCCGCAAACCATAAGTAATGGCGATTAATCCCGCAGAAGTATCTGGCAACATCATCGGAACCATGAAAGGACTTACCTTATTAGGTCCTTGCTCTAAAAAAGCTGCTGTATTTTTAAAAAGTGTCCCTACCCCACCTATTCCAGTACCAACTAAAACCCCGATACGGTCTCGATTCTCATCAGTAAGTTTAAGACCTGCCTGTTTAAGCGCCTCATCTGTTGCTGCGAGGGAATATTGTCCGCATAAATCCATACGACGTGCGTCTTTCCTTCCAAACAATTTCACACCATCAAAGCCTTTGATCTCACCCGCAATTTTTGTCTTGAATTCCGTGGTATCAAATGCGGAAATAGTGGAAATTCCTGATTTTCCAGCGATTATATTATTCCAAGATGTCTCTACATCATTCCCCACGGGGCTGACACATCCCAAACCTGTAACAACGACTCTTTCTTTCACATCATTCTCCTAATTAATGCGTTTTTTCGATCACATTTTAGAAATCAAGAGCATTAAATCCATTGCTTCATGGGAAATTCCCAGGATTAACCCTTAAAGTTTGTTGTAAAAACAATCACACGAATCATCCCAAAAGAGTAATCATAGATCAGATATAGTCCATCCACATCTTGGAAATATAACACCACTTGGGCAGAAACGGCACGATTCCTAATATCCTCGATCCCAGGCTGTTGATATCCATGAGTATTGGTTGATCGAAAGGTTCCTTATTACCCTCCATTAAAATTAAAAATCATCTTTTAAACCACCGTCGAACACGGCTGGGTAGTCCAACCGCTCGTCGCAGCTCAGGAAGCAAGTTCTCTGTTGCAATCTCACCCAACTTTACTACCTCACGGATATCTACCTGGTCGAGATAGCCAATGTTATAAACCTTGGGTTGGATAAGTACATCTGGCGCATCCAACTGAAGTCGCATTTCCGTTATCGAGCTTATCCCAATATCAATGGAGTGCAGGAATATTTCAAAAGCCTTAGAAACACGCAGACGAGAAATACGAGTTAGGATTGGTTCGACAGCTTTTGGCCCTAATGGCGGTAAAAGGCCATGGTGAGTCGGTGCAGATGTCAAAGTAACAGCAATAACTGGCAGGTTGGCAACCGGGCTGATCTCGCGAGCAACTGAAACAGGAACTGGGTCCAAGACCCCCCCATCAACCAGCAGATACTCTTCCCACTTTTTCGGAGGAAAAATACCGGGGATGGCAATCGTTGCCATCACCGCATCTATCACGCGCCCTTCCCGTAAAACCACCTTATTTCCTGATTTAAGGTCAACAGCGACTAAGGCACAAGGGATTTTAAGTTCAAGAAATGTTCGCTCTCCAAGCAGTTCTTTCATTACTTGGGCAATACCAACAACGCCAAAAAGAGAAGGCTCATCTCCAAAATGGAAACCAAACAGACTGCGCTGATCGACTTTACACATGACCTCCTCAAGCTCATCAGGACTGTATCCAGCTGCATAGGCAGAGGCAGCCATTCCTCCCGCGCTGGTACCAGCAATAGCTCGGATGCGATATCCCTCCCTTTCCAGGACTCGTAATACACCAATATGAGCATTGCCTTTTGATCCACCACCTCCAAGGGCTAAAATGATATCCATGTCCTATCCTTTCCTCCTTACTTGCACCTGATTACCTTATTGGTTCTTCCCAACGTACTAAGTTATTTTACCTTTCTTCATTATCATCAAAAATAATAATACCGTGAACTCATTAATTTATAAGTGTGGAATTATTAAAACGAATACCAAGAAATTTGCAACCAAATAAAAAGTTGTCTTGCTTCAAAAATCCTTCGTATCTCCAGACTTATCAAAGTTTTCAATAGCATCCCTATTCATAATGCTAGGTACAAGTTTCAGATAAATTTAACTTCTTCATTATAAATCCTGTCCTTAAGCGGTGCCGGGGCATTGTCTAAAAGTTATGGATACAAGGTTTACCAATCTCCCCAGTGTTTCCAACCTATTCAGATAGAAAATCAATACTCAAGACAGGTCTACTTCCTTTCCGTAAATTTGCTATTTAATTCTGCTAGCTGCCATTCTGGGTGGTGCTCTGTGCTAGCGTCCCAGCCTCTTTAGATTAACTTGGAGACACATTTCCCTCATAAAATTACAATCCTCGAGCCAAAAGGGAAAGGTTTTTACCAGAATCCCCCACAATTTGCATCGGTTCATTAAACAAGTACTTCACCAACAAATGATTAACTTCCTACAGCTCAGTTATGGAATTGGCCATTTACCTCAATTTTATAATCTCATTGATCCGAATTAAAAAATCATGCCGAATGGTTAATGAACATTAATAAAAAGGAATTAAGATACTCGGGATTTTTTATCCAACCATCGCATGAAGTGCATCCAGTAAAGCCAGATATTCTTCTTTGCAACCGCTACATCGGTCTAAATGTTGTTTTACGAGAGGCAAGGCTTCTGCTGCATTCATACCCATTAATTCAAGTTCAGCAAAGCGGTCCATTTCTTCAAAACACTCCCCACAGTTAAGCTCATGTTGATAGGTCAATTGTAAAGACCGCATCATTTTCCTTATCACTTCTTTCGTCAATTCCATTTCTGCTCTCTCTCCTGCAATACTGATGTAATCCCCTAAGACAATCTTACGAATCTTCAAAAACCGCCAGCACTTCTTGAGGTGTTATTCCTCTTGCCAGCAATCGTTTGCGCATTTGCTTTCGAGCATCATGAACGAGCTTATAAAGAGCATTACGATTGGTATCCATTTTCCGAGCAACCTCCTCCAAAGGCATCCCTCCAGCCATGATTGCCACCAAGGCAGTACGCTGTCGTTCAGTTAATTCTTCGTTCAATATTGTACTGATCATTTCCGTAAGTATAACTTGAGCGGCTTGTATCTCTGGATCCGGATTGGGATCGGCAAGAAAGGATGGGACAAAATCACCACCATCGTCTGGGATTAAGTCTTCTATAGAGATGTTCTCCCAACGTTTACGACGGAATTCAGTGAAAGCAACTCTTACAGCAATCTTCTGCGCCCAGGTGGTGAACATACTCTCACCACGGAAAGTATCCAAATTGTCTAATATCCTTATGAGCGCGTCCTGAACGAAATCCTGAATATATGCATCCAAATCATTATTTATCTGGCTGGAAAGAGAATATGTTAAACCCTTAATTAAAATATCTCTTAAATCCTCAATGGCTCGATTCCGGTTTGGACCTTGAAGATCGCCCAGCCACTCTTCGTTTGTTCGTAATGCCATGGACTACTCCTTACGGTTCCCTAAATTATAGCATGGTCATGCTTTGGAGTAGAAAGTACGAAACATCATTACAATAATTTGCTGTTTTGATCTGAAAATGGTTGGTTTTTCGATTGACAAAACAGCCATATGAACCTACCGGAAAAATGTCAGAAATTTCAAAAGTGAGAAAAAACACCAAAAACTGTGGGGGATCAAGGCTACAAATCATCAATTTAGTGTTTTTTTTCGTAATCTTGATGAATATTCCCTTCTCTTCCGATAGACCACTTTTTTGTACTCCAAATCTGCGCAAAGCAATTATTCACCATGGTCAGGTCAGCAGATTAATACTTTCTCATAATCACTTTCATTCATTGACCCTGTCTTAAATAAATGCTAAACTTTTATCAATAATTATTATCAATAAAGAATTGTTATCATTAAACAAGTTGATTTAGAATTAAGCAATTTATGCTTACGAAACGAGAACAAATCGACGATCTGGTCAATCGTCTACGGAAACACGGTCTACGGTTAACGCCTCAACGCATGGCTGTTTTGCAAACACTGATCAACAGCAGAGAACATCTCAACACGGAGGAAATTTACCAGGAAATCCATCTCCAATATCCCATGATCGGCCTTGCAACAATCTATAAAACGATTTCTTTACTAAAAGAAATGGGGGAAATCAACGAACTTTATTTTAGGAGTCAAAGTGCGCGTTATGAAATACAAGATAATCCCCCTCATCCGCATTTCATCTGTACGCAATGCGGCAGGATATTCGATTTAGAACACAAACTCTTGGAAAATCTACCCGAAAAAATAACCAAAGAAAAAGGATACAAAATTGTGAAAACCCAACTGGAATTTTATGGTCTTTGCCAGGACTGCCAGTCTGGAAAATAAATTTATTAGTCAAAACCGAAAAAGGAGAAATCATGTTAAACAAAAAACTTGAAACTGCTATTAACGATCAAATACAACGAGAGTTAGCATCTGCATATATCTACCTTTCGATGGCTGCCTACTTCGAAGCCAATACGCTTCCTGGCTTTGCCAATTGGATGCGCGTTCAATTCCACGAAGAGCAAGCCCACGCTTTTAAATTCTTCGATTTTGTCTACGATCGAGGTGGCATAGTAAAATTACAACCTATCGAGGGACCGCCAACAGAATTCGAAACCCCCATAGATGTCTTTGAGCAAACCTTGGCCCATGAACAAAAAATCACCGGTCATATAAACGATCTTTACTCCCTGGCAATCGAGGAGAAGGACTATCCCAGTCAATCACTCTTACAATGGTTCATCGATGAACAGGTTGAGGAAGAGAAAAACGCTGGAGACATTCTCGATATGCTTAAAATGGTTAAAAATAATCCTCATGCAGTACTGATGCTAGATAGAGAACTGCGTTCTCGCCAGATGCCTGCAGAAGTCCTGGGTAACGAAAGCGAAGAATAATCCAATGCGCAAATCAACGGAAACCAATCTGAACGAGGCATTTACCGGAGAGTGTCAGGCGTTTATGAAATACACTGCCTTTGCGGAGAAAGCACAAAGGGAAAGTTTACCAGAAGTAGCCCGTTTATTCACTGCAATCGCTTATGCCGAACGCGTGCATGCGATCAACCACCTAAGGGAGTTAGGCGGTATCGGCGATACGGCTTCTAATCTCGATGAAGCCATTCGTGGTGAAAATTACGAAAATACTGAAATGTATCCCGCTTTTGAAGCGGTTGCAAAACTTCAGGAAGAGAAAGGTGCCCTCCGCACGATCTTTTACGCGTTGGAGGCTGAAAAAATCCACGAGGTAATGTACGGGGATGCAAAAGAGATTGTTGAAACAGGCTCCGATATTGCCCCTCAGAAAATCTTTGTGTGTTCTGTCTGTGGTCACACGGTTTTTGGTGCTGCGCCTGACCGCTGCCCAATCTGCAAGGCGATAAATTCAAAATACAAAGAATTTTAAATCCTTTGAAAAATAGGGACAAAGGAGCAGCCAGGAAAAGCTGCTCCTTTTCAATATCTCAATCCCCCATTCAGCTGAACCCTGACTTAACCATTAAAATGCGCGATTGCTTCTAATTCATACTGGTAATGGGCCATTCATGTTCGCCTTTGTAATCTAATTTTCTTTATTCGTGATTAACCACCACCTACGGCTGAAAATACCTGCACTTCATCCCCATCCAAAACGACGGTATCAAGGTTGAATAATTTGCCATTTACAACCACTAATTGGACTTCACCAAGTGGAATTCCCTGGTTGAGAATGATATCCTTTAATTGGGCTGGTTGTCTTAATGCCACCTCAATCCAATTTCCCTGAGTTCGGTTGTAGAAATTAAGGTACCCGCCGAGATAGAGTCTCATCTTGCTTGTTCGCTCAGCATGTCCGCAGTCCAACCGAGTGATAAAGACTCTAACCGCTGGCGAGATGGCGTCCCGTTTTCAGGATCCCATCCTTTTAGCCCATAAAGCACAGTAAGCGCTTCCTGAAAATCATCCCGGGGCATCGATTCCCCTGCCAGCGCTCCATTCTCCAATCCATGGTAGAACCGTTCCGGCAGTACATCATCCTGGCGCGAGAAACCTTCTCGCACGTTAAATACCCGCGCCATATTAATTACCCGTTCCCCGATCTCCAACAAGTCATCAAGGGTTAAGTTCCAGCCTGTCGCTAAATTAACGGAGTCCAGGACAACCTCCGGTTGAATGAAGGATCGAGGGGCAGGACCAAAGAAACAATATCCAATCACTTTCTCGATACTGACCCACTTCTCCAGGATAAAAAACTGCCGCATTTTCTCGTCATTCAGACTGCGTGCTGGTTGGGCTTCAGTGATACCAAAAAGCCGGGCACTCTTAAATGGCCCGGAATCAGGGTTCGTCATCATCGTATCATGAGGAACTAAAAGGTGATCGGCACCAATTTCGGAAATGGCATACCCCATGCCCACATTATACTTACCCCTTGGATCGTGCATGGGCAGTTCCTGTCCTTTAACCTGAATAGCAAAATAAGGGGCATCTCCTCCAATTTTCTTCGCCGCTCTTAGAGTCCCCTCAGCCAATAAATCACCTAAGCCTTCCCGGTTCGCGATCCGGTGAATCATGGTCAACATCGCCTCCGCATTCCCAAAGCATAGGTCTAAGCCATCCGTATCCTCCAAGGTGAGTAGACCATGTTCGAAACACTCCATAGCAAAGGAGATGACCATTCCCGTCGAGATGCTGTCCAACATGTAGGCATTACAAAGTTCATTTGCCATAGCAATAGCCTGCAGGTCCCCGACGCCACAGTTTGACCCAAATGATGCTACAGTCTCATATTCCGGTCCTCCATATTCAGATGGTTCACCTCTCACTGCCACTTCGCGTTTACACCGAACCGCGCAAGCATAACAACTACGTCGTGCAGTTAAAAGCTCTTTTTCATAAGCTTCCCATTTAATATTATCTACCAACTCAAAGGCTCCTTGGCGGAAATTGTGGGTTGGCAGGATACCTGCATTATTGAGTGGTTCAACAAGTCCAGGCGTTCCTTTTTCCTGTAAACTCCAACTCAAAGGATTCTCAGGAACCTGTTTGGCTAACATACGACCCAAAGACATCAAATCCACAGGATTATAAGCAATTTGCTGGTAGCGCGTCCCCCCTCGTACTGCCACAGCCCGCAGGTTTTTCGAGCCCATCACAGCACCCATTCCATTGCGACCATTAAAATGGCGTAAATCATTGGTCAGCCCTGCAAAACGGACCCGTTTCTCACCAGCAGGACCGATCTGCAACACCCGAATTTTATTATCCCCCAACTCCTCACGGATTTTCTCCTGGACATCAGCCGTCATCAGACCCCAAAGGTGCTTTGCGGATCGGATTTCTATTTGTTCATTTTGAATCCATAAGTATACCGGTTCCGGAGCCTTCCCTTTGATCACGATGGCTTCATACCCAGCCATTTTTAATTCCGGTCCCCAAAAACCTCCTGCTTCAGATTCGCCATAAGCTTCTGTGAGTGGTGAACGAGCTGACACAATATATCGCGTTGCGGTCGAAACTGGTGCACCTGTTAATAGGCCATTTGCAATTACCAATACATTTTCGGGCGATAGTGGGTTTACATTTGCAGGCATTTCATTCAGTAAAATATAACCTGCCAGGGCTTTTCCCCCAGGATAATGCCGGTAAAATTCTTCACTGAGTAGCTCTACATCCCAAGACCTGTTGGTTAAATCAACTCGCAAAATCTTTAAACTCGTTCCATATGTCATCTTAAACCTCTCAAACTATCAACAGAACATTTTGGATTGCATTAATCTGGATTTCTGGTCTGAAGAACCATCCTCATTCTGTAATTCTGTTTCGGAAAGTTGATATTGACTAATAATTCTACCAGGGATTATTACGAACCGGCATTTTCATAGTTCTAATGGAAGCTTAATTAATATCTACGCACGAATCCAAGTACAGAATCGTTGATGCTGCACATGGTAAAATCCCGATCCGTTCACCAGGTTCCAAATCAAAAACCGCTGGGTTAACCACTGTTTGAAAATCGTTGGCTTGATCTTTTCACTCATACGTTCGTTGATAAGGTGCGGCTCCGAGATACTGTTGCCTTTCAGCTTGCATCGCTGCATTAACTACAATCCGGATCAATTCTGTAAGCTGTTCAAAGCCATTGGCAGAAAGTTCTTCCAGCAACTCGGATGATAAGGTAAAATTGCCTTGGTAGGTCATGGTGTCACTCCTTGTCTGAAGTTGATGGCTTCTCGAAGGATACACCATGGCTACCACTTTTGGGCGGTCAATATAACAGAAAATAGTTTCCACAATAGCGATGTTCATTCATCTTGCAGGAAATCTTCAATCAAGGAGTATAATGATTCGACATTCCCTGCCCCGACAAACCGAGTCAAGATGCCCAACCATTTAATAAACGAGAACTCCCCATACCTTCTCCAACATGCCCAGAATCCAGTCGAATGGTACCCCTGGGGTGATGAAGCATTTAAAAAAGCGCACCAGGACGACAAGCCGATCTTTCTCAGCGTTGGCTATGCTGCCTGTCATTGGTGTCATGTCATGGCTCACGAGTCATTTGAAGACGAAAAGATCGCAGCAATCATGAATAAAAATTTCATCAATATCAAGGTGGATCGGGAGGAACGTCCTGACATTGATCAGATTTACATGCAAGCAGTCGTAGCACTCACTCGTCAGGGCGGCTGGCCAATGAGTGTCTTCCTCACCCCTGATGGTCAGCCCTTCTACGGTGGGACTTATTATCCCCCTCAACGGCGCTACCAGCTACCAGCTTTTACTGAGATCTTAACCAGTGTAGCTCGAATCTGGCGCGAAGATCGTTATTCGATCCTTCAATCCGCCAGTCAAATCACAAACCATCTCCAACAAGCGTCCTTGTCAGGGGATGATGCCAATCCATTCTCGTTGGCTAGTCTTGGCCAGGTTGTAATGAGGTTGCGGAAGGACTACGATTGGCAATTCGGTGGTTGGGGGAAAGCCCCAAAATTTTCTCAAGCCATGACCATCGAATTCTTATTACGACAAGCCACTCGCCAGGACAAAACTTCCCTGGAAATAGCTGAGCATGCCCTACTGGCAATGGCAAAGGGTGGTGTGTATGACGTTGTTGGAGGTGGTTTTGCCCGTTACAGCGTTGATGATCGCTGGTTGGTTCCCCATTTTGAGAAAATGCTCTATGACAATGCCCAACTTGCCCTGGTTTATCTGCATGCTTACCTGATTACAGCCAAAGAGTGTTACCTGCGTACCTGCCAGGAGACCCTTGATTTCGTAATCCGAGAGATGACTCATCCGTTGGGGGGATTCTTCAGCAGCCTGGACGCAGACTCCGAGGGTGTAGAGGGGAAATACTACACCTGGACCCCGGAAGAGATTCGCATCGCCTTATCAGACAGAGATTCTATCAACTTGGTCATTTCTGCTTATGGGATTACTCCGGAAGGCAATTTTGAAGGCTCAAACATTCTTCAACGAATTATGAATGATCAAGAAATTTCTGACCAATTTGATATTCCTCTCAAGTCGGTTCCTGGGAGACTGGCTGAATGCCATCGTCAGTTGCATAACTACCGCCAGGAACGTGTTCACCCATCCACCGATGACAAAGTGCTTCTTTCGTGGAATGCACTGATGTCTATCGCCTTTGCTGAAGCAGGTCGCTACCTAAATAGACCTGACTATACCCAACACGCTGCTCTGAACCTTAGTTTTTTACTTGAAAACCTCTTCCAAAATGGTCGCCTTCTTCGTTCCTGGAGAGAGAATCAAGCGAATCATAATGCTTTACTGGAAGATTATGCCGCTCTAATCCTCGCCTTGCTTGCTCTCTACCAGTCAGATCTGGATTCGAGTTGGTTTAACAAAGCTAAATCGCTAGCTGAAGACATGGTGGCAAACTTCCGCCACCCTACCACAGGTTTTTACGACACCCACCATGACCACGAAGATCTAATTTTACGACCAAAAAATATCCAGGATAATGCTACGCCTTCTGGTAATTCCCTGGCTGCCATGGCTTTACTCCAAATCTCAGCCTATGCCGGGAATCTAGATTGGCGGCAAATGGCAAACAAGATGCTTAAAAACATTTTCAATAAAGCTCTAGCCTATCCAACCTTCTATGGACAATGGCTATCAGCAATTGATTTTTCCCTCGGTCCTGTTTCCGAAGTCGCAATCTTGGGAAAACTAACTTCCCCCGAATTAAAAGCTTTACAATCTGAACTATGGAATGCGTATCGTCCACGGTTGGTAGCTGCCTTTTCCGAATTTCCCCCAAAATCCAATGTACCCCTAATTCTTGTAGACCGTCCCTTGAAGAATAATCACCCAACAGCTTACGTTTGTCAACATTTCACTTGCAAGATGCCCGTAAACGATGTGGAAGGATTAAAATCCCAACTAACTAACTATTAAATTTATCATTACACAAAGCGTAAGGGATGAAAATTGGGTATCCACGATAATAAAAGGAGAAATATTAAATATTACTCGATGTGAAAGAAAATTCATGAATACTATTCTTTTTCCTGGATCTTCAGAATCCATTTTTCTGAGCGGCGAAAAGCAAAATTAAAATTGACCTAATCAGGTCGTTGTTTTTAGTTTCTCTGGTCTGATATTCTCACGAGAAACCAGCCAACTCCCCAGTGCAAACGAAATTTGTCCCAGCACATTAATTCCTTCCTCAATCCATTGCCTGACGACAGATTGCTCACCTCTGCTTGCCATTCCGGCCATCCCCAATGTAATCAGAATTGTAAAGATAAAACACCAGGCTGCGGTATGAATTCTCCTCCTGTAAGAGAGGAAGGCCAGGATCCCATACATCCCTAAGCTGGCGAAGGTCATCACTATTAGCAGAGGAATTTTCCAAGTAGAAATTACTGATATACCCACTCCTCTGAGAACCTCTGATTGGATGATTAATATCGACGCTACCATCATCAGGCTGAATCCTGGTGCCTGCAGCACAAAAAGAGCCTCATCAAAGACACGGATGTCTGCAATGTGAATAGAAAGAAGCAGTTTCCAGGTTGCTTTCAACAAACCACCCAGGAAGACCATCCCAGATCCAATCGCCATAAGCTGAGCAGAGAACTTGCCCCGGATCAGGTAAGCAAACCGCACCAGGAACCAAGCACCGGTTACAAAAGCGAGGCTTGGTATATAATCAAGCAAAGCCAATCCAAGTGTGTATGTTTCATTCATGATTTAACCTCAAATTATTCGCCTTCAAATTATTTTATCAATAATTCCCTCTAGTTGTTAAAAATGTTTATTCACTTCACCTTGTGACGTTGAGATTACCAGGGTAACAACACCACTTCTGCGTTGTGATTTCCGATGATCAGCAGATAATTTTCATCTAAACAAAAAAACTCCTATAATGGTATTCCAAGACCACTTCACAAGTTATAATTTACCCATGACCATCATATCAAAAATTGCTCAAAAACTAAAAATCGACACCCGTTATGTTGAAGCTACTATTGAACTCTTTGATGGTGGAAGTACTATCCCCTTCATTGCGCGTTACCGTAAGGAGATGACAGGAGGGTTAGACGAGGAACAGATCCGGAACATAAAAAACCTGCTGGAAAGTTTGAGAAACCTTAATAATCGACGGGAGACGATCCTCGCATCAATTGAATCGCAAGGAAAGCTCACAGATGCCCTTCAAATGCAAATTGAAAATTCCGAGACACGCACCGAATTGGAAGATCTCTATCAGCCATATAAACCGAAAAGAAAAACCCGAGCTAGTGAAGCCCGGGCAAAAGGACTTCAACCATTGGCTGACCTGATCCTGGAACAACCATTAAAACTTGCGGGGGTTAAATCCCCGAATGAGCTGGCTGAAAAGTTTACCAATGAAGAAGTGGTGTCTCTTGAAGATGCCTGGTCAGGGGCTCGAGACATTGTTGCCGAAATGATCAGCGATAGTCCCGCGGTTCGTCAGATTACGCGTCAAAAAGGGATGCAGTGGGGAACAATCCACACAGAAAAGTCAGAAAAAGGAGAAGATCCGCGCCGAGTTTACGAAAGTTATTATGACTTTGAGTTCCGGGTCAATCGCCTTCGACCTCACCAGGTGCTGGCAATCAACCGTGGAGAATCTGAAAACATCCTACGAATTAATATCATGATCCCAGAGCGTGACTGGCGAGTTGCAATCCAAGAGAATTATCCACTAAACAATCATTCACCATTGGCAGGACACCTCAAATTAGCTATTGAAGATGGCGTTACCCGCCTACTACTTCCAACGATCAAAAGGGATATCCGCAGGGAGATTACTAATGCTGCTGAAGCTCATGCAGTTAAAGTCTTCTCAAATAATTTGCGTGCCCTGCTCACCCAACCCCCACTCATTGGTCATGTCGTTATGGGAATTGATCCTGGCTATCGTACCGGATGTAAGGTTGCTGTCGTTGATCCAACGGGAAAATCCCTTGAGACGATAAAGATCTACCCCCATCCTCCCCAGAACGCATCGGAAGAGGCAAAGCACACCCTGCTTCACTTAATCCAGAATTTATATGTCACTCTTATCGCGATTGGCAATGGAACAGCTTCCCGGGAAACAGAAGGTTTGGTGGCAGAATTGATCCGCGAATTCAAACGAGAACAAGACCAGCGACAAGACTCGTCCAGGGTGAAAAAGGTTGATCTACATTACCTGATCGTTTCCGAAGCTGGTGCCAGTGTATATTCTGCTAGTGAACTCGCCCGTGAAGAATTGCCTGAAATAGATGTTTCCATGCGAGGTGCTGTCTCTATTGCACGACGTGTTCAAGATCCACTTGCTGAATTGGTAAAAATCGATCCCAGATCTCTAGGCGTGGGCATGTATCAACATGATATAGATCAGAAAAAATTAACAAACGCATTGGATGCAGTTGTTGAGAGTGCTGTAAATTTCACCGGCGTTGATCTCAATTCAGCCTCTTCTGCCTTATTGACATATGTCTCCGGAATTGGTCCTACCCTGGCGAGCCGGATTGTAACTTATCGCAATCAACATGGTCCATTTTCCACTCGGAGATCTTTGCTTGAAGTAACTGGACTCGGGCCGAAAAGTTTTGAACAATCTGCAGGTTTTCTGCGTATAAGAGGAGGAAGAAATCCTTTCGACGATACAGCAATCCACCCAGAAAGTTATCTTATTGCTAAAAAACTGCTTGATCGTGCTGGACTCAATCTTAACTCCACCCCAACAGCACGGAAATCAGTTCTGGAATCCTTACTAGACAAAGAATCATTACAAGATCTGGCATCATTATGGCATACTGGTGTTCCAACCCTGGAGGACATCATCGAACAACTGCTTCGACCGGGTAGAGATCCGCGGGAAGATTTCCCATTACCCATTCTCCGTTCAAATGTGTTAACAATGGAGGATCTGAAACCAGGTATGACTTTAAAAGGTACTGTTAGGAACGTGGTCGACTTTGGTGCTTTCATCGATATTGGTGTTAAGGTAGATGGCCTGTTGCATCGATCACAGATACCTCACAGTACTCAACTCTCAGTTGGTAACATCCTTCAGATCAAGATCATCCAGGTGGAAATCGAACGCGGTAGAATCAGCCTGGGTTGGTCGGATACAGTTAACATTTTATAAGATCGGTTGAAAAAAACTCGTTTCCAGCGGGTAAATAGTATAATCGTTTTTATATCTCTACCACCGTGGTTTATTCGAAAAATTCTGATCTAAATTCGTTAAACGTATACGAAGACGGAAAAAACCATTTTGAGAACTTATGGGATGAAAAATGAAATATGGAGTATAAAGATTATTATAAAGTCTTAGGTGTTGATCGGAACGCAAACCAGGATGAAATAAAAAAAGCCTTTCGAAAGTTGGCGAGAAAATATCATCCAGATATGAATAAAGAGGATGCAAACGCTGAAGAGCGCTTCAAAGAAATTAATGAAGCGAATGAGGTGCTTTCTGATCCAGAAAAAAGACAGAAATATGACCAGTTTGGTGTCCATTGGCAGCAATATGAGAGGGCAGGTGGTCGCCCTGAAGATTTTAATTGGGACTCTTGGAGAAATCCTTATGGTGGGGCATACCAGACACGCCAGGTCTCACAAGAAGAACTGGAAAAAATATTTGGCAATCTAGGTGGCATTGGCGGGATAGGGGGAATGGGTGGGTTTTCGGATTTCTTTGAAACTCTATTTGGCGGCGCTGGTCGAACAGGTGGGCAAGGATTTGGTGGTCAGCGAGTCCAACGTTCCAAGCGGGGGCGGGACACAGAACACACCGTTGAAATCACCTTGGAAGAGGCGCATCACGGCGCTAAAAGAGTGCTTGAATGGGAGGATGGTCGGAAAATTGAAGCGCAGATACCCCACGGAGTTAAAACAGGCTCAAAAATTCGGTTAAAAGGACAGGGAGGACAAGGTATGTCGGGAGGGCAGGCTGGTGATCTCTATCTGAAGGTAAAGGTACTTCCACACCCATTATTTACACGTGAAGGTGATGATCTTCGGACAACCGTCCCCGTATCTCTATATGATGCGCTTTTGGGTGGGGAAGTTGATGTCGCTGCCATTGACAGGCGGGTAAAACTAAAGATACCACCCGAAACCGAGAACGGAAAAGTATTTCGGTTAAAAGGTTTAGGCATGCCTAATCTCCGAAAACACCGGGAAAAAGGAGATCTACTTGTTAAGGTAGACGTTAAACTTCCAAAGAACCTGACCAAAGAAGAAAAACAACTTTTCCACGAATTAAGAGGATTGCGATAATTAATTTATCCATACATCAGTAACCTACCGTAAAAGAAGTGGAAAACATCAAAATAAAATCGCCCTAGATCACGGGCGATTTTTTTATCATTTTTCAACGAAGTTAAGGTTTATAAAATCAAAACCTTTCCTTATAGGTTTATTCAGTAGAAGACTCATCAAGAAGCTGATTTATTTTTTTTGCTAATGCTTCGACATCTGGTTTGGTGAATAAGGAAGAATGGTTCCCAGTTGTCCAAACAATTTCCACACCGACTGTTGAATATTCTTCCCAACCAAGCGTTGCTACTACTCCAGTATTCTCGATATCTTTTCGCTTCCAATCCCCGTAAATCACATGAATCTTGCTAGGTAATGGCTGCGGTTTATAATTATTTGCATATTTCTGGTGGATTCGAACCAACTGCAATACACGTCCCATTGAGGAGGGGATGTTTAATTCTAAGAGATGTTTTTCTTGGTGCGCAAGTTCAGCAAAATCCGATCCCTGTAGGAATTCAGTTGTCATTGCAATACCTAGAATTCGATTAGCGACCTGGGACAATTTGCGTTTTTTGTCTTCTGAAGACAATTTTCTTGATAGCATAAAATAAAAGCCGTTACGAAGATGGGGAATTATCGATTTTGAAACAGAAACAGTCCCTTTAAGTATCTTAAAGACCCTTGTGATTATTTGCTTCCATGAAGCGATCACCTTCTCGATTTTTCTCTGTGCTATATCTTCCTTTCGAACTGTAAATAAATCTGGTGGCTTCAGCCATGTATCAATAGCACCAAGGAAGGCGATTTTCTCCCCCTTTCGAATAAGGTTGTGAGCAATTTCAAAGACAAGGGTACCACCAAAAGACCAACCCGCAAGACGGTAGGGTCCTTTCGGTTGCACCTTTTGAATCCACCTGACATAATCTTCGGCCATTTCTTCAAGGGTAGAATATGTAAGTTCATCGCTATAAACACTTGGATCCTGCAAACCGTAAATGGGTTGGTCATGCATATAAGGAACCAGATTGTAATACGGGAAAATAATTCCTCCACCAGCATGGCCCAAAAACAATGGTGGTTTTGATCCCTTGGGTTGGATAGCTACAAGTGGCTGTGTTTGTTCCACAGTCAAGAAATGATTGGAGGTTTCTACCTTATCTGGTAGATCTTCCCGGAGGTAACCTAACCTCTCAGCAATCTGCCAGGTTTTTTCTGCCAGGCAATCCCCACGGTAGGCTTCCTGCCAGCGATAGGCCCCTGACGCACTGATCCCCTCATGTTCAAAGAACCGTATATCCCCAATCATTTGTGATAACTCATGTAATGCCCCAGTCATCCTTTTCTCAGGATCATCCTGTGGCTTTAGCATATCTTCGTGAATTTCGATCTCAAGGAATTCACAAACCTGCCCGATCACTTCTTCTGGCTTAGTGACCAATCCCTCATAACTCACCCTCAGTTGTCTCTCCTCAGGTATTTCCTTCAAGAATCCTTCGATGTGCTCCTGGCTAATCGTCCAGATCGCCTCTGCCATTTCCTTTACTGTCAGGTGTGTCTCTCCCTTCAAGAACGGAGGGTAGAATACATGAAGCTTTGCCTTTTCAAACGATGGAATCATCGCATAGGGGTGCCTAATCAGATGAATGTACTTTACATCTCGGAAGTTTTCCTCCATTCGTTGGAGCATGCTGGGGTCCAGAGCATAGTTAGGGGTCTTGTCCACAAACAACCGATCCCCTAACCAACTTTGCATTTTCCCATAAAACGCCCTCACACTCATTCCCTCTTCTGCCCATCTCCCTAACGCTTTTCGCGCTTCTGCCTCACTCCAACCTCGTAAATTCATCAGGGCAACTACCACCCCATCTAGCCAGAAGCTGTCTCGCTCATTTGAAAAGGCTTCCTCCTGCTCCTTCAGAGTGTTATAGTTCATTAACTGCAACTCTGGCGGTGCAAATAACTTCGGATTGCCTCCTAACATTACTCTCAACAATGTCGATCCACTTCTTGGTGCACTCAGGATAAATACCGCTGGATCATTAATTGGCGCTTTCTCTTCCTCATCTCTTGGCGCCAGTTTTTTTACCATCCGTCTCAATCCATCAAAATCATCATCATTTATTCGTCTTATTACGGTTGTCCCCTGTTCAACATCTACTTCCTCTCCTAACAACCTTCTTACCCCTGTTGGATAGTTCTGCTCCAGGTAGGCACTTAATTTCTCAATCGTTGGTGCATCAAACAACGCTACCAGATAGAGATATTCCCCTAGTTCCTCCTGTAACCGGTTAATTAGCGTCGCTCCAAGCAACGAGTTTCCTCCAAGGTCGAAGAAGTTTGCCTTAACACTCACCTCATCCTGCCCCAGCAACTCTCCCCATAACTCTGTTAGAACTTCCTCAAGTCTTGTCCTGGGACCAATATATCTTTCTCCTCTTGATAGCTCCGGTATTGGGAGCCCTCTGCGGTCAATTTTGCCGTTCGGTGTCAGCGGGATTTTTTCCATCCATACATACGCTCCAGGTACCATGTAAGCCGGTAACCTCTTTCCCAATCTCTCGTTAAGGTCCTCCTCGATCCCTTCGTCCCCTACCAGATATGCTACCAACACCTTTACTCCAGGGATATCTTCCCTCAAAATTACCACCGCTTCTTTCACCCCATCTTCCTCCCTTAACACCGCCTCAATCTCGCCCAACTCGATCCGGTAACCCCTCAACTTCACCTGTTCATCTCTTCTACCTAAATATATCAGGTTTCCATCTCCGAGGTACCTCACCATATCCCCTGTTCGGTATAGTTTTCCTTCTCCGCTAAACCGGTTCGTAACAAAAACCACCTCATTCTCCCCATCCCGGTTCAGATATCCCGCGGTTACCCCGGCTCCTCCGATATACAACTCTCCAGGTAATCCGTCTGGTACCGGTTCGCCCCTTTCATCCAAAACGTAAATCCGTACATTTGGTACAGGACGACCAATAGGAACGCGTGGATAAACGTAATTTTTACCCGGATAACACACTTCTTCAAACATCGTGGCGGTAACTGTAGTCTCAGTTGGACCATAGGCATTCAAAAACCTCATTGGCTTATTAAGCCGCTCCGACCAGATATGGAAGCTCATCAGGTTGACCTGTTCTCCCCCTAACAATATTAGCTTTAAGCTTTCTGGCACCTTTCTTTCCAGCCTCTCCATCTCATTAGCGGTATGGTGAAATACACTTGCTGGTAAGTGAAGATAATTAATCTTCTCTTCTTCAATAAAATCCAACAGACGGGCTCCTACCAACTCTGCAGGGGTTTTTGCAATCACGATCGTACCCCCATTCAATAGTGCCGGATAGATCCAATCTACAGCCCCATCAAAGGATATGGAAAAATATCCCAGAATTCGTTCACCTACTTCCATTCCCAGCCGACGCCTCATCCACCAGGCATGGTTTACAAGGTTCCTGTGCCTTACCTGTACACCTTTGGGAATTCCCGTAGTACCGCTGGTGTAGATGATATATACCAAGTCATCCCCAAAACTTCCTTTTTCAGGGTTATGGGGTGAGTTCCATCTTATCTCCTCAATATCACGATCCAGGCAAATGGCAGTCCCATCAAACCCTGGGATGTCTTTCAACAGGTCTTCCCTGGTTACCATGAACCTTACCCCAGCATCCTCGATCATGAACTCAAGTCGTTTGATTGGATATCCCGGATCCATCGGGAGGTAAACGCCCCCTGCTTTCAGGATCCCCAATAAACCTATCATCATTTCCAGGGATCGATCCAGGAATAATCCGACTACAATATTTTTCCTAACACCTTTCCTTATCAGCGTATGAGCCAATTGGTTGGCACGTTCATTTAATGCTGCATACGTGAGTTCATCACTATTGACTCGTAAAGCTATCGCTTGAGGTGTCTTCCTGACCTGTTCCTCCCACAATTCATGGATTCCCTGGTATTCTGGGTATGGTTCATTCGTTTCATTCCTCACATTGACCAGTTCATCACGCGCAGTTTCAGTTAGCAAAGGTATATGTGATATTGGTCGATCAGGATTAGAGAGCAATCCTGATAACAGCTGTCTATAATGTAAATCTAAACGTTCAATGGTTTCTCTATCAAAGAGATCGGTATTGTAGCGAAATACACCTTGAATCAGATCACCTGGTGCCTCGGTCAATGAAAGCATGAGATCAAGTCTCGCAACACCAAAATCGGGATGTAAGCCTTTCAGCACTAATCCAGGTAACTGAAGTTCACCAACATCTGCATTCTGAAACTGGAACCCAATCTGGAAAAGTGGATTCCTGCTGGAATCTTGTGCAGGATGCAGGTCTTCAACAATCATCTCAAAAGGTAATTCTTGGTAGTTGAAGGCATCCAATGCCATTTCTCGAACCCGTTCGAGCAGCTCTCGGAATGTCGGGTCACCAGAAAGGTCACCTCTCATTACAAGCATATTCACAAAGAAACCAATCAATCCCTCTGTCTCCATCCGCCCGCGGTTTGCGACAGGGGTTCCAACACTAATATCTGTTTCACCTGTATAGCGGTGTAAAAGGGCTAAATATCCTGCCAGGAAAATCATGAACAAGGTAGTATTAGTCTCTTTATTAAACGATTTCGCCATGCTAACATCACTAGCAGGAAGGGTTATTACCTGTCGTTCACCTTTAAAGGTCTGTACGCGTGGCCTTACCCTTGCAGTTGGAAGTTCCAATGCTGGCGGAAGTGGAGTCAATTGGTTTCGCCAATATCTCATCTGGCTCTCTAAAACATCTCCCTTAAGATTACTACGTTGCCAGACTGCATAATCGACATATTGAATAGGTAACTCAGGTAAGTCGACGCTTTTACCGTAGAGATGCGCTTCATAAGCCACCGAAAACTCCCGAATTAAAATTCCCAGTGACCAAGCATCAGATACAATGTGGTGTAATGTAATCAGGACAATATGATCCTGATCCCCAACTTTTATCAACCTTACCCTGATTAGTGGACCATTCTCCAGATCAAACGGCTTATATACTTCCTCGGTTGTCAAACGATTTGCTTCTTCTTCACGATCATTTTCTGGCATCTCGGATAGATCAACAATTGGAATATCAAGTTTAAATGGAGGTTCTATCACTTGTACTGCATTTCCATCCACGATAGGGAACCGCGTTCGTAGTACTTCATGTCGTTCGATGACGATATTTAAGCCCTTTTGAAAGGCTTCCAAATCAAGCTCACCGGCTAGTCGGAAAAAATTTGGAACATTGTAGATATACCCACTCGGTTCCAAGCGATGCATATACCACAATCTCCATTGGGCAAAAGAAAGTGGTAGATAACCTTCCCTAGAAACAGATTTGATCTTTAAGGCTTCCTCGTCATCCCCTTTAATAGTTTCCCCAAGCAATCTTCTCACTCCCAGAGGATGCTTCTCTTCCAAATACAGGCTTAAAGAATAAATGGTTGGTTTTTCAAAAATGGTGACCATTTTTACGTTTTCGCCAAGTTGCCCCTTTAGCCTGTTGATGAAGGTAGCACCAAGTAAGGAGTTTCCTCCCAATTCAAAGAAGTTCGCCTGTACACTGATCTCTTCCACCCCAAGTAATTCCGCCCACATCGCTGTAAGGTGGATCTCCAAGGGTGTTTGGGCTGGAACGAATATTTCTCCAGTCTGAATATCCGGTACTGGCAGCCTTTCTCGATCAATTTTCCCATTTTGTGTCAGAGGTAATTCTTCCAACCATACATAAACACCCGGGATCATATAAACTGGTAAACGATCAGCAAGATATTGATGAAATATTTCTTTGGATACGCCTTCTTCATCTCCTACCAGGTAAGCTACCAGTTGTTTCACACCTGGCACATCTTCTCTAAGCAACACAACTGCATCATGTACTTGTGGATGGGTTCGTAAAGCGTTTTCAATTTCTCTTAACTCAATACGATAACCTCGAAGTTTTACCTGGTCATCTGCGCGTCCCAGGAATAATAAATTCCCATCGGGCAGAAAACGCGCGATATCCCCAGTCCGATACATAAATGCATTTTCCTTTTCATTAAAAGGATCCGGAAGGAATGACCCATTGGTCTGTTCAGGTTGATGTAGATACCCCGCAGTGACACTTTCACCACCAATATAGATCTCCCCAGGAAGACCAATAGGTACAGGCTTTTTATTTTTATCTAGCAAATAGATTCGTACATTGGGGATTGGTTTTCCAATCGGTATCCTAGATTTTGGGAGTTCAGCCTCAGGGCTACTAATCATCTCATACAAAGTCGCTGTACAGGTGTTTTCAGTGGGTCCATACGCGTTTATGAATCGGACGGGTTTTTCGACTCGGTTCGACCATGATAGAAGCCGATCCAATTCTAAAGGTTCCGCACCTACATGGACAAATTTCAAACAATCTGGTACTTTCACGTCTAGTCGATCCATCTCCATTACGGACTGATGGAACACACTTGCAACCATATGGATGTAGTTTATCTGCTCCTTTTCTATGAATTCCAAGAGACTCGTCCCCACTAATTCAGTTGGATCCTTATGCATTACAATTGTCCCACCACTCATTAATATTGGGAGAATCTCCTCAAAAGAAGGATCGAATGTGATTGTTGTAAATTGCAGCATTCGATCCCCTTCCTGGATTTGGTATATATTATTAATCCCAAAGATGTTATTCTTTAAATTGCGTTGCCTGACCATGACCCCTTTGGGGGAACCTGTCGTCCCAGAAGTATAAACAATGTATGCTAAATCCTCCTCGTCCAATTCTACCTGGAGATTCGATCGATCATACTCCCGGAATTCTGCATCTTCCCTGTCGAGGACAATCTTCTCCCCTTCATATTTCTCAACCGCCCCGAAATTACTCTCTTGAGTTAACAAATAACCAGCGTTTGTATCATTCATCATGAACAAGATCCGATCACTAGGATATCTAGGATCCAACGGCAAAAATACGCCTCCAGCTTTCATGATTCCCAACATCCCGACAATCATCTCCAATGATCGCTTCACACATAGTCCGACAACTTTATTTGCCCTCACTCCCTTCTCTACCAGGTAATGGGCTAACTGGTTTGCTTGTTCATTCAGCCCCCGATAGCTCAGTTCTTCCCCCTCTAGTTTTACTGCTACCAAGTCCGGCGTACGATCAACCTGTGCCTCGATTAAACTTATCACCCCTTGCTGTGAGGGATATATAACCCTTGTCTCGTTCCACTGTACCAACTGTTCAAATAACTCTTCTTCCCCCATGATCTCCAATTCGCTTAACTTTGCCTCCGGATTTTCCAGCACTTCTTCTAATAGCTTGAGATAATGCCTACCCATACGTTCTATTGTCCATGAACTATACAGATCCGTATTGTACTCAAGTGTTCCTTTTATCTTTCCTGCATCCCCTTCAGTCATCGACAACATCAAATCCAACCTTGCCGCACTGAAGTCACTATCAATTTCTTCAAACCTCAAACCTTTAAGCTTCAGTTCGCCCACCTCCACATTCTGGTACTGGAATCCCACATCGAAGATCGGGTTGCGACTCGAATCTCTTACTGGTTGTAATACATCTACTAACATCTCAAAAGGCAATTCCTGGTGCTCATACGACCTTAGAGACATTTCCCGGATCCTTTGTAAAAGCTCTAGAAAACTGGGGTCTCCACTTAGGTCCCCTCTCATCGCCAACATATTCACAAAGAAACCGATCAATCCTTCCGTCTCTGTTCTCCCACGGTTAGCAGCTGGTGTTCCCACACAAATATCCTCTTCGCCCGAATAACGTTGCAAGAGGACCATAAATGCTGCCAATAAAACCATGAAGAAGGTCGTATCTGTTTTACGATTTAGCTTCTTAGCCATCCCAGCGATTTTTGCTGGTAGTTCGATCTTATGTTGGTCCCCTTTGAATGTTTGAACTCGCGGTCGAACTGTGGCAGTTGGTATCTCTAAAACTGGTGGCAACGGTGTTAACTGGTTTTGCCAATATCGTATATGGCTATCTAGTACATCACCCTGTAGGTATTCTCGCTGCCAGACCGAATAATCAACATACTGGATAGGCAAATCTGGTAATGTCACCTCTCTACCTTCGAGAAATGATCCATATAAGGAGGCAAACTCTCGCACAAAGATGCCAATTGACCATGCATCAGCAACAATATGGTGCAAGCTCAAGAGGATGATATGAGTATTCTCTGCTTCTTTGATTAGCTTAACCCGAATCAAGGGACCGGTCGACAAATCAAATGGTGTCATGGCTTCTTCCGAAGCAATTTGTTTTGCTTTTGATGATCGTTGCTCTTCTGATAAGTCTGTCAAATCGATCAAGGGGATTTCCAGGTTAAATGGAGGATCAATGACTTGTATAGGGTTGCCATCCACGATTGAGAATCGCGTCCGCAGTATCTCATGTCTTTGAATGATCGTTTCCAGGCTGCTTTGTAGCGCCTTTATATCAAGCTCTCCCACTAATCGGAACGACCCGGGCATATTGTAAGTTGACCCCCCCGGTTCCAGTTGATTCATGAACCAAAGCCGCTGTTGAGCAAATGATAAGGGAAGGTTCCTTTCTCTTGATACTGGTTGAATCTCGAAACCACCTCTACCTGCTTCTAATATGGGAAGATCTTCTCTCCAATATCCGAGCCTCTCCGCTATCTGCCAGGTTATTTCAGTCAGATAATCCCCACGATAGCCTTCCTGCCAACGGTACGCTCCTGACGCACTGATCCCTTCATGCTCAAAGAAGCGTACATCTCCAACCATACGCGATAACTCGTGCAATGCCCCTGTCATTCGCTTCCGCGGGTCTTTTTGAGGATATAACATGTCGTCGTGGAACTCGATCTCTAGGAACTCACAAATTTCGTTAATCACTTCCTCAGGTCTGGTCACCAACGCCTCATAACTCACCCGAAGTTGTCTTTCCTTTGGTATTCCTCTCAGGAAACTCTCAATGTGCTCCTGGCTGATCGTCCAGATCGCCTCTGCCATCTCCCTAACGGTTAAGTTTGTATCTTCCTCTAAGAACGGGGGATAAAATACATGTAGCTTTGCTTTCTCAAATGAAGGTATCATTCCGTAAGGATGTCTAACCAGGTGGATGTACTTCGCTTCTTGGAAATCTTCTTCTATCCGTTTTAACATCCCAGGATCCAGGGCGTAGTTCGGGGTCTTATCTACAAACAATCGTTCCCCCAACCATGCCTGCATCTGTCCGTAAAACGCCCTTACACTCATCCTCTCTTCTGCCCAACGCTTTAAGGCTTCCCGAGCTTCAACCTCACTCCAACCTTGCAAGTTCATCAAGGCCATCACCACCCCATCCAACCAAAAGCTGTCACGCTCATTCGCAAATGCTTCTGCCTGTTCTTTAAGGTTGTTATAGTTCATCAACTGCAGTTCTGGCGGTGCAAACAATTCCGGGTTTCCGCCTAGAATCGCCCTCAACAGGGTAGATCCACTCCTTGGTGCACTTAAAATAAATGTTGCTGGTGTATTAACTGGCGCTTCTTCCTGCTTTCTTGGAACCAGTTTTTTCACCTTCTCCTTCAAACCTTCAATGTCCCCCCGTCTCATTCGCTTCATTAACGCAACCCCCTGGCTTATATCCAATTCTTCTCCTAACATCCTACCCACACCTACCGGGTAGTTCTCTTCAAGGTAGACTCCCAGCTCCTCAATAGTCGGTGCATCAAACAGTGCTATCAGGTATAGATATTCCCCTAGTTTCGCTTGAAGCCGGTTGATAAAGGTAGCTCCTAATAACGAGTTACCGCCCAGATCAAAGAAATTCGCCTTGACACTCACTTCCTCCAGACCAAGCAGGTCACCCCACATCTCCGCTAAGAGTTCCTCTAATCTAGTTCTTGGTTTTACGTATGTTTCCCATCCTTCCATCACTGGCGCTGGCAACCCTTTACGATTAATTTTGCCATTCGGTGTCAGGGGTATTTCATCAAGTCTGACAAACGCTCCCGGCACCATGTATCCAGGTAACCTTTCCCCCAACTTCTCAATGAGTTCTTCTTCATCCACCTCTTCGCCTACCAGGTATGCCACCAGAATCTTCACCCCTGGCATATCTTCCCTCAACATCACTACGGCTTCTTCCACCCCTTTCTGCTCTCTCAAGACCGCCTCGATCTCGCCCAACTCGATCCGATATCCCCTCAACTTCACTTGTTCGTCTCTCCTCCCTAAATAAACCAGGTTCCCATCTGGGAGAAGTTTAACTATGTCCCCGGTCCGGTATAGGTTCCCATCTCCTTCGAACCGGTCCATAACAAATGCCAGCTCGTTCTCATCTTCACGGTTATGGTACCCGGCAGATACCCCTGCCCCTCCAATGTACAATTCTCCTGGCAATCCTATCGGTACCGGTTCACCCCTTTCATTTAATACATAAACCCGTACATTCCCGAGAGGTTTCCCGATTGGAATCCGCTCCTTCCCTACCTCTCCCCCCGGCTCTAAGTTCAACGCGTAGGTTGTTGCCGTGATTGACGCTTCCGTCGGACCATACGCATTCACAAATAACATGGGTTGCCTTAATCGTTCTGTCCATCCTCTTAACCTATCTACCTCTACCTGCTCTCCTCCTACCAGTACCAACTTCAAACTCTCAGGCACCTTCAACTCCTGCCGTTCCATCTCGATAACTGTCTGGTGCCACACACTTACAGGTAGGTGTAAGTAATTGATATCATTATCCTCTATCTTCATCAGTAGGCTCATCCCTACCAACTCTGCTGGATTTTCTACCACCACCACTGTCCCACCCTTCAACAATACTGGGAAGATGCTTTCCAGTGAAGCATCAAAAGAAATCGATATGTATTGCAACATCCGGCCCCCTGCCTCGATCCCCAACCTTTTACCCATCTCCAAGGCATGGTTCACAAGGTTTTTATGTCTTACTGTGACGCCTTTTGGTATCCCTGTCGTACCGCTGGTGTAGATAAGATAGGCTAAATCTTCTCCACTGACTGTAACCCCAGGGTTCTCGACATTTTCCTGAGCGATCTCTATTTGTTCCCTATCCAGCACTACTATCTTTCCCCTATATTCTGGCAATCCGCTCACGAATTCTTCTTCTGTGATTAAAATCCCAGCACCAGAATCTTCCAACATCAACGCTAGGCGCTCTTTTGGATAGGTTGGATCCATTGGCAAGAATACCCCACCCGCTTTCATGATCCCCAATAATCCCACCACCATATCTACCGAACGTCCAACACAAAAACCTACCACTTCACCGGGTTTAACGCCAACCTTCTTGAGATAATTCGCCAACTGGTTTGCACGTTCATTTAATTCGAGGAAGCTTAGTTCTTTCTCACCGTCCAATACAGCTGTTATTCGCGGGGATTTCTTCACCTGCTCTTCTAACAATTCATGAATCCCTCTCGCTGACGGGTAGACCGAACTTGTTTGATTCCAATTATGTAATTGCTGATAAAGTTCTTCTTTGGAAACCAAGGGGATTTCAGCAATCTTTGCCTTGGGATCCGTAATAGCCTCATTGAGGAATCTCAAATAATACCTTGCAAAGAGTTCAACTGTTTCACTTTTGAACAAATTCGTGCTGTATTCCATCCAACCATGAATTCCGAACTCGGATTCAATCAGGCTGATAGCTAAATCAACAATGCTTTTCTTCGGATCGATCATTACTGGTGAAACATTGATCTCGGGTCCTTCATTCTCCGGCATCGGCCAATTCTGAAAGACAAACATGGTCTGATACAACGAGGATCTCGCGAGATCTCGATCAGGATTTACCTCTTCTACAATCTTTGTAAACGGTATCTCCTGGTTTCGTAAACCCATCCACACATTAGACTGGGTGTAATCTAATAATTCCTCAAAAGTTAGTTGATCATTAAGTCGTGTCCTAAGAGCCAACGTATTGATAAACAATCCCACCAGATTTCTTGTTTTTCGACCCTTACGTCCTGCTGTTGGAATACCAACAATAATATCGTCTTGACCTGTTAGTTGATATAGAAACCCTTTGTATGCCGCTAATAATACAGAAAACAGCGTAACACCATATTCACTGGTTACTTTTCTCAGCGAATCGAGCATCTCCTGCGGTATGATTAGAGGCACCCTCGCGCCATCCGTATTTTGTACTCTACTTTTTGGAAAATCACTGGGAAAATTCAAAACAGGTAATTCCCCCGCCAGTTTTTCTTTCCAATAGTTCAATTGTTTCTGCAGTTTCTCTTCTTGCTGACTTAAGTGATATTGTTCTAAATATTCCGAATATTGAATGCCGATCTCAGGTAGATCGGGGGCTTCATTCTTGACCCTCGCTTGATACATTTTCATAAAATCTTTAAAAATCACTCCCGCAGACCAACCATCTGAAATAATGTGGTGCATGGGAACTGAAATTATGTATTCAGTTTCAGCAAGTTTTATTAGAACAGTTCGAACCAAGGGACCTTTATTAAGGTCAAAGGGCTTTCTTGCCTCTTCAGCAGCAAGTTTTAAACCTTCTCTTTCCCTATTTTTTAAATCAATATGGTTCAAATCATAAAATGTGAAATCGAGATCATTTTTCGAATGAACAACCTGCTTTGGTTCCCCATTAATGGTTGTTATCGTAGTTCGTAGACTCTCATGCCGCTCAATAATATCCTGGAAACAAATTCTAACAATTTCTGGATCTACGGGGGTATTAATCTTCAAAACTAGATCTGTAATGTGATTCGTGGGAGAATTAGGATTCAGCTGTTCAAGAAGCCACATTTGCTTCTGAGTATTTGTAAGCTCGAGCAATTTCTCTTCTAACATTTTTGATCCTTCATCTGAGATATTGGATTCGTCTGGTTCCATAATTTATACATTTTTTCGTGTTTACAAGGTTTCCTGATCTTAGCCGCGTTAAGTTCACCATAAGGACTCAATAAGGTCTGACTGGTTTGCGATTATATCAAAATTTACTAAGACATAGCATTAGTGCATCAATTAACAATCGCCATCCCTTTTCCCCCTGATACAGATAGGAAATTTTACAATTTGAACTCATTGAGAAACAAAGTATCCGTTCTTGTTCAATGATTTCCGGGATTCGATAGAAAATATCTATGTTAAATACATACACTCAAAAAATTATGAGTGCCTTCCCTAGTCTACCAGAAAAAGGATATCAGTCAATGTTATATGCGGTTAATAATCGCTGGAAATCTGAATTGATTTAATTGTAATTTATACTCGATGTCGAGGATAAGAACCCAGCACACGTAAGTAAGTAGCCAGTTCAGCCAAATGTTCCAACGCCTTAGTAGATATTTTCGCGGTTTGATGTCCAACAAAATCGATATAAAATAAATATTCCCATGGCTTTCCTGGTATCGGTCGAGATTCGATTTTGGTCAGATCGATCTCTCTTAATGCAAATACACTCAAGGCTTTGAATAATGTACCTGGTTGATTCATCAGACTGAAGACAATAGATGTTTTGTAATCTCCATCTTCAGGGTCATCCACTTTTAAAGGAAATTGAGATAAAACCAGGAAACGGGTAATATTAGAGGTATCATCTTCGAAATTTTCTACCAATATATCAAGATTATAAACCTGCGCTGCTCGTTTGGACGCTATGGCTGCTTTTCGTTTGTCACCCCAATCCCTCACGTCTCGGGCACTTCCCGCAGTATCAGCAGCGGCTATTTTCTCTATTCCGAGTCGACTCAGATGATGTTCACATTGAGCGAGAGCTTGGGGATGAGAAAAAACCTGGCATATATCAGCCAATTTTGAACCAGTGATTCCTAGTAAACAATGCTGCACTCTTAGAAAATATTCCCCCACAATATACTGCTCATAACGCAAAATCAAATCATAATTACGGTGGATACTTCCAGCCAGAGAGTTTTCGAAAGGCAATATACCATAAGCAGCGGTTTCTCTTCCCACTTCTTCAAAGACACTTTCAAATAGACGACAGGGAATTGTCTTGATCTTTGATCCAAAATAATTTAAAGCCGCCAATTCACTATAGGCACCAGGCTCACCTTGAAAAGCAACTCGAATCGTTTCCATTTCTTTTTTTTCTCAATATTATCAATCAGGATGGGAAAATGACAATCCACTTCCTAAATTAATTTGCATTCCCTCGTTTTTCTATACGTAATCCAACCAAGCTTTAGCAAAGTGACCTTTGCCATGCACGGTTGTAAAAAACGCCTCTTGGATTTTCCGTGTGGTCGGTCCCATTTTCCCGTTTCCAATACGACGTGTGTCAATTTCGGTTACTGCCGTTACTTCAGCAGCTGTTCCACACACAAAGACTTCTTCGGCAATGTAAAGCTGATCTCGTGTAATAAGTTCTTCGATTACTACATACCCTTCATCTCTCGCCAAGATTATGACTGAACCTCGGGTGATGCCTTCTAAAATTGAAGCGCGTGGTGGTGTGAAAATTTTGTCGTCCTGAACTATAAAAATATTCATCCCGCTGCACTCCGCTACGTAACCTTCCGGATCGAGCATGATTGCATCATCATAGCCATAACGATGTGCTAGAGTGCTGGCTAGAATAGAGTTGATATAGTTGCCGCCTGCCTTTGACTTGGTCATAATAACATTCGGGTGGAGCCTCGTGAATGAGGAAACGATCATCCGCACCCCATTCTCAAGTCCTTCTTCGCCCAGGTAAGCACCCCATTCCCAAACAGCGATCCCTACACGTGAATGGTAATTGTCAAGATTCAGGTTTAGAGGGCCTTCCATGTATAGTACAGGGCGAATATAACAATTGGTAACTTCATTAGCCAGAATGGTTTCATGAACAGCATCACGTAATTCAGCAATCGAGTATGGGAAATCTTGAATCCCGATGATCACAGCAGAGTTTACAAATCTTTCAAGGTGTTCTTCCAATCGAAAAACTGCTGGTCCATCAGGGGTTTCATAACAGCGAATCCCCTCGAAAACCCCAACCCCATAATGTAGAGTTGGCGATAGAAGATGTACTCTTGCATCATCAAATGGTACTAATTTGCCATCCATCCAGATAAATTTCGACTTCATTCATTTCTCCTCAATAGACACAAAAGATACAAAGGATTACTCGATAAATATTGCCACCAAATTCTAGCATATTTTTCTAAGGTTTTTTCCTAAAATCTCTACGCATCAATCTCCAACAACGCCCCTATAATTCTCCTAGTCATTTCCTCTGTATTAATTATCACATCACCCTCCGTAGCAATATCGCGGGTTCGATAACCTTCAACCAAGACTTGGTTAACCGCTTCCTCAATAATACTACCCTCTTCCTCCAAACCCAGTGAATAGCGTAACAGCATTGCCGCAGAAAGAATCGCTCCAATCGGATTCGCAATTCCCAACCCGGCAATATCAGGCGCTGAACCATGGATGGGTTCATATAGACCCAGCCCGTCATTCCTCAGAGATGCAGAAGGGAGGTTTCCCATCGATCCGGTTAAGACCGAGGCTTCATCCGTCAGGATATCGCCGAACAAATTCGCTGTTAACACCACGTCGAAAGAAGTCGGCCTTTGCAACAAAAACATCGCTGCAGCATCCACCAAGATATGTTCGGTTTCTATATCAGGGTAATCCGCAGCAACCTTTGTCACTGTCTGCCGCCACAAACGCGAACACTCCAGGACATTAGCTTTGTCTATGGAGGTTACTTTTCCTCGTCGTTTTTGGGCAAGACGAAATGCGAGATGGGCAACCCTTTTGATTTCCCCTTCGGTGTAGCACATCGTGTCTACTGCTTTCATTTCCCCCCCATCTAATTTTCGAATTCGTGGTTCTCCAAAATAAATTCCACTGGTAAGCTCGCGCACCACCATCATATCGACACCTACCAGGCGCTCATAACGCAGCGGTGATGACCCAAGTAATTCAATGTGTGGTTTTATTGGACGCAGGTTGGCAAAAACATTTAAACCTTTTCTCAACCCTAACAGTCCCTGTTCAGGACGGACCATCGCTGTCGGATTCTCCCATTTAGGCCCACCTACGGCTCCCAGTAAAATTGCATCTGCCGATGTGCAGGCATACAGGGCTTCATCTGTCAGCGGAATTCCATGCTTATCAATAGAGCAACCGCCAATGAGATGCGTTTCAAATGAAAACTGGTGTACAAATCGTTCAGCGACCGAATCAAGCACATCTTTTGCTGCTTTTACGACTTCAGGTCCAATACCATCTCCTGGGAATAATATAACTTTAAATTTCATACAAACGCCAATCCATATTCAATACTGTCGACCAAAGCAAGCCAGCTTGCTTCGATAATGTTTGGACTGGCACCGACCGTACTCCAGCGTTTATGATGGTTTTGCGTATCAATGAGGACGCGGGTTGTCGCAGCAGTTCCGCTATCACTATCCAGGATCCTCACTTTATAATCTGCAAGTTGAAAATCTGCTAACCTGGGGTACACCGGCAGTAACGCCTTTCGCATTGCCGCATCCAGTGCGTTGACCGGCCCGTTACCCTCCGCCACCGTATGGATTGTCTCTCCTTGTGCAATTATTTTTACTGTAGCCTCGGCAAAAACGCCTCGACCTCGGCGGTTTTCAACGGTAGAAGAATAATCAATCAAATCAAATGGGGATTGGTAGCCTTTTTTCTGGCGATGAAGCATCAAAGCTACTGATGCTTCTGCCGCTTCAAAAGAAAAACCACGGGCTTCTAACGCCTTGATCTTTTCTAAAACATTGGTCACAGTAGTCTTATTTTCAATGTCCAAACGTAGCTCGTCTGCTTTTGAAAACAAGTTGCCGCTGCCAGAAAGCTCCGATACCACCGTTCTCATTTGGTTGCCAACCAAAGCTGGATCAATATGCTGGTAGCTGTTCCTATTCCTGCGCATGGCTGCTACATGGATTCCCCCCTTATGGGCAAACGCGCTGTGCCCCACAAAAGGCATATGATCATCTGGAGCCAGGTTGGCAACTTCTGCCACAAAATGAGATAGGTCATAGAGGTCTGGTAAATTTCCTTCTGGCAGACACCGGCAGCCCATCTTTAATTCCAAATCAGGGATAGCACTGCACAAATTAGCATTCCCACACCGCTCCCCATAACCATTGATAGTACCCTGGACATGAACAGCACCCTCATGGACAGCAGCAAGTGTGTTTGCGATGCTGCAATCACCATCATTGTGAGTATGGATTCCTACCATTGCCTCGGAGAATCTATCCACAACAGCCTTAGTTGCCTTGGCAACTTCCCAGGGCAAAGCACCCCCATTTGTGTCACATAGTACAATGCAATCTGCACCCGATTTCAATGCTGTGCCTATCGTGTCAAGAGCATAGGATGGATCTGCCTTATAACCATCGAAGAAATGTTCCGCATCGTAAATCACTTCTCGACCCCTTGACTTGGTATAGGCGACACTGTCTGCAACAATACGTAAGTTCTCCTGCGGGCTGGTATTTAAGACTTCCTTTACATGCAAATCCCAGGTCTTACCCACCACTGTACAGACAGGTGTACCCGAATTAACCATTGCCTGAATATTTTCATCATCTTCTGGCGTACTGCCTACCCGGCAGGTAGCACCAAATGCAGCGATCTTTGCATTTTCTAAACACAATTCATGCGTCCTTTCAAAGAAAGCGACATCTTTTGGATTTGATCCCGGCCAACCTCCTTCAATATACGCTACCCCAAGATTGTCTAAACGCCGGGCAATCCGCAACTTATCGTCACAGGAAAGTGAAATTCCTTCTCGCTGTGTGCCATCTCTCAATGTCGTGTCGTAGATAAATATCCTTCTTCTCATACACTACTCCGTTTCCAACCATCTTCTGTAAAAAAAATGATGCCGAAAACCAGGTTGCGAACTTCGGCATTCCCTGAGTTCTCAACATGGATTTATTCAATAAAAATGGGATGCATTGCCTCGTAAGCCTCAATTTTTTCCTCGAATGAACGAATATAACCCAGTTGGTCTACGCCATTTAGCAGGCACGTACGAGCAAAGGGATCGATCGTGAACCTGGTCGCAATACCATCAGGCATCTCAATAACCTGCTCTTGGAGGTCGATGGTTACTTCAAGTTGAGGTGCCTCATCTGCCAGATCAAACAATGACCTGTGGAATTTTTTATCCACAACAACCGGCAGAAGACCATTTTTTAGCGCATTATTTCTAAAAATATCAGCGAAGGATGTAGAAATGATAGCCCGGAATCCCCATCCAAGCAGAGCCCAGGGTGCATGTTCACGAGAAGAACCACATCCAAAGTTATCTCCGGTAAGCAAGATCTCAGCAGTTTGGAATTCCGCCTGGTTTAGGACAAAGGTAGGATCAGGGTTTCCATCTACACCATACCGCCAATCATAGAACAGACCCTCTGCCAGTCCGATCTTATCTGTGACCTTCAGGAATCGAGCTGGGATGATCTGGTCTGTATCCACATTCCGTTGGGGCATTGGGATAAGTCTTGATTTCAAAAAGACAAAGGGTTCCATTAGTTAAACTGCCACCTCACCTGATAAATATTCTTGGATCCGTTATCCTGCCAGTGACCGCCGCTGCCGCCGCACTGAGGGGGCTTGCTAGAAATGTTCGCCCTCCTTTGCCCTGACGGCCCTCGAAGTTACGGTTGCTGGTGCTAATCGCATATTGTCCGGGCATTAGCTGATCCCCATTCATTGCGATACACATACTGCAGCCAGCAAACCGCCATTCTCCACCTGCTTTCCGAACGATTTGGTCGATTCCCTCCGCCTCGGCCTGGGCTCGGACGACCTCAGATCCAGGTACTACGATCAAACGCACCCCTTCGGCAATCCTTCTATTTTTCAAAATTGAAGCTGCCATCCTCAAATCAGAAATCCTCCCGTTCGTACAGCTCCCAATAAAAACTACATCGACTGTCTGCCCTGCCAGGGATTCTCCTGGTTCCAGTCCCATATAGGATAATGCCTTCTGCAGGGATTCCCGGCCTTGGCTGGTTGGTTCATCTTCAGGCTTTGGAACCAGCCCTGTTATCGGAATACCCATCCCCGGATTGGTCCCGAAGGTGATCATTGGATCAAGGTTGGAGATATCAATTGAGACGTCTTTTTCGTAAGCTGCCCTCGGATCAGTTGGTAAATTTCTCCATGTTTCGAGCGCTCTTTCCCATAATTCCCCTTTAGGGGAGTGAGGTTTATTTTTAAGATAAGAAAAGGTGACCTCATCTGGCGCAATCAATCCTGCCCGGGCACCAGCCTCAATAGTCATATTGCATAGAGTCATCCTGGCTTCCATATCCAGGTTGCGCACTGCAGCGCCTGTAAATTCAATGACATAACCGGTCCCACCACCAATTCCGATTTCAGAGATCAAGGCCAGGATCATGTCTTTGGCAGTTGCCCCAGATGGCGGTACACCTCGAAATTCAACCCGGCAGGTTTTCGGTTTGTCCTGGAGCAAACATTGGGTAGCTAGAACATGTTCGACCTCGCTCGTACCAATACCAAAAGCAAGGGCTCCAAATGCGCCGTGAGTGGATGTATGGCTGTCTCCGCAAACGATGGTCATTCCTGGCTGCGTGAATCCCTGCTCTGGACCTACCACATGAACGATTCCTCGTTTATCACTCGAAAGATCAAAGAGTTTAATTCCGAAATCCCGGCAATTACCCTCAAAATGCTGAATTTGTCTTGCAGACATTTCGTCGACAAGGTCGAGTGATAAGCCAATCGTGGGAGTGGAGTGGTCCATGGTCGCAATCGTCCGATCAGGTCTTTTTACCCACAAGCCTTTCTCTCGTAGTCCATTAAACGCCTGGGGAGACGTTACCTCGTGGACCAGGTGCAGATCTATGTATATTACTGCAGGAGACTCTGCCTCCTGCAGTACGACATGGTTCTCCCATATCTTCTCAAAGAGTGTTTTTGGCATAGAAATCTGTAGAGATATCCTTGCTAGTCGTCGACACTCCAGTTTTTCGGATATGTTCGTGGTTTCGGGAATTTTTCCGGATGCCACTCAATATTATTGGCATCCTCATGTTGAAGAACTTCCTCCCCGTCGCCGGAACAATGCCTGTTTGTCGACACCAGTGCTGAACCATCCCAGGAATTTGGGAAGGTTCTTGGTTTAGGGAAATCCTCAGGTCTCCATTCAGATTGTTTTTTCTTATCCATCTTATTCTCCTCTTCAAATCATACCGGTCAATAAAATCAAAACCTTTAAATTCTTTTTCCAAGCCTGCTTTACCGTGCCATCTAAGTTTATAGCGTTATTGGGATCTCTGTTGTCTTCTTCGCTTTTCCATAACGCCTGCTGGCAGCCAACAGTTTATTAAGAGCTGCCAAGTATGCTTTTGCTGCTGCTACGATAATGTCCGTATCTGTGCTATGTCCGCCAAATGTCCGTCTGTGCGTTTGCCCATCCTGTGGCGAGGTGCGATGCGGTACAGCCCCATTCTCAGCTTGCAATCTCACTGTTACTTCACCCAAAGCATCAATCCCCTCCGTGATCGCTCTGATTGAAAACTCCAGTAGGGTATTGCGCACCTGAACGATCTCATCAATAGCCTTATACGCTGCGTCCACTGGACCAGTACCAATTGCTGCCTGAACTTTTAATTCGCCATCCGGTCCTATCAGTCGAACAGTAGCCGTTGGCATTCCAATAGTCCCGCAAGCGACCTGAAGCCCATCCATGCTAAAAATTTCCTGTGGTTGGTATATCTCATCTGAAACCAATGCTTCTAGGTCTGCGTCTGTGATTGCCTTCTTTTTATCCGCCAGGTCCTTAAACCGGGAAAATGTCTGATCAAGTTCTTCCTCGTTTAGGTCAAATCCCAACTCATCCAATCGTACCCGTAAAGCATGTCGACCCGAATGTTTTCCCAATACCAGTGTGGATTTTTGCAATCCCACGGTTTCGGGCTGCATGATCTCGTATGTTGCCTGGTTCTTAAGTAAACCATCCTGGTGGATACCCGCTTCATGGGCAAATGCATTAGCACCTACAATTGCTTTATTAGGTTGCACGGAAATCCCGGTATAATTCGACACCATTCGACTCACCCGGGCAATCTGTGTGGTGTCGATCCCTGTCTCCAAACCGAGGACAGCCCGTCGGGTATGTAAAATCATCGCAACTTCCTCTAAGGAGGTGTTACCAGCCCGTTCACCAATACCATTGATGGTCACTTCAGCCTGTCGTGCTCCAGCTCGAATGCCTGCCAGAGTATTTGCGGTTGCCAGTCCAAGGTCATCGTGACAATGTACAGCTAGGACGACCTTCTCAATGCCTGGAGTGTTTTCTACGATTCCGGCAATTAACGCCCCGAATTCGCTTGGTGTTGTGTATCCGACCGTATCAGGAATATTAATCGTCGTTGCTCCGGACTTGATCGCTTCCCCGATAACCAGGTATAGGAACTCTGGATCGCTACGGCCTGCGTCCTCAGGAGAGAATTGGACATCCTCACAGTATTTTTTCGTGTAAGCCACCATTTCTTGAGTTCGTTCTACAACTTCTTCCGGATCCATCTTTAGCTTATAACGCATATGAATAGGTGAAGTAGCCAGGAATGTGTGTATCCGTGGACGGGAAGCATATTGGACAGCTTCCCAAGCAGCATCGATATCCGATTTCGTTGCCCGTGCCAAACCACAAATGATGGGTACTGATCGGGAAATGATAGATACACCTGGGCTTGGATTACCAACATCCACTGCAATCCGTCTGACAGCCTCAAGATCATCAGGAGAGGCAGCAGGGAAACCAGCCTCAATCACATCTACTCCCAGTCGCGCTAGAGAATGGGCGATCTCCACCTTCTCCACAGACGTCAGCGTAGCCCCTGGCGATTGTTCTCCATCCCGCAGAGTAGTGTCGAAAATAGCGACATAATTAGGGTGCATATTCATAGTAAATAATAAAATCCACTGACTAATCTCCCGGTTTAATCAAGACCGGGTCAATAAATGGCATCATCTCTCGTAATTCAGCCCCAACCTTTTCGATCAAGTGTTCCTGGCCTAGCCGCCGTTGCTGGTTGAACCAGACTCGTCCATTCTTATTTTCTTTGATCCACCCCATAGCATAAGTGCCATCTTGAATTTCTTTAAGCATCTTACTCATCTCATACTTTGTTTCTTCGGTGATAATTCTCGACCCAGCCGTGTAATCACCATGTTCCGCAGTATCAGATACCGAATAACGCATATAATTCAATCCTCCCCGGTACATCAAATCCACAATCAACTTGAGTTCGTGTAAACATTCAAAATAAGCCAGTTCTGGCTGATAACCTGCTTCAACCAATGTCTCAAATCCTGCTTTCACCAGGGCACTAACTCCTCCACAAAGCACAGCCTGCTCACCAAATAGGTCGGTTTCTGTTTCTTCAGAAAACGTGGTTTCTAATACACCCGCACGGGTTCCCCCTATTCCCCAGGCATAGGATAAGGCTTGTGCTCTTGCCTGACCGCTTACATCTTGATGAACAGCAAGCAGGCAAGGCGTTCCACCACCTTCTGTAAACACTTCCCGGACACGGTGTCCTGGTGCTTTCGGCGCAATCATACTCACATCAACATTAGCCGGTGGTTTTATCGTTCCATAACGGATATTAAACCCATGGGCAAACATTAAAGTTATTCCAGGGACCATCGCAGGTGCAATCGTTTCCTCGTAGATTTTTGGTTGTGCTGTATCCGGAGCCAGCATCATCACCACATCAGCCCACCGAGCTACCATGCCTAGATTCATCACCTCCAGACCATCGCTTACTGCCTTTTCTCGCGATGGGCTTCCAGGCCGTAATCCCACCCTCACATTCACCCCATTTTCTTTTAAGTTCAATGCATGAGCATGGCCCTGTGATCCATAACCAATGATTGCAACTTTCTTCATTTTTATTATTTCAGGATTTGCATCTTTTCCGTAGTATATTTTTGCCATTAAATCTCCTAAATCAGCTTCTAAAATTCTTATCTGCTTCTCAATCTAGGTTCAAACACGCACTTTCTCTTCTTTATGTCCGTTGGTCCCTGGCGTGTAGCGGATACCATCCCTGGTCCCCCGCATCATTGCGACCTGTCCGGTTCTCACCATTTCTAAAATCCCTATGGGGCGCAATAACTCGACCAATCCCTCAATTTTGTCCTCTGTCCCTGCAATTTCTACAATCACGGATTTCTTGGCAACATCAACTATTTTTGCCCGGAATATATCGGTCAGGCTGGCGACCTCCGCTCGCTTTTCGGGGGGACATTTAACCTTGATTAATGCCAGGTCTCGAGCAATTGCGGGTTGGTTGGTAACGTCCTGTACATCAATCACATTGACCAGCTTGTACAGATTTGCTTCTACCTGTCTGGCATCTACTTGGTTATCGGTCACGATGGTCATTCGCGAAATCTCCGGGTGTTCAGTTTGTCCTACACTCAATGATTCAATGTTAAAGTTACGCCGCCGAAACAATGAAGCAACCCGGTTGAGTACACCAGGTTTATTTTCAACGAGAGCGATCATTGTATGTTGCATGTTATCCTCCTTGAGGGGGGGTAATTCGCTTCACTAAGCTATACTGTTGACAACTTGTAAGCTCTTTATCCATCAATCACCTACCATTGTTGGTTTTACAGGTCTGCGGATCATATCGTCCAAATCTGCTCCAGTAGCGACCATCGGGTAAACAGATTCCTCTTTTTCAACACGGAAATCAAGCAGCACTGGACCATTTGTATGTTGTGCGAACGCAATTGCAGGGTAGACATCTTCTGTTTTTTCTACTCGACGAGATGGGATTCCGTGGGCTTCGCCAATCTTGACGAAATCCGGTCCTTTAATCGACGTAGCTGCGTAGCGCTTATCGAAGAAAAACTCCTGCCATTGCCTCACCATACCCAGGAATTGGTTGTTCATGATCGAAATTTTAATGTTCGCGTTTTCTTGTCGGGCGGTAGCCAATTCAGCTTGGGTCATCTGGAAACTCCCATCACCATCAATTAACCAGATATCTCGTTCTTTATAGGCGAACCAGGCGCCAATCGCTCCGGGTAAACCAAATCCCATCGTTCCCGCACCACCAGAAGTGATTAGGCGAAACGGGTGCTCAAATCGATAATATTGCGCCGTCCACATCTGGTGTTGGCCTACACCGGTTACCACAACTGCATCCCCATCGGTTGCATTCCAGATGTCATGGATGATATGAGAGGTATGAAGTTTGCCATCATCAGGCCATGTAAGGATGTTTCGAGCTTCTGTTTCATGCTTCCACTGCTGGATTTGATCCAACCAAATATCATGATCATATTCATCGACCATTGGAATTAAATCCCTCAGTACAGTCTTCAAATCCCCCATCAAGGCAACATCAACACGCACATTCTTATGGACCTCCGATGGGTCAATTTCAATCTGGATCTTTTGTGACCGCGTCGCATATGTGCGCAAATTCCCAGTCACTCGATCGTCAAACCGCATACCAAAAGCCAATAATAAATCCGCATTTTGAATAGCATTGTTTGCATAAGCTTCTCCATGCATCCCCATCATATCCAGGCTCAGTGGATGGGATGTAGGCATTGCACCCAAACCAAGCAAGGTCATTGCGACTGGAGTTTTGGTTTTCACTGCGAAGGTACGCAGTTCCTCTACTGCACCAGACATAAACACACCGTGCCCGGCAAGGATGACAGGACGTTCTGCCTGTTCAATGAGTTCGACAGCGTTTTCAAGCATCTTCCTCGGCGCACGAGTTTGTGGTCGGTAGCCCGGCAGGGAGAGGTTTTCAGGATATTCATATGTTGTGGTTGCAATTTGAGCATCCTTGCAGATATCAATCAGGACAGGACCAGGACGCCCGCTTCTGGCGATATGGAATGCTTCCCTAACAACTGTGGCGATCTCATTTGCCTGAGTTACCAGGAAATTGTGCTTCGTAATCGGTAAAGTGATCCCCGTTACATCAACTTCCTGGAAAGCATCGCCACCAACCAGGTTCGAAGCAACTTGACCTGTAATACAAACAATTGGCGAGGAATCCAACATGGCTGTTGCAATCCCAGTTACCAGATTGGTTGCCCCTGGCCCTGAGGTTGCCAATGCCACTCCCACCTTTCCAGACGCCCGTGCATACCCGTCCGCAGCGTGAGCAGCTCCCTGTTCGTGTCGAGTGAGTACATGGTGAACAGGATATTCCAGCATCACATCATGCACTGGCATAATCGCACCACCTGGATATCCAAAAACTACTTCCACCCCTTCCCGTAACAAACATTCCCATAAAATTTCAGCACCCGTTTTCTTCACATATAACTCCTTCATCCAAACAAACCATTAATCAAGAGGCATTGGACCTCACTCTAATTTGATTCAAATCAAAACAGCGCCTTGATTCGCGCTGGAGACCATCCTGGCATAACGCCTCAACCAAGGACTCTGGCTCTTTATCTCATGAACGGGTAGTTCTGCCAACCTGCGCTGGATTTCGGTATCATCCATTTGCACATCAATTGAAGAAGCGTCCAGGTCAATCATGATTAAATCTCCCTCTCTTAGCGCAGCTATCGGACCCCGAGCTGCAGCCTCTGGGCTGATGTGCCCGACACACAACCCTCTTGTTCCCCCCGAAAACCGCCCATCGGTGATTAAAGCAACTTTATCAACAAGATCCATCCCCATCAACGCTGAAGTTGGCGAGAGCATTTCTTGCATTCCCGGCCCCCCTCGTGGGCCTTCACAACGTGTCACAATCACATCACCAGCTTGTATTTCTTGATTGATGATAGCCTTCATGGTGCTTTCCTGATTCTCGAAAATACGCGCTGGCCCGACATGACGTCTCATTGCAGGGTGAACCCCGGCCGTTTTCACAACACCCCCGTCAGGAGCCAGGTTCCCAAATAATATAGATAAACCACCCGTGTTTGAATGCGGTTGGTCGAACGGTCGGATTACTTCATAATCTCGGATGGTCATTCCCTTTATCGTCTCACGAAGGGAAGCGCCGCTTACCGTTACCCGATCCATATGCAGCACACTGGAGATCTCATTGAGAATTGCCGGCACACCGCCAGCTCGATGAACATCCTCCATGTGCCACTCCCCAGAAGGGCTGACCTTGGTCAAATGAGGCACTTTCTTAGCAATTTCATTTATTCGCTGCAGGTGATATACAATCCCTGCTTCATGAGCAAAAGCCAAAGTGTGCAGTATGGTATTCGTGCTTCCACCCATCGCCATGTCCAGGGCAAAAGCATCATCAATTGCCTCAATGGTCACAATCCTTCTAGGAGTTAAGTCTTTGAAAACCAAATCCATGATTTTTGTAGCTGCTTTTACAGCCATCACCTCTCGCTCGTCGCTGAGGGCTAAGGCAGAGCCATTATATGGAAGCGCTAAACCTAACACCTCTAACAGGCAGTTCATCGAATTTGCGGTGAAAAGGCCGGAACACGAACCACAACTTGGGCATCCATGATCCTCCAGAATCTTCAGCCGGTCCGCATCGATTTTCCCCGCTTTAAAAGCACCAACGCCCTCAAAAATAGAGATTAGGTCTACAACCTCACCATCAGGAGTCATCCCAGCTGCCATTGGTCCGCCTGAAACAAATATCGTCGGGATATCCACTCTCAGTGCAGCCATCACCATCCCCGGCACAATCTTGTCGCAGTTTGGTATACAAATCATCCCGTCGAACTGGTGTGCCTGGATCATAGTTTCAACACTATCAGCAATTAGCTCTCGGGATGGCAGGGAGAATTTCATCCCGGAATGTCCCATGGCAATCCCATCATCAACAGCAATGGTGTTGAACTCAAAGGGAACTCCTCCCGCAGCCCGTACAGCAGATTTGATTTTCTGACCAAAATCATGCAGATGAACATGCCCGGGAACGATATCAACGTACGAGTTCACGATAGCTATAAATGGTTTCGAGAGATCCTCATCAGCCACTACCCCGGTAGCCTTCAATAGCGAACGATGGGGAGCCCGCTCAAATCCTTTCTTGATCTCATTAGATCGCATATTGTGTCCTAATATATAAAAAGGCTGCTTTTTGGGCAGCCTTTCAAAGTGATTTCAGTCTATGATTATCTTTGGCGCTTTCTATATGCTAACCTGACTGCCCAAACGCATTGATTGTTCTCAGCAATTAAGACGAGAACTAGCAAAAGGTTAATCAGGATAATAAATGGTAGGATAGAGTGCATAATCAACATTTAACAGCAGTTCATTTTATACAGTTTACGGGTTTATCAGGGATTTGTAAATCGGAAATAATTACAAAAATCGGCTAGGATTTCTTGTACAAATTACACAAAGCATAATTTAATCGCATGGTTTTCTGTTCTCCTCCGGTCTCATCCGGTGAATACGAAGTGCCAGTTGAACTGCGAGGCGGGTCTCAGTATTATTAAAATCCAGTCCAGTGATCTCTGCAATTCGCTCCATTCGATAGATCAATGTATTGCGATGGATATAAAGCGCCTCTGCAGCCTGGGAGAGCACGCCATTGTGTTCAAAATACGCATCCAGAGTCTTTATTAATTCCCCAACCCCCTCATAGGCGATCAATGGAGCCAAGATTTCGTTTTTAAATGTTTGCAGGTCCGGATGGTGCTCTAGTTGGAGAAGCAGGCGGTATACCGATAGGTCTTGAAAATATCTTGGTTTTGTGTCAGCTAACCTGCGTGTCATTTCGAGTGCTTGCCCTGCCTGTCGAAACGAGTCGCGCCAGTGGGCTAATTCTCCGGCTGGATTGCCAATCCCACATCGCATCGCGATTTCCGGAAATTCTTGGTTCGCAGATTCTGCAACCGAATCTGCTAGAGATAGAGCTGAAGCCGGTCGACCGGATAGCTCATTGACCTGGCAGATGCAAACCACTTCTGAGCCAAGTTTTTCAACAATCACTCGATAACCACCTTTCGCTACTTCCCCATTGACGATGGTCTCCAGCCGTCGCATCGATGGAGGTTCAGGTCCATCCCATGCAAATCGAATAGCAACATGATTTCGGTCTAAATCCAATCCCATGTTTTGAATCCATAAGACTGCATCCCGTGGGGTGATATTCTCTTGCAGTAGCGCTGTTAGCAAGTTCCCCTTCAAGCGATTTTCTGCTTCTCGTACAGCTTTTACCCGGGACATTTCTATCGCGCATACAACCGCTCCTTGCTCCGCAACCAGGTCAACCACCCCATCCATTTGGTTGCTTAAATTAATGATTGACAGATATCCTCGAGCTACATCACCAACAATGATGGGTGTAATAACTCTCTCTAATCCCTCGTATATAATTTGTCGCAGAATGACCTTTTTTTTACCTGCAGCCTTTCGATCTCTAAGTTTATCGGGCAGGTTATCTTTGTCTGATATCTGCGCCAGGATATTTTCCCAAATCGAGGAGAAATGCGTGGTTGGATAATCAAATAAGATATTCAAGCGCTTATCCTGCACCACAATGCTTCCTCCAGATAACTCAGACATCACCCGTGCCAATCCAGATAATCCTTCTCCATCTGCCGTAATCTTTGTAAGTCGTTCGTGAATTCGGATACTGCGCGCCAGAAGATGAGTGCGTTGGTTGATTAAAATATTTAATAGTGTTTGCTGAACATTGCGCCGGGAATCTTCCTTCGGAAGGGAAACGACGGCTAAACCCTCAGGGATTAGTTTATGATCAAAAACCGCATTGCCTGCAATAATAACCGCTGCACACCCCGATTCTAAGGTGAGTTCCAGAATTTCTGCGCTGATCTCACTGCTTTCGATGACCAAGATATCCCCTGTTCGCAAATCATCAGCACGGCTGGTAACCCAATTGATATTCACATCTTCTTCTGGTATTTGTGACAGCCAGGCTGAATCTTTTGGATGGCTGATTTTAAGTAGTTCAAATAATGTGATTACTCGTTCGCTCATAACAGACTTCCTTTATTCCAGGCGCATTTACTCAGTATACACCAAAAGCGAATCAATCTAAGTAGGCTAATGAATACAGAAAGCCCTGGTGTTTCAGCCAGGGCTTTCTGTATTAAGAAGGGAAAGACTGTTTAGAAAATCCAGATCAGCAGCAGTATCGGTAAGGCAAGGAGTACCAGAGGCAGTAATACTACACCCAGTACCGCTAGGATAATTCCAACAACCAGGGCAATAACCAACCCTATCGCCCCGAAAACAACTGCCAGAATTACGCCAACTAAACCTAAAACCAAACCCACAATCCCAGTGATAATGCCAACAATTGCTTCAATTAAACCCATGATATTTACTCCTTTTATCTAACTTGTGACTCTCAAGACAACAAGGTATTTTCTTATCATCTATGACTATATACGTAAGTTTTTTCTCGGGGTTGCAAAAAGTAAAACTTAGGTGTATGGTATTAATATTATACAAGGTTCTTTTTTTCATCCGGAGATAATATATGGATTTCCATCTAAAGAAAAAAAGATCGGATTCTTTTCAGCAACCCATTGGTAATCATTATGATGAAAGGAAATGAAAATGAACCATAAAATGAAATGGTTGATTGGTCTGGGTATCACCCTGATCTTTTTCTCTGCTTGTAGTCTCCTCAACAATCTGAATCCCCTCGATGATATAAAATCAGAAATTGAAGATCTTGCAGATGAACTTCCCATCGATGATATCCAGGGACAGATCGAAAGTCTGACCACGGATCTCCCTGGCGAACTTGATAGCTTGGCTACAGATCTTCCAGCCAATCTTGATGAGATCACCGACGAGCTCGAAACACTTACAACCGATTTACCAGGGGATCTTAACACCCTCGCAACCGATATTCCATCCGAGGTGGATGACATCGTCGGTGATTTTGAGGGATTTATAAATGATGTGCTGGGATCAGACGATATTCCTGAGGATATTCCAGTTGTTGAAGGTGAGAAAGATGACCTTTTCGCCTCTGAGAAGATCGTCTCATATACCACTTCCCTGGATTTTAATTCGGTTCTAAGCTTCTATCAGGAACAAATGCTCGTTAATGGATGGACTGTCAGGGAAGGAAAAGTGATTACCGAAGATGCTGCCTTGCTGTACTTCCAAAAAAATGATCGTCAGGCGACTGTCACCTTGAGTTACAGCTTGAGTAACAGTAAAACCGATGTCATGATCATCATCCAGGAAAAACAATAGACGCGCCCTCCTTAAATATTTATGCATAGATATCCAACAATATGTCTGCACAGATATGGACTGGTGAATCCAACCGCAGGTAATGAACATCTTCCTTCCCCCATCCTTTAAAGTACAGGAAATTAGTTTACTCCTCTTAACCTAAGTAAAATTCCGGTATAATACCCGCCTAAAAGTTTTCTGACTTTATGTACCCAACTTAGAACCTATTTGTCAACCTCTTCGGTTATGAATCAAACCATAGTACAAAAAGCTTAAGGAAAAAACTTGTTTATCCAAGATTCATTACATCGCCCACTACGCGACCTGCGGATTTCAGTAACTGATCGGTGCAATTTTCGCTGCATATACTGCATGCCCAAGGATATTTTTGGACCAGGTTACAAATTCCTACCTCAAGGAGACCTGCTATCGTTTGAAGAAATTACTCGTCTTGTTCAAATTCTACATCAACTGGGAACAAGGAAAGTGCGCTTCACTGGTGGGGAGCCATTACTCCGCCAAGACCTTGAAGAACTCGTAGAGATGCTAGCCCAAATTCCAAATCTAGAACTTGCCCTGACCACCAACGGATCATTACTTGGTCGGAAAGCTAATCTTTTAAAGAAGGCAGGTCTGGACCGGGTTACAGTCAGCCTGGACTCATTGGAAGATGAAGTTTTTAGAGCAATGAACGGGGTTAAATTTCCGGTCAGCAGGGTTCTGGATGGTATTACAGCAGCCGAGGATGCTGGTCTTAGTCCATTAAAAATTAATATGGTGGTTAAGCGAGGCGTGAATGAAAATTCAATCGTCCCGATGGCAAAATATTTCTTTGGTACGCCCCATATCGTTCGCTTCATTGAATATATGGATGTTGGCAATTCCAACGGTTGGCAGCTTGAAGAAGTTGTCCCTGCTAAAGAAATAATTGAAATGATTAATTCAGAGTTGCCGATCGAACCACTTGAAGCCAACTATCGCGGCGAAGTTGCCAAACGCTGGAAATATAAGAATGGAATTGGCGAAATCGGTCTGATCGCTTCGGTCACCCAACCTTTCTGTGGGGATTGCACAAGAGCCAGGCTCTCTGCTATTGGAGAGTTGTACACCTGTCTATTTGCTGCAAATGGTCAAGACCTGCGTCAACTTCTCCGCAGTGGTGCAACCGATGATCAAATAAAAGAACGTTTCATTGGCGTCTGGCATCAGCGAGAAGACCGATATTCCGAAATTCGTTCCGAGAACACCCAAAATAAACAAAAAGTAGAGATGTCGTATATTGGAGGGTGATTGCTAAACCATCCCATCGAAACCATAGTCTTTGATCTGGATGGCACATTAAGACACAATAACCCATCCGCAGATGATACCCAATTTAAGTTCTTAATTGAGTATGGAATCCAAAATTCAGAGGTGAAGCAATAAAAAGGAGCAAGTTGGGTACATTATTATTGGTCTCAGTCTCCTGAACAATATTTAGATCTAGATACATATCAGGAAATGAACGATGATTTTTGGGAGAATTATTTTACACGCTACCTGAAGTCGCTGGATGTGGATGCATAGCAGGCAATCCTGCTTACACCGCTTTTATCCAACCAATCCTTTTCGACCCAAATTCCATTTTTCCTGATGCTGATTGTCTTGTAATTAAAAAAATCCAGGAGTTAACCACCCATTTATAGGTTTTTTGATGGGATAGAATTTCGATTGTTCAATCCCTATACCTATTTCTTAAAAGTTATCTTTAAGGCAAAATAATATTTCCCCATTGTCGATCAAGAAAGATAGTATATCCAATCAAATGTGAAATTAAAACAAAACAGGTTTCTTGATGAAACCCGGTTGATGTTTTGCGGAGAGGGTGGGATTCGAACCCACGGTGGTCCTAAGACCACAACGGTTTTCGAGACCGCCCCAATCGTCCACTCTGGCACCTCTCCAATAACAAAATAAAATTATACCAAATTAAAACGTTCGTTCATTATTAGAAATGAACGAACGTTTTAGTAAATTAATCCTAACCTAATTACATGTCGTCAAACTCAAGA
>CAZTJD010000008.1:0-3370 GCA_964613985.1 uncultured Anaerolineales bacterium
TCTGTTTTCTGAACTTCTGGTATTGGGGGTTTCCAAAGGGGGCAAAGCCCCCTTTTGGAGAATCAGGGTGGTTAAACATCAGATTATGCGAAACTTTGGAAACCGATATCCCCCACTTGTTCCAGGAGGCTGTCCAGAAAGGTGATGGCCTTTTTTCGTTTCCCATTTTGGGAGTATTATGGCACTCTTTTTTGCAGCGTAATACTTCAAAAATGTCCGATATGGGGAAAATGCCCATATTGGTTTTTCTAAAATGAAAACCAGGAATTTTTAGACAGCTCCTTGATTTCTTTTATCTGACGGGTAATTGCCAAAGATAATAAAAATTTCTCGTACATTGTGGGATATAGCACCAAAGGTTTTATTCATAACCATACTAATTACGTTGGGAATAAACACCCCCCAGGTTCACTTTTGGGAGGTGTTATCTATTGTCATTTTCACCCCACAAATACGAGGTGATTTCTAGAACCTTTCAATTATCATGTTGATTCTATCAAGATACATCATTTTCTTTTTATCACCCACCTGCACTCCTATCGGATCCTGAATCGGAATATTGACTCTGATTTGCCGATTCTGTATAATATTAACACGAATAACGAAGCATCATCAACGAAAAATTACACATTATTTGGTGAATAGTCACCTGACAATAACATCTTCATAACAAAAACATGGTACTGCTCGCAACTTAATGCGAGCAGTTTTTGATTAAAGGGAGTTATGAGGAGGACCAAGATGCGCCTGACGAGAAAATACACATTCCAATCACAGAAATTTTGTAACTGCCCAATTCATGCAAAGAATTGCGTATCTGAACAGAACTAAAGAACAGTTTTACCTAATTTACGAACATTAAAACAAAGGTAATTGTCCAAAACGCTATACCTTTCATAACTGCGTCGCTTACTTATCTGGCGAAAAGACTGCCATGGAGGCAAAAATCGCTTGGATACCTGGTACATCAAAATAATCAGATGCGAAATCAGAAAAAAAGATCAAAGGAGTCATTATGTTAGAAATAAATGGTGATAAAGAAAAAGAGAAGAAAAAAGAAACGCTGGGTGGGTATATTGGAAATGTAATTTTGTGCATGTTTTTCCCTTTTATGGTGCTATGGTATGGTCTTAAGTATCCGATCAAAGGGGAATATTTAAAGGGGATCCTGATTATTCTAATCGTCATTGCTGAATTAATCATCGTGAATTCGATTTATGATTTTTTCTAAGAATCTGAATCTGAAATCGTTAGGATTCAAAGCCGAGGCTTTAGAAAATCAGAAGATCAGAGCCAGGTATTCCCAGGGAATGAATTCCAGTGGTTTGTCAATTTATTGTGAAAATATTCCCCTGTAATTGAGTTAATCAAGGTATTAATAAGGAGTGTAGAGATGAGCAAACAAGAAAATTTGTTACATGTGGTTGGTATACTATCTATTGTGTTATTTCTGGCTGGATGTAGCGGAATGTCAGTAGAGCCAACACTCACACCATCATTGACGTCTATACCTTCCTCCACCCCCAAGCCTCCCACATCTACATCACTGCCGCCCACCCATACGCAGCCTCCACCAACACCTACATCCATCCCGCCAACCTTGACCATAACACCAACAGAAGCGCCTGCTGTAATCATTCAATTGGAACCCGGCAAATTTGGGCACCCACTTTGGCTGGTCGTGATTGCCGGGAATTATAAACTAATAAATGGGACGACATTATGGGCTGGTTCGTCCATCGGCGTCACAGAAGAATGGCTGACTTTTCCACCTGGGCTTGCCATTGATATCGAAGGTGGAGACATTGTTTTGAAAGGAAAGCCCTATACCCAGGGGACAAAACTCATCGTCGATGAACATGGGAATTTAATAGCAAGATAGAAATGGAATAGCAACTATCAAACAGCCGCAGAATTACAACCTTTCAGCATAACAACATAGTATTTTGATAAAGCCCAATGTTTATTTTGATCACTGTGGGCTCGTAAAGAATAACGAACTTGGGTTAAATATAGCAGATATTTTTATTAATAAAGGAATGACTAACGGATTCGCCCGTTGAGCGGAGGGGACTAATGAACAAAAAGTATAAATTAATGGTTTTCTTGTTTTTAGTAATGTGTATATTTTTATCGGGCTGCGGGTCAACCAAGGTATTAAGCCCAACACATACTCCAACAGCAACACTTACACCGACTCCAAAACCGATTAATGACGAGGAGTTTGCCGAAGCCGCACGAGAGGTTTGTAGTAGTTTGAAGACAGAGATCGATTCTTTAAACAAATTTATTCTATTCGATCTAACATCCAAGGCTGAAGCATATAGGAAGGCAGCAGATGCCTTAGCCTATCTTGACATCACCGAACAATCCGCACCGCTTGGTATCTATTTTCTATCCAGCATCAATGATTTGGCTTCTTCTTTTGATATAGTCGGCAAGGCACTCTCCGAAGCCATCGCTAAAGCCAGCCTTGATGAATCAAATATCAGCTTAGCGGTAACTGGAGATGGAACAGTATATGGCTCTACAGGCAGTATATTTGAAAGTAAAAAGCTGGAAGTAGACCCAACCATGATAAAAGAACTACTTCAACTTATTGAACAAGTTAACGAAGCAGCAATCTCACTCAACCTTGAGGATTGTGCAATAGAAAACTAGTGGACTGTCAAACATCATCCTTTAGGATGTCATGTTAAGTGAAACGAAACATCTCGGATGTGTTACTAGAGATTCTTCAGTAGCAAAGAGCGCTACTTCAGAATGACATTATTAATAATGACGATGGGCAGTCTAATAGCTGGTTACCATAAAAAACTTTTTATGTTGAGATGCTTCCATGCTTTCTTAGATTTCGAGTAATTATTCACGGCAGTGCTTCAAAGGTCTTGACGTTGCCATCCGGATCCAGGTTTTGGACATCCCCATGACCGACGGCTTTGTTGTAGTTGTAGCAATCCTAGGCTTCTTACCGGGTGGAAAACCCTGGGCAGCTATAAAGATTGGATGAGCAGTCGCATGCACCTGACCACGGCGTCAAGGTAACCGTGGCAGGAGCTCGCCCCACAGGGATCGGTGTGGTTTACCAGCGGCTTGCTTGTTGAGAAATCTTACATTGAGATAAGGAGATGTTCTTGTGAACGAAAGTAAGGTAGAAAAATATGAAGATAAACATCAAAATATATATTCGAAAATTGGGAAGTGGTTTCTCATTCTTGGCGTGATATTTTTTTTGATAACATTTACTATATCTATTGGAGATGACTTAGGATTTTGGGAAACAGGTCGAAGCTTACTATGGGGTACTATCGGTGGAATTTTGGCCAATATAGGATTATTCTTTACTCATCAAGGGATTATTTTCTTAATC
>CAZTJD010000008.1:3380-69401 GCA_964613985.1 uncultured Anaerolineales bacterium
TAGCGTGGAATGAAATTTCAACCCAGAAAATATACTTTAACATTGCAAAGTGGTATCTTATCCTTGGTATTATATCTGTTGCGATACCTTTTGCTGCTGAATTTGTACTATGGAGAACAGATCGATTCCCTCTATCGGGTGTTATATCAGGATTCTTGATTGCGACAGCAATTGGTTTGTTCGTTTTAGCATTTATTTTTTTGTTGATTGGTCTATTAAAAAGGAAACATTATTCATGAAAACCACTCATTGAATTACAAAGACCTTATTTACAGGCAAATTAATTGCCTAGTTCTCAGACGGGCATATATATCAAAGAGAACAGAAAGAAACATAACAGGTGTATTCCATTTAGTGTTATTTCGAGATTATTTTCTACCAGTTTTGATAACTCAGACAGGTTGAAATCTATCTATGGGTCTAATATCAAGGCGAGGTGACGCAATGGTAGGTTAGATACAGGGCTATCTCCTTGGGGTGGCAACCCTTCCATTTATCGAGTAGAGCAGAATCAGGAAGGACAACGCAGGAGCGTTTGGATGGGATTCCAACGGAGACCGTTGGAACCAGGGAACCAGGGATAGGGAGGAGGGGGGTTCCAACTGAGACGCCTCAATTTGGGGATGGAATCAGGAAAATGAATTCGCCGAGGACGGCGTTTTGAGCGGAGGGGGAACGTACAAGTTGGAAACTTATGCTACAGGAAGGTGGGAATGGATTACCGGTGTTCGGCGAGTAGAGGAAGATCAACGCAGGAGCGTTAGGATGGGATTCCAACGGAGACCGTTGGAATCAGGGAGGTGGAACCAGGGATAGGAGGAGGGGGTTTCCAACGGAGACGCCTCAATTTGGGGTTGAACCCAGGGAACCAGGGACAGGGAGGAGGGAGATTCCAACGGAGACGCCCCAATCTGGGGATAGAATCAGGAAAATGAATTCGCCGAGGACGGCGATTCGAGCGGGGGGTACGTACAATTTGGAAACTTATGCTACAGGAAGGCGGGAATATATAAACGGTGTTCGGCAGGGAGAGGAAGATCAACGCAGGAGCGTTAGGATGGGATTCCAACGGAGACCGTTGGAACCAGGGAACCAGGGACGGGGAGGAGGGAGGTTCCAACGGAGACGCCCTAATTTGGGGTTGAAACCAGGAGCAATTTGGGGATGGAACCAGGAGATATTCAACAATTTTACGCAGGAGGGTATGGGGAAAGGGTAGCAACAGATGCTTCGCTATCAAGGAGAAAGCTGCACCAAGGTGACTCCTCATCCAAAAACGTAAATAAGGGATTGCTTTATTTCCGTTTATGACATAAAATGCAAATAAGGAGTTTTCTAATTAGCGTTTCAGGAAAGCAAGGTATATGAAAAGGTCAGATTTCTCAAAACAGGCTTCTGGTAAAGTGTTCAAAACACTCAAAGGATATTTAGCCTTTGCGCCTGCACCACTACCGCCTGATGTGCAATGGTCAGATAAATTGCTTGCTGCTTTATCCAAAGCGGATCGCAGCCTGGGACGGTTGGATGAAGTAGGGAATACCTTTCCTGTCCCACTTGTGGTTGTGCGGCTATTCATTCGGAAGGAAGCGGTGTTGTCTTCACAAATTGAGGGAACACGTACAACTTTTAAAGAGCTGCTTTCATTTGAAGCAGGACAACTCAGTTTTTTTAGTGACCTGGAAGACACAAAGGAAGTTCACAATTACGTCCAGGCATTGAATTATGGCCTTGAACGATTGGAAACTTTGCCACTAAGTATTCGTTTGATTCGAGAAATTCACGGCATTTTGATGCAGGGTGTGCGCGGGGAAATGATGACCCCCGGTGCGTTAAGGCGAAGCCAGAATTGGATTGGTAGGCCAGGCGCAATTCTGGATAATGCCCGTTATGTGCCCCCGCCACCAGATGAAATGCGTGGTTGCCTTTCAGACCTGGAACGCTTTATCCATGCAGATTCAGATCTGCCGCCATTATTACGTATTGGCATGATCCATTATCAATTTGAAGCAATTCATCCATTTCTGGATGGCAATGGGCGTGTTGGCCGGTTGCTGGTGACGTTTTTATTGGTCGCCTGGGATTTACTTTCTCAACCTTTGTTGTATTTGAGTGATTTCATCGAAGCCAACCGCCAGGAATACTATGACCGCTTGCTGGCCGTCAGCCAGCAAGGAGAGTGGGAATCGTGGCTGTTGTTCTTCTTAGATGGGGTTCACAGCCAGGCAGAAGATGCCAGCCAACGGATCATTCGCTTGGAGAAACTACGCTCCACATACCGCGAGCAATTTGCCAGTGATCGCAGCCGGAAGACGCTGGAACTGTTGGTGGATTATTTAATCAGTTCACCGATCACGTCAATTTCTCAGGCACAGGAAAACTTGAATATCCGTAGTTTCAATGCCGCTCAGCGTAACATTGAGAAGTTAGAAGCGCTTGGGATCGTACATGAAGCGACAGGCAACAAACGTAATCGTTTGTATCAAGCAGATGAGATTTTGAAAATTCTAGAAGAGCGGAGATAATTTTTTGCTCCAATTCTTGCTATAGGATGGACCGGATGGCATCTAAAGCCATTTCGAAGCTTTGCACCTGGGTGTCATAGATGATGTTCAGCTTCCTGGATAAGGTACCTTCAATGATCCTGATCCTTAATCGATCCTGGCTGGTTTCTGGGCACCCGGTGTAATTCCTGACCTCCAGAGGGACCCATTCGATGCCATTGAAGATGTAAAAGTCGATGATGTAAATCGTGTTCAGGACGGTATATTTATAGCGGAATTCGAGGCGGAGGAACCATAAAGCCAAGGCAACCCTGTATTCGGCAAACGAGGCAGCTTGCCTGCCGTCGATCATGCCTCGCTCTCGTCCCTTCGGCAGCCATTCCAGGTCCACTACCCCCATCCTGGAGCTATTCCCTGGCCTGTTCGGGAAGCGATAATCCGTCATTGTGTCCGAGGCATGACAGTTTTATCGTCATGCACCTTCCTGTGATCACCCAACCTGGCCTCCCTTGCCGTTGATCCGCCGCGGCTCCGCGATCGGCTTCAGCCCCGCCGAGACAATCTGACCATAGAGCAGCAGCGAACAGTTGACCGCATTCGTGAGCTCGATCCGGAGCTGCTCTATCTCGTGCTTCAAGCTGTTGAGCTGTGTTTCAAGCTTCAGCCGTTTCTCTTGTTCCCGGTCCAACTCGGCGCGGGTAAGCTCGATAATGATCCGGGCACCCTCCGCCAGTTCATCAGAAAAACCGAGCTGTTCGATCTCGTGTTTTGCCCTGGCAGCCCGGTATTCAGACACGATGGTGAAGATCGTGATGCTGGAGGAGATCAAAAGGGAGAGGATGGCGATATAGTCTGTCATGGGTTGGTTCATTTTGATTCAATTAGAAGACCGGAGGGCAAAAACCGGATTTTTGGCCTGTTTTTCAACTTTTATTATCAAGGTCAGTTTTTCAGTAGACTCAGGTTGGTGATCGCAGCAGTTCCTTTCAGAAACTGCCAGGGTAAAGGTCGCTTCAGGCATCTGCTGCTGCCAGGGTGAATGTGTATTTCTCCTTCTCACCTCTCCGGGAATAACCAACCGGTTCGATGTCCGTTATGGCAGTCAGTTTCACCCGGCAGACGGCAGCCACGCCAAAGGGCGTGTAAATCCGCACCGGTTCGGCAGAGTCGACATAACCCATCAAGGTCAGGATGTCGTCTTCGGCGTCCGCTTCCTGGACCTCACCGGTGAGTGACTTCCTGCGGTCCATGGTGACCAGGCGCATGGTGTAGGACCAGGCTACAGGCAGGTATTCCATGTAATCGATAACAATTGCCCTGATCTTTGCAGTGCGTTCACTGCTGTCACTGGATATCGAAAGATGGATCTGTAAGCGTTTGAGGGTGAAATCTTCCATAGACCAGAACTCGTCGATCGAGCGCTCGTCGACCGGCCCGGTGGTGAAGTCACCCCAGATTGTCTGGTAGGTTTCTCCAGCCGGCATCCCAATCTCAGTGTCATAGTACCCGTCCTCGTCCCTGGGTGCAGTCCGGATGTAGATGTTGTTATCAACGCCCAGGTTGTCAGCAGCGATCCTGATCTTGTGAAAGAACTTCTCGAGATCCGAGATCGAGCCGTAGACCGTGGACATATCCACCCAGCCAATAGGACAATAGCGATAGTTACCGTTTGTGTCCGGGTTGAGATCAATGGGCAGCCAAACGAGATCCGCACCCTCGTTGAACCAAAGCCGGTCGACGTTGGTGCCTGGCATAGGCTGGATAAACAGCTTCGTGATCCGAAGGCCTGCTGCTGGTGCCCGGTAGTATTCGTGCCAGCCCAGCTTGTTGTAGAGCAAGATAGAACTGGTGTTGGAAGACCCTCCATCGATGGCTGCCAACAGCCATTCACCATACATGATCATATGAGCAATATCACCTCGGCGTTCTTCTGGAAGACCTTCATCATTGAGGTTAGGACCAATAATGGTGATCTTTTCATCGTAATATTTACAGACGTTATCCAGGAAGGACAGGTAGATATCCGCGCCAGTCTTGGCGCTGGTAGACCCGTTCCGGTCGTCTCTTGCTGATATAAACTCACCCGGGGAGACATCCCGGAAGAAGCCGTAATTCTCCCTAATTACGCCCGCATCGGTGAGGACGTAAAGCCGCCTTGGTTCGCCAGCGATCACCATCCCGGTGATCTTATTGTGTCCCACCGGCAGGGGAGTTTCCACCTGCGAGACCTTCACAGAGTCAAAGAAGAAGGTGCAAGCACCCGTCTTGGAAATAAATCTCAAAGTCGGTGTTTCTGAGGTAGTTGCTTTATACCCATGGACATAGATCCAGGAGCCAGTCGTCGCGATCGAGTCCAGTTCTGTCCCATCGAATTCAATCGCTGCTTCATTTGCTCCGGAGTTATAGATATATCCCTCTACATGGTAGATGGTCCCAATCGATAATCCGGAGAGGGTCTGGCCTGCGCCCTGGTTTGCCCCAGCCGCTACGATCCTCCTGGAGTACCGGCCGTCCTTCTTTTGTGCCATGCTTTGAGTATTGAAGGTAGGACCGTTATAGTCAGCCCAGGACCCGTCGTCAGCCTCACAGTTGCTGTCGCCCACCTCGACCGCCTGGCTGAAGTTCAGGTCCTCAATCGCAACTCCATCGTCAGCAAAGACAGGATCAGCGGAAAGTACAGCGGGAGGGAAAGAAGCCCTGGTTAAATATACCTGCATTTCCCCAGTAGAACTTGATGGTGCCACCAGGATGAATGAGCCCCGGTTTCCCGCTTCTAAAGTGAAGGTGTCATCGTACATGTGGTAAATGTCTGAAAAATCACCCTTAGCGAAATACACGATGTTTGCATATACACAAACATCCGTTATCCTTCCAATCATTTCATGATCTATAATCTCAGTATATTTATCTGACTGGATGATGGTGTATTTCGTGGTTTCATCAGAATCAATATCCCAATCTGATTCTAAGGTAAGGGTATCTGCCGTATTCGATTCAATCAATCTCCAGGGCTTCTCGGCGTCAGCGCCAGTTCCGGAGTATATCTTGGCTATACATCCCGCCCATTCGTCTACGGTCCAGCCTGCACCACTATCCGTCAGCGTATTCGAGGTTGCAGAGGTAACCGTTCCTCTCTCTCCATTCCTAAATATTCTTGGGTCTGAGCCATCGTAAAATGACAAAGCCATGTATAGCGCACCCAGGTGCTCGAAGGGAAATATTTCAAAGTCTTCTTCTTCTTCCACCAACCGAAAGAAGATGCCCTTAGTGAATGATGACCAGGAGGAACCATCAGAACTTTTATATGCTGTATTCGCAGGGACAGTATCCGAGCAAAAGATATGGTATCCATAATCCGTGTTCCCCGGATCACCGCCAACCGTAGAACATCTAACAACCAGGTGATAGGTCGTCCCATTGGTCAGCGTTGAGGGAGAATCAAATTCCAGCCTGGTGATCATCTCATATGCAATAGGCGTTATATCCCCAGTCCCAAATATTTTAGCATCTGGTTTTCCCCCATCATCGCTGTAGATATCAGCAGAGAACAACCAGTTCGCAAGATGACTGTCTACGCCCACAGCCAGGTAGACGTATGCAGGATCAATGTCGGCCTCCGGAGTGAATTTATAGGAGATGTACTCGTAACTCCCATCAAGGGTCACCTTGAAGATTTCCGAAGCGCTATCGATGTTGTCCTTCCACCAGTGCCTAATCTCCGTATCTCGTATCCCACTGGCATAAGTTTCTTCAGGTCCAAGCATCACAACGCCATTCATCCAGGTCTGCATGCGGTAAGAATCGTAGAACCTGGTCTTGTCCCGGTCGAGCCTGTCCCAGCCTCTGCCTCCAGCAAAGTCCCTTTGTTCGATCGAAGCATAGGGAGGTTCCCGGTCCGAGTGCTGGGTATCCCCCTGCTGCATCTTCAAAGCCTGGCGTGGGAATTGTGACATCTTGAAAGACCCCCGGGTCCTGGACGGACGGCCGAGGCCATCTGCCAGGTTGAAATATAATTTTGTTTCGTTTTTTCTCTCAATTGTTACATCATAATCAGACATTTTCTTTTAGATCCAATCTTCCCTGATGCCCTGATCGCTTTGCCCCTTTATGCCCCCCTCTTCCCAGGAGGAGGCTGGGGGTAAGGGGGGCAGGGGTCACTCCATGGCGAAATTCCTTCGCCCTTGAGGCGGTTCGTTGGGCGCGATAAACCAACTGCCCCAAGCAAAAAAGTTATGCTTTTGATAACTTTTTTGCGGCATCTTCCACCGCAATCGCGCCAATCAAGACCATCAAGATCGTATTGATTGCCTGCCACAGTTGTTCTGGCATCCCCGGCCAGAAGAAGAAGACCACGGTCTGGATCACGCCAACAACCGCCAACCAGAATTTTCTAGACCTCAAAAGAGACCCTAGACCTTGATACCATTTGCCTTTCATAATTTTTTCTCCTTATTTTCTTTTCGATTTGGCAGTTTTCCAATGGGGAAACTGCTGCTGCAAAAAAATATTTGCTATAGGAACCATTTCATGATGAACGCAATGAGGTCTGGCAGGATATTCAATATCCAGTTCAGAATTTCAATGATCTGCGACCAATTCATTTTTTTACTCCTTTATCCATATCGGATAGGTTAACTTTGGGACCAGCCTGGCGGGTATGACACCGGTTCTTATGGTCTACCGGAAACAGAGGTCCGCGAAAATCCGTGAAAGCTGCGGTCAGCTCTCTCTTCTATGCTGCCTGGTCTTTTCAAAGAATTCCTCTTCATAAGCATCCGCCTTGGCCATAAAATAATTCATCCGTTCTTCGAGATAGGGCCATTCGTCTCCATCGTACATCTGCTGCAGGAGCATATATTCCGCAGCCCTGAAGATAACGTATTTGGGTTCCAACCAGTCAAAGACCAGGTCATCCCCAGCGGTGTAATCTGAATCGTGGATCTCTTCGTAATCTAAACGGAGCTTGTTTCCTGGATAATCCGGGTAAAGATCTTCGGGGAGGATCAGGACCTGGTTTGTGCCGTCATCCACCGTCCACCATTCACCAACTTTCTGCCAGCAGTAATCCTCACTTGTGGTTGTGGTGGCAACATAGACCTCCTTCAAGCGACCATATTTGATGGCACTGGGGAGGTCATATTCAGTCGTTGAGAGGACTGCCAGAGAATCTTGATCGATCCTTGGGTAGCGATACTGCTTGATGGCCATGTTTACGCAGTCCACCAGGACATCATACGGGTATTGACCCGGGGAGGCTGAATAGCGGTCTCCGGATTCGATAGCTGCAGTCAAGGCAGAAAAAGTAAATATGCCTGAACCAAAATCGGTGATCAATGAAAATTCTCTTTCAGGTGCTGTATTTCCTGCAGAAAGGATCCAGATCGTGCCACCATTCCAGTAATCATCGATCTCGCCGCGCCTAGTCGTGTCGGTCAGTGAAGTCGTCGATCCATTGACTGTTGCCAGCCCTGTCCGGAGACCGCCAAGAATCCGGAGGGTATCTACCAGGTAATAAAAGAAATGCATTTCAACCAGGTCCTTATGTTTTCATGGTGCTTTTATTTATTTTTATTTTTGGTTCATTTTTAGATTTTATTTTCATGTTCTTCATATTCTCTTCCGTGTTTTGGAATGAAAGGCCCGGTCAGCGGATGTTAATGTTTTCACTCGTCTTCACTTGTCTTCACTTGATTGAGTTGAGGAAACAGGTCACTTTCTTTATCGCCAGGTCGTATCCTTCTTTGAAAAGGTCTTTCGGTCCTATTTCTTGGGTTGGCTGCTGCCAGGCTTGCAGTTCTGCCGGTGATCCATGGAACACATCGAGATCGAATGCATACGTTCGACCGGCACCGTACTCCGTTCCATTCCCTCGAAAAGAATATTGCCAAAAGTCCCAGTCATCCCTAAGGTTGGGTAATATTGGACGGTATTTGTGGATGTCTGGCTTGATCTCCCAACTGTCAATGGGCCAAGAGAGCCACAGTGGATATTGTTTCTCCCCTGCTGCAGGCCCGAAATAGTGGTTATAGAGATAAAGGTTGGTATAGATCCCCGCTTTCTTATCCAACTTAAGCAGATATTCGATCGCCTGCAGGCATTCTTCGGCAAACTTCATGGTCATTTCGTTGTAGGCATTTTCGAAATCGATCCAATGGCAGGCGGGAGTCCAGGGCGCTTTTCCGCAAATCTCCAGGTGTCTTTCGACCTGCTCTTTCCAGGGAGACCCAGAAGAGAAGTAGTGATAGACCATCTTTACGGCCTTCAGCGTACCAACCTCCCTGGCACTCTGCTGGAAAATTGAATCTTCCATCATTCCATAGCCGGTTCGGAGGATCAGGAAGTCCACCGGGATGCTTTCTTGATCCGGTTTCAGCCACTTATCAAAATAGGAGCTGTCATATCCCAAAGCCCGTTTCATATCCATACCACCTCATCCCAGTTTGGGTCAGTTCATCCCGCTGCGAGGACACAAAAAGCCCAGGCAATCCCACAGGATTGGACCTGGTTCAATAAATCCGGTCATACTTATCCATTTCCCAGGAAACCAGCTTCGATTCGGAAGGCCTGGCGGCTTTTGCCTGCTCGATCATCTCGTTGTATTTCATGCTTTCCACCAAGACCCGCTTCTCCAGCCTGTCGAATAAGACATCGTCCTGCGCTTCCTGAATCATGGTCAACTTTTCCCGCCATGCTGTACAAACGACGTATTGGACGATGATGTGCCGGTGATGAGCGGGGACTGCCGTCGTTTCATCCGTCCCTGATTCGACTGAGGTCCAGGAGTGTTCGGTGAGGTACCTGACCTGGAACGCCTGTCCTGTTTCTGGTTGTGATAGCCAGATTTCACCATTGGTCATGGCTGGATTCAGGACAATATCATAGTAGGATTGGCCCTCTGCGAAGAACCGGCGGTTGGTGTGACTCATTCGTTTTGGATATTCAGGTGGGACCTCACCGGCCGGGTATTCGAACTCGACGACACCCAAGATCACTGGTAGGGCCTCTTCTTGATGAGACCCTGCGAAGAAATCGTATTCATAGACATCATCGTTTGCGTCATCTGTGAGTGCTGCGGGGATTGGGAAATGGATCGAATAATCCCGGACCGCATCCTTGATCCATTCCTTGATGGTGTTGTTAGACCAGGCCACGTCCCTGAATTGACGTCTTACTGCAAAAACTGTCTCGTCCAGGGAAATTGTCATTGGACCTCTTTTAATTTCATTACAATTTCGGATAATATTTCCGCCTTCTTCAGGTTGTAGGTCTGGATCCCCAGGTCGAAGGCAACTTCTCTCAATTCCGCGACCCTCATCTTCTTTATTTCAGGTAATTCCCCTTCAGACCAGGTCCTTTTAGCTCGTCCCCTTCCTGCAGCGTGGTGTTTTTCCAAACTGCCAATGCCAACGGCCGTTGGCATGTCAACGGTTATCGGCGCGCCAACGGCTATTGGCACTTTAACCATGATTGGCGCATAATCCCCATAGAACATGACCTCGATCCGGTTTCCAACCTGTCGGATAATGTTGTATGGCCGTCCTTTCGCTTCTTGATTAATCCATTCTCGAATTTCTTTTTCCATCATTATCTCCTTTGCAGTTTTTTTTATGGCACCTTTTCATATCTTCCTATGTCAGGAGCATCCCCCAAGTAACCATCGTTGTAACCTTCAATCGCTACCCCTGCATCAATACATGGACTGCCTGTTTGAAGGGTGTAATCCCTGTTGTCCGGATCACTAAATTTAGGATCACTGGTGATGTTGTGCACTCCAGTCCCACCAAAGGCGGTCGTGTTTCCAAAACCGCAGCAGTAATCATCATCACAGGTAGCAGGTGCCGAGATAGATATGCCCAATTTACATTCATAGGCAATACAGTTCCTTAAAGTCAGTGCGGCAGATCCTATCAGGGATAAAAAACCGATCCCGCTTTGTCCTGCGGTTGTTATTTTCAGGTTGGCTGCGATGCAGTGATAACAGGTCGTGGATCCTGAGGCCTCAGCGATATATCCATAGGCATGAATTCCAGGATCGGATGTTAAATAAGCAGAACACTTATGACATAGAAGGGTTGAATTTTCTTCAACGGACATGAATCCGCAGTGATAGAACTGGATCGCCTTACAGTTTGTGCAGACCAGCGATGCTTCATCCTGGACGTGAAAGGCATTCGTCACATTGGATATCACTGTATCCGATACATTCAGTACTGAAGTGGAGGCGTTGTAAGATCTGATACCATAAGCCGTCAAAGAACCTGCGCCGGTTATGGTTACATTGCTGATCGAATTCTCACCGGCTGAATTTCTAATTGGGGATTGAGCACCACAGTCTAGCCAGGTACAAGACGAGATCGTATTTCCACTGCCGGCTAGCTGCACCATGTATACTGAAGATCCAGACTTATAGGACGGACAGCTGAAGGTACAGTTGGTGATTATGTTGCTGTTTCCTGTTACATCTATCCCATAATAAGCAAAATATTTAAAGGTTATTCCTGTCAGGGTGCAGCCTGTACCACTGATGGTGAGAAGTTTTGTGTATGCATCTCTGATATCGATCGAGGTAGGCGTTTCTCCACCAATATTGACGTAAACCTTATCATTATCATTATCAAAATAGCAGGAATGAGATGTGCTATCGCAGGTTGCAACATCTGCAACAAGTGCCAAATATTGATCACTGTCCCAGGCACCATAGAAGAAAGCAGAAGGATAAACAGCTTCATAGACGTTCGTTTGCCCACCAGTTTTGCTCCATGAAGTATATTCTGTGGTCGGTACCCAAACCGGTGCAGCGCCAGTGCATGCCCCTATTGTTAGACCTGTTTCAGCTATTGCCAGGTTCTTTTCTCGATAGATCCCGGATAATAAGCCAATCGTCTCATCATTCCCTGCCGTGGTTAATCCTTTAGCAATCGTTTTATAAGGATTGGATAAGGACCCATCTCCACTCGAGTCGTTCCCATTGACAGGATCGATGTAATAATCATATGAAATGGTCCTTTGTTCTTTTTTTATTCGTCTGATTATTCTTCTCGATCCAATTCTCAAGCTCATGATCAGCTCCGCAGCAATCCAATCTTCAGCAAGATTCCAGATGCACTATAAGTCTTCGTGTCTCTAGAAATGGCTCCAATCCAGAGTGAACCTCCTCCCAATTCGTTGGGACTCAGCACAAATCCCATCCCCGTATCCGCAGGACCTTTCACAGCGATCGTTGAATTTATCAAGTCTTTGTAATCGGCGGCTTCGAAAGGTACCACGCCAGTGATTTCCGCTGCGTTAGCATCGGAGATATTCAATGCTGCGTTCTCGGTTCCCAAGCTGGTTGCATTCCTTAGGAAGACCAGGTCCAAGGCTCCTGCCTGGTCGTCTTTATCTAACAGCAGGATTGAATTCAAGATCACGCATTTCCCAGGAGTGGAAAAAACATTCGCAATTTCCTGTGTATCTGCCAATACGTCCCCATCCGCATAGGCATTGGTATCTAATGTAAGTGTTACTTCAAACACCTCATCCAATGGCAAGTACATATGGTTGTTCTCCTCCGCAGAATGACAGTATCATCGTCATTCTGCCGTAAGCATTTCGCAGAAATGCGGCTTCATCCAATGGCAAGTACATATTATTGTGCTCCTATTTTGGGGGAGGACATTCTAGCTGTCCTCCCCCATTCATGGTCATGTAACCATTTCGACGGCTACACCGGATAGGTCCGCACCGGTGACAGCATTCATGTTACCGAACAAAACACCACGGTCGCTTGCATCAAGCTTGGTCGTCCCTAATACAATACAGTCTTTTAGGAGGATCCTGGAGGAGTTGTTCGCTGCAAAGGCAGGGATTACAAATCCAGAAGCCATGGCGAAGTTGTCCAGGTTTGAATTTAGAAACAGACAGTTATCAAAGATCGTGTAGCGATCTATCCCCATCCCATCTGCTACTTCAACGAAAGCCGCTCCAGTATGTCCTGCATACAGGGTAACCTGGCAGTTCTTGAATATATTGCGATGCGCTTCTCCATCGAAGAGGATGCCTACCATCCCGGTCCCGGCCGATATCGTATCTACGCCAATCGTACAGTTGATGAATGTGTTCTCTTCAGCTCCATTCAGCTTCAGGCTTGCTCCCCCATCTACTGCCTGGGTTGCATGTCCTCCACCGGCAAAGTGAACATTTTCAAAGTAGTTTCTTCCACCTGTTACCTGTACATTTATCAGGCTGGTATTATCGTCTACACCTTGAAAGATATAGAAGTTCTTGAAGATACATCCAGAACCGGTAATGTCCAGTAATGGAGAAGCACCGGTAAATGTGGATAGTTGGAAGATCCTTGCCCTTTGGGCAACCATTGTCGGGGCACAGATCCCTACCAGGTGTGTATAATCTTTCGCCCAGGTCAATGTTTCAGACAAGTTCATTCCAGAAGTTCCACCAATATAGAAAATCGTGTCCTGTTGACCAGCAACGGTTTTTGCATAAGCCGCTGCTAATCCTGCTAAGGCTGATCCTGGTGTAATTCCATCATTTCCATCCGACCCGTTAACAGGGTCTACAAAGTAATACCTGGCATTTTTGCCAAATGGGATTGATCCCAAAAGTGGCATCCCTCCAAGTTGATAAAGTACATCAGCAAATCCAGTCATCTTCTTTGCTCCTTTTCCCCTCTCCCTGCGAGGGAGAGGGGCTGGGGTTGAGGGTCTAATATCAATAAGAGTCGATTGTCACCACAATCGCCACATTCTGCGCTGCGGTCCCACCATCACCATCGTAATCCAGGGTTGCGACGAATATGTCTCCCTTTGAGTGCGTGGGGAATTGATCGGAAACAAAGTCGTCCCGGTCAAACTCTGCCGGTACGTTGCTGTCACCGATTGCCGTTGCAGCCAAATAAGCATCATCGTCTGAGTCATTGCCCAGCTTCAAGGTCGCATCTGAATCATTCGAGGCGACCGCCGATACATGCGTGATCTTCCAGTTTCGATCTGCAGCTATTTCGATAACCTGGTCTGCTGATAAAGTCCCAGGGACATAAAAAGTCATTTTCTCCATTATTTATCTCCATTAATTCAGTGTAATCCGTGAGAATCCGTGGTTTCCTAGCTTACATTGCACTTATATAAACCGCGGTAATCGATCGGTCCAACCGCATAGAAATACCGCACCTTCACCGGCATGACATCGTTCGAAAACATCAATCCAGCTCGTGGATCTGCCACCGAGAAGATCTCCGGGTTCTCTCCAAAGCGATAGCCCAGCCCTATCGAAGGGTAAAGCAGCGGATTTGCCTGAGCAGCCCAGTTATTGGCATCCGTCCAGAAGGGCGGTACGATGACTCTTCGTTGCGCAGCTTCCAGGCGCGCTCTTTGTCCATCATCCATTGCTTCCGGATTGATATCGTTATTGGCAGTGCCTGGTTCCTTGGCAGAAGCCAGGATCTGCAGCGCCGTGAATTCCAACTCTACCGGAACCCACAGCAAGTAAGGAGTGGTGAGCGGTCCAATTACTTCGCCAGAATTGATCTCTGTTTGCTCAAACATTGCGGTTCTAGTCGCGACCCAGGAGGAATAAGATAGCGCTGAGGTTCCAAGGTTGCTGTGGTTGGTGTGGAAGAGCACAGTAGAGTCGGTATCCAGGGTTGGACCTGTTCCGCTGTTGTCGGTGAATATTGCCGAAATGCTTTTGCCAAGCGTCAGCCAGGCTGCCCGAACCAGGGTGCGAGGGATCGCCTGTACTTTCTGGGTGTCGTCCTTATCGATTGCTTCCAGGGTGATCCCCAGGTAGCCACCTTTTTTTACGAAGGCAGAGCTTTCTTGCTGGTCATCCTGGGTAAGTTCGGTATAAACAGACCCTTCAGCGACCGTCGGTAGTTCACCAACCCCGCCCATCATGATGAATTTCGCATCATGGAGGGTATTGAAGTTCATCACGGTGACCGCCGGTTCCCACCAACGTGGGAAGAGTTCCCCGATCTCGATCACAGCCTTGTTCAAGGCATCGGCAAAGAGGTTTGCCAGAGTCGAAGAGTCCACAGCTGCAAACTGGATTCGCTCGTCGTTGAAACGACCAGTCATTTCGTAGTCGCCGGAGAGAAGCAGGTAGAGTTCTCGAATGCCAGATAGCGGCCTGATCCCTTTCGGTGGATTCTGACCAGAAAGCAGTGCCAGAGCTGCCTGCTGCAGTTCTTCATAACCTTTCAATCCCATCACCAGGTTTACCTCTCGAGGGGGAGGTCCAGAAAGATCGATGGTATCGCTTTCTCGCCGGTCGGTCAGTCGCCGGTTAAGTTGTTCGAATTGTTCGTTTACTTGACGCATCCATTCTGTATTTTGATGGTCGTCCGAACTGCCTGTCTGAAACCCAGGTTCGATGGGCGGTATTCTCTGCTCAGGGTGGCTTACTGCTGTTTGATGACCTCCAGGACTGCCAAGCCGAATATTCTTTTCAGCCAGAGTCACTTCTCCTGAGTCTTGGCTTTCAGCAATGTTTTTGTTTTCATTTTCTTCAGTCATAATATTTGCTCCATTTTTTTTTGCAGTTTGGTTAAGCTCAGCCGCGCCGAGTCCCAAACTGTCATGCCAAGACAGGTCTTCTGTCTTGGCTGACAATGCTTCGAATACACGCGCCCCCGCAAGCGCTGGTTCAAAGACAATGTCACAGGATTCAACATGGGTGATTTCTTTCAGGATGAGAGGATCATCGGGTTTTTCGCGCTCTCCATAAGCGCCCCAAAAAACAAGGCTGAAACCTACATCAGGCGGGTTTTCTTCAGCTAACATCGCATCAAAGATGTTAACCATTTCATCGGCGAGGGTGCGATCGTAAAACGTGATCGTCCCCTGCACTGATTCCGTATGGTCTTCAAACCGGGTATCGTTGATGACAGCTACCAACCGTTCTATCTTGGGATATTCGAAGAAACCAGCATGGTCCACGAATACCGCCAGTTCATTGAATTTTCCTGCTTCAGTAGCCGTCCTTAATGGGTCCGCAGCAATATAACGATTTGATTGTTTTCCCCCCATAGCACGTAGAAATCCAGCATGACAGAGCGAAACTTTATATTGCCGCCGCTGCTTGACAGATGTCAGCAGAGATCTGGTAACCGAGATATTCCTCTGCCCCCATGTTTCTATGTAGTCAAAATTTTCCATAACAAATCTCCATAATGAAATCCATCTAGGCGGTGATTTCTACTGTTCACGATCACCTTCTTTGTAGGACTCGTTCAGTATGGTTTCGATGTCTTCAGGTGAGACTGGTTCGCCAGCAAATTTCAGAACATTCCGCAGCACCAGACGACTGAGCGACCGAGACCTTTTTGGCAGGTGCTGTGAGATCTCCCGCATAGCACGGGAAAGCTGATGTGCAGCCACAGCCAGGTCTTTATTGTCTCGCCTGGATATCTCCGGGATATCAAGATTAAAGAGTTTGTGGTAATCATTCGATTGAAGTTCAGGCCAGGTTCCAATCTGGACCGCTCTAACATAGGCCTGGTATAGGATGTCTTGCAAGATATAACCAAAATACTTTTGCCTCCGTAAGAGCCGCCGTTCGGTCGGAGCCTGCATCGCGGTGGCTGTTGCCAGGTTGGCATCCCCTGCCTCGCCCCGGTAATGCGCCGGGAATCCGCTGCCGGCGTCGATCATGCCGCGTACAGCTTTCATATCATGGGCTGAGTCAGCACCGTGAAGGGAGGGCGTCATTACTTCCCATTCTTCGCCGGCGTCCTTTACAATCACAGAACCCGCCTCTGGTGTTTTTCGATATTTCTGTGCTGTCGATTGCACTTTATTCGTTGGCACCGTCACAATCCAAAGGAAAAGCTTGGCAGCCCAATGCAAACGGACCCGATCTTCCAGCATCCTTGAATACCGCAGCAGCCAGGGTATGATCGAGGCAATGTCTGATTCTCCCAACAACGCACCAATGGGGCGGTTGATGGCATAGTGAAGCATGATCGCGTTTGTTTCTTCTGTCGCCTGGATCGGCGCAAGCCATTCTTTTACTTCGTTCATTCCCTTTTTTTGGTAGTATTTGATTTCTGTTTCCCAGTCGTTCGGCAGCGTATCGATTTTCGTGATTTCATCCTTGGTGACAAAACGAATGTAGCTCATTCCGTTTTCTTCGTTTCGAAACAGCACCACGAACAGATCCCCTGCTCGGGTGAGCTCTTCACACATCGACTCAAGTCTCAGGTCCATCAGGTTCTTTGGATGGTTCCAGAATTCGGCGATAAACTTGTTGAAATTTTCGTCATCTGAGGTAATTTTGATCTGATCCCCAACAATATAGTCTGTTGCTGCTTCGATATATCGCTTCGCAAAGGGGTTCTTCCGCCATGCCTTCAGTGAATCTTCGTAAAGTCCCTGGATTTCTGCACTATCGCGGTCATGCGAACCGATCCCCCCCGGGAATAGCTGATTCCAACCAGCAGCATCATTGACCTGGCTGGTGACCGTCGCCAGCTGCATTTTCCAGCCTGATCCACCAATCAACCTGGCAATCGTATCCGCAATTTTCAAACGTAATGATTGTCTGTTCACTGTTTTATTCCAGGCAAAATCTTTCTTCTCTCGTAATTCTGGCGATACCTGACCGCTTTCCCATGATCTACCCTGGTTGTTCCAAGATTGAAGGGTTCCTCATTCATCAAGGTACCTCGCCAGAATCAGAATGAGAATGATCATAACCATCCCGCAAATTCCAAGACAATATTCATAAGCCGTGTAGTCATAGATCATTGAAGTCCTTCTTTTGCCAGCCTCAGGTATTAATTGGTTCGCTCTGTTGCTCATGACCTAAAAAAAACGTGTAACCTGTGAAATCCGTGGTTTAATATTCAAGTCCTTCCAGGGGATCTCTTCCCTCAATCGTGTAACTGATCCCTTCGCCAGGCGAGAGATCAATCGACTTCCATCGAAGGGCTGCCAGGGCCAGGATTGAAGCTATTGCCAGGTCATCCGTCTCACCTTCTGGCGCTGCAAGTGTTGCCGCTTCGAAGACCGCCAGTTCATTCAATGTGGCGGGATCGTTGAGTCTGCAGGCTGACTCTCTCAAGGCTGCTGCTGCGTGGTCGACAGCAAGCACTTTCGTTTTGCTGTTGGATAACCAACCTGGCTTGTTATCGAACGGAGAGATGTAGATCGATTCCCAGCCAGCATGTTCGAGCGCCAATAAGACTGTGTGCCCATGGTTATTCCTTTCGACACAGATTTCCGCATGGTTGTAAATCTCCGCTACTCTAATCAGGTAATGCGCAAATACGTCTGGTTCATAGTTTCCCTGTATAATCGCGGTTTGCTCCCAGCTCTCCCGATCAAAAACCGTCGCAGCGGATGGATCTGATCTGGGATTTCCCTCCGCCGGGTCGGCAGCCAGGAGGTACTGCCGACCCTTGTGAGGAGGAAGAAAGGATGAGGAACCCGGGATATCTTGCACCTGGGTCCTTTTACCAAGGTAATCGCCGTGGCAGCTGTTCAGCCAGGCGGGAGAAAATCGTTTGCTCGCTTTTCTTGCTGCGATTGCTTCTTCTGGCGTCGCCGGGTATTCTTGCCATAGGTCATCTTCTTCATAATCCTGGACCTGGTGCTCATACCAGGCCTGATCTCGATCCGGACGCGCCTGCCAGGGAAGAAATATCGGGAGATAGTTATTCCTTCCTTTAATAGCATCACTCCAGATTCGTTTAAATGCACTATTCCTGTTTTCTTTATCCACCGTTGACAGCAAATATAAACGCCCTCCGGCATCGATGGTCGGTTTTACCGCATTAAGCAACCGCTTCAGCCACATGATGAAATCTGCTTCATCCACGATAGCCATCGTTGCCGTATAGGTCCTCCCTGAGTGTTTTGTGGTTGGAAATGATTTAGCCCATGATCCTAATTTCCCAAAGTTAATTTCATGGACGTTTTTTGTCATGATTTCTGCTTGTAAAAATTCTGGCAGCCTGGCATAGACGCTGTAAAGACGTTCTAAAAGCTCTGAAGCTTCATCATCTCTTCTGCTGAAGATTAAGATCCCACTCCCAGGATAAAAAATCATCGTATGCAGGGCATAACAAACTAATAACCAGGTCAAACCCAGCTGTCTTGCTTTCAGGATGATTACCTGCTTCCGTTTTTCCATTCGCTTGATCACCTTGAATTGCTCATCCCAAAGCTGAAAAGGCAACCACTCCCCAACTGTCTTATTCTCAATCCAGCAATATTTATGGATAAACATGGCGGGTGAGAGACGCAGTTCCAATATATGTATTCTCGAGAATTCCACCAAATTTCTGGATGAATAAATCCCATAACTCCTGGGTTTTTGTCGGTTCTTCTCCACATGGTTTCACACAGTTTTGCGACGAATAAAATCCGGTCAAAGGGTGCGCCGGTTTTCTGGTGACCCTGGTTTGATCAGTGTTTTTTTATCACAAAATAGAACTTTTGTTCCATTTTGTGATAAAATCAACCATGAATGACCCGGGGGTAGACTATTACTGGATGTTCACCCACAAGTACATCACCACTCCAAACTCAGTTTATTCAACACTAAATTGGTTTCTATTCGGTTTGACTAGAGAATGGTGCTTTTCCCTCCACAAAATGTCTGGTTCATTCAGACATTCTGTTACCCGAACGGTTTTGTTCAGCCATCTGCCAAGCTGAAAGCATCATCTTCAGCCCCAAACGCCATGAATGAATTCACGGCTTGATAAACGAAGTCGGCTGAAGCAGACTAGATTGAAAGGAAGCTATGATGGAAAAACGATTGATTAATGAGGAGGATCAAGGATCAGCCCGTTTGAACGGGCTTAAGATAGTGTAGCACGCAATTCATTCGCGTGTGGGGGTTGGAGCTAGATAAGGATATCTCAGCTGCGGGAGGTGGGATTGAATTTGCATTATATCGGTGGGGAGAATATTTTGTAGCGTGAGATTGCATCTCGCACATCTGAACAAGTTGCAAACTCATTCTGCATCGCTTAACGAGTCTGGTAAAGCACCGATGACAGCGGTATGAGACATAAGTAAACAATATTCAGTCCAGCGTACGAGAGATCGCTTCGTCACAAAAATCGTTCCTCGCGATGACATAATCACGTTCTTAATGTCGTAGCGAAGAATCTCTCATCTCCCTCAAGCATCTTTAAAGTACTTTCCCACCGACAATCCAACAATAAAAAAACCGGCGCGGTGGTCGCCGGTTTCTATAGAACTTTTAGCGTTTCTGAGACTATATTATCAATAATCATTCAAAAAATTCATACCCCACAAAGCCTGTTTTTTTCCTCCAAAAGCCTCGATTCTGAGAACCAGGAAAAAATGGATTCGCGAAATTCTCGCCTCTACGTTTTATCCCTGACAGTTCACGCAGCCTGGAGGCCTGCCTGATCGAGATGTTCATCCAATTTTTGAGCCAGGACCTGAACATAGGGCTCTAAAATGAAAGAATGTACCCCACCTTCCGGTCCTTCCCGATGACCTCGATGGATCCCAGGGATCGAGACAACTCCCAAGTCTTCCGTAGTTACACCTCTCCACTGTCCTCTCGAAAACTCGCCTCTGCTCCCAGCCGTATTGAATAAAGTGATCTTGCCGGGATAGGGTCGGGCTAAATAATTCACCCGGGCATAGTTATGAGTGGCGAAGACCTCGTAGATTCGTTTCCCAAGTTTGTCATCCGGGGAGAATGCTTTCATCATTTCTTTCAAAGACGCCATGCCAATGGGAAACTTTTGTCTGAGTATTTTCTTGTTTATGAACCTTGTGACCATAAAAACCGGGTAGGTTCGTGGTCTTGAAAGATAAGGGGCATGGGTTGAATCCAGGATTCCCAGGAATGGGACCTGTTCTCCTTGCGCCACGAATTGTTGCGCCATCTCAAATGCAACCAGGCCTCCGAAACACATCCCGCCTAAGAAATAAGGTCCTTCCGGTTGCAAGGATCGAACCCTCTCGATATAGTATTTCGCCATATCCACAATACTGTCGTGAGGTTCAGCCTTGCCATCCATGCCAAGATATTCAAAACCATAGAAAGGTCGATCCTTGCTGAGGTGTTTAGCCAGGTCTTTAAATACCATCACCGTGACAGCAGATGGAGGTACACAGAAAAAAGGCGGCTTTGAACCCAAGGGTTGTAATGCAACCAGGTGCGACCAGGCCTGTAAAGCATCCTTATCCATCAGTAATTTCGCTATTCCATCAATGGTCCTGGCTTGAATCAATGCAGGGAAGGGTAATGTTTTTTCTAATTTCTGCTCTATCTCAACCACCAATCGCATCGCCATGAGGGAGTGTCCCCCAAGATCGAAGAAATCATCCTGGATGCCTACTGGTTGGAATTCAAGCAGGTGTTCCCAGATCTCGACCAGCTCCCTTTCAACTGGGTTTTGAGGCGCAACATATTCGCTACTTAGTGAAGATCTAGATTTTTCCGGTTGAGGTAATGCCTGTCGATCTACTTTCCCGGATGGGAGTCTTGGGATTCCTTCTAAAACCATGAATTCGGTTGGGATCATATAAGAGGGAAGACCTTGCTGCAGTTCTTTTATAATTTCTTCCACCAGGGTTTCGGATTTTTCGATCGGGACAAGATAGGCAGTCAGATGACTCTCTCCAACAGAGTCGGTATATGCATAAACAAAAGCGTCTTTTATGGAGCTGGAATCCAATAATTTCGAATTGATTTCTCCTAATTCAACCCGGTTGCCTCGGATCTTTACCTGGTCGTCCTTCCGTCCCAGATGGTAAAGGCAGCCATCAGGGTCTTTTCTGCCTAAATCTCCCGTTTGATATTGGAAGACGCCATCTTCTCCTGGGACAGGGTGGAATTTCTCTTTTGTCAGGTCTGGTCTTTTCCAATACCCTGGGGAAAGATAGCTGCTCTGGATCACAATTTCCCCTACTTCCCCTGCTGGCAACTCATCCCCGTCTTCATTCATGATTAAAACCTTCTTGTCTTCCTGTTCATATCCTACTGGAACGATTCCTCCTTTAATTTCGGTCCCTTTCGTGATTACGAAACTTCCACCAGACAAAAATTCTGTACCGCCCAGGGAATTGTACATTTTACAGGAAGGTGGGAAAAACTTTTTATACGCCTCGACATCTACCTTCAGGCAGGTATCTGCGCCCAAGATTAAGATTCGAACATCGGGGAATGTCGTTTCGTCATCCAGCAAAGATGTGAAGTATCGAAAGGTGGATGGGATGGTAGAAATGATTGTGATTTTTTCATCAACCAGGAAATCCGCTAACCCTGCCAGGCCCTGTTTTTTAATATCATATGGAAATAAACAAGCCCCATTTAACAACGTATGGAATACCGGGCCCAGATGAGCGGTAAAACTTCCAGACACCAGGAAAATATAACGATCCTCGTAACTCATACCCCGAAAATGCAACTGGGTATATGCCATATGCATGATTAATTCATGAGTTAGAATGCAGCCTTTCGGTTGCCCGGTCGATCCCGAGGTATATTGGATCAATGCCATCGCATCCACGGGGATTTCCAGGTTTAGATTATCTTTAGGGGTTTCCGGATCGATTTCATCCAGATTGATGATTTTCCGCTTCCCATCGGATAAATCTTGAGCGAAAGCCAGGTTCGAGGTATTCGTGATGATCAGCGGAGTTTCAGAATCGGACAGCATAAACTCCAATCTTTCCACGGGGAAATCGGGATCGAGTGCCATATAGGCATTTCCTGACTTTAAAATGCCGAATATCGTAACGACTTGGGGGGATCCATGGTCGACCAGAAATGCAACCGGACCACGATAACCGCCTAGCTGATTGGAAATGATATTTGCGACCTGGTTGGCTCTATGATTGATTTGGAGATAGGTGTATAGGATTTCCCATTGTTTTACAGCAGGATAATCTGGATATAGATCAACCTGCTTCTCAAATCGATCAACCAGGGATGTTTCAAGTTCTGCACGGTCGAACTGGCCAGTATGGTCCGTTATTCCTGATGGTGGCACGTGTGGGATCGAGTTCATAGGTTCTCTCTACTTGTTTAGATCAAAATTGTGATTTCACATTGATCAACACAGGTGCGTGATGAAATCACAATTCTTGATAATAGACAACGCTTTCTCCATCGCCCATTGAAAAAATCCCACAGGCAATTTGGAATATTCAGACAACCTGGTAAAAGTCATAAAGCGGCAATTAAGCCAACCCGTTATTGTTTAAACGGACCAAGTTGTTTAAGGGCTTCTTCTAAAAATGAAAGATCGTATAGTTTATCCGGAGCAGGCATTTCATTTGTCTCGGTGTACCCTCGATCAATGAAATAATGCATGGCGTCATCATAAAATGTCTGATCGAATACACCATTGGGATCAAAATAATACCTGTTGTTCTTTATATATTCTGGGGGATTATTAACGTATTTGGTTATGTATCCCACGTTCTCATCACTGTAACCATTCTCGGAATTTAACTCGCGGATCGCTTTTATTAATGCTTTAAAAAACCGCACGCCAACCTCTCGATTCTCAGGGATCAGAAGTCGTTTTCCAAAGAAATATACCGCATTGCTAGATCCTGGGAAAATGTCACTATATTTCGCAAAGATGACCCCATCCCCACTATCGACTGCCATGGATGCCAGTGGTTCCGGAAACATACCGGCATCAATCGCCTTGTTAGCCAAAGCCACATTAATATCAGAAAACGGCAGTATAACAAACTGGATATCATCAATCGTCAGTCCTCCCTGTTTCAGAACAGCAGCCGTTAAAAATTCGGTCAGCCCACGTTCAACATTCGTGGCAATAACCGCACCTTTTAAATCTGCTGGTTGGGTGATCTCACCTGAATCATACAAGTCTTTCCTCACCAGGAATTTTGGAGATACATATCCCTCTTTACTTTGGTTCGTTGGACCAACAATTTTTATTTCAAATCCCTGGTTGGTTGCGTTAATTAATTCCGTTCCCGTTTGACCAACCCCGACATCAAGGTCCCCCGTTGCCAGCAAAGGCACCATATAACTGGAGGATTGGAAAGCTGACATCTCTACCTGAAGTCCCTCTTCTTCGAAATATCCTTTTTCATAGGCGATGAACAGCGGTGAATAGGATAACACCGGCATGTATCCAATTTGGATTGTCCCCAGGTCTGGCAGGTCCCCTTTCTTAGAATCACTCCCGCTGCACGAGCCGATGGTTATACTGATTAATAACAGTAGAATGAAAATTTTGGTGTATTTGTTCATGGTTTCCTCCAGGAATAAGATTTAATCCACAAATATTATCCTGAAATCGAGAAATCATCAAGAGCGTGTTGATTATTGACTCCCGTTGATTACATTTTTCACATTGTCATCCTGATTGAAATTCCATTCTAGATAGATATTAAGGTTTTACAATGACCATCAGAAAGATTGTGTTCCATAACAAAGAGAAAGAACTCACGCCTGAAGGTGGAGATCTTTCATCCTGCTGCACTCCATTCTGAATAACAGGTCAAAGATTTACGGTTGACATGCTGCCGGATTCCCTCAGACCGATCGAGAAACCGTATGCCAAGAAAAATTTGATACAGCTAGGTTGGATATAAGGTAGAAGTTTCTTTACTCACACGCCTCGCCATCGCCATCGGGGTCAAGATTAAAGATATCTCCATCCCCATTTATGAGACATTTAAGGTAGCACCATTGTGCATCCGCCTGGCTGTCAAAATCCTCGCAATCGAGATCGGGGCCGTTGCAGTTGCAGTTTGGATTTCCACCACTCTTATTATTGCTCGTTTTATCAGGTGTTGCTGTCCACAATGGCGCCAAAGTACGGGTGAGCGTGGGAGTGACCTTCCAAAGACCTGCCTTATCTGCCTGGGCAGCAGCTTCTGCCTCCTGGAACAGATCACTGCAAGACAGGTCTGGTGGCATATTTTCCGCTTCCGCGAATCCGTTGTGAATAAGCTCATGGTTAACGAACAGATCACCTACAAAAACATATCGGAGCAGCCGCCCTTCTGGATCGCGATCTGTAACATCCCGGACCAGCACCACCTGCTTCGAAAACACGAGATATATATTCTCATTGGAAGCTTCGGGCCCGAACGGATCGGTGATTTCAGGAGCAACAATCCCAATATAACGCACGATAAATTCATCTCCTTCGATCCGAACCCTGATCTCATCTCCATCAATCACCTGGATTACCTCAGCTACCTGCCGTTCTGTATCTAACGGGATACAGGGGTGTTCAGGAATTTCTGGTATGTTGCTTGAGGTCCCTGGTGTAGGTTCTATGAATTGTGTTGGTTCGATTGTCACGGGCTGCACTGTCATTGAAGGAAGAGGGGTATCAACAACAACTTGTTCTACCTCACTGATGACTTCCCCAATAATTTCAGTTGCTTCCGTTTGATTCCGTGCCAATAACGCCTCAATATCTGGGGGCGCACCATTCACCACCCGATACCCGGCAAATGCCAGGCAGCAAAGTGGGAACAGCAGCAGAACAATACCCCCTATAAGTGCCCGCTTACGACTTAACCCTTTTGCTCCAGTTTTCCCTAAAGTCATCAAGATGGTACCACAATGCGGACATTGGATCGCATCGTTTGAAATCTCGTTTCCACAATTAGGACAGGTTTTCATGTTCATCTTGGTCTTCCTCTCTGCTAAAAGGAAATTTGAGTAAAAAAATCACTTATTCTGTTTTTTCCCAATGGTTTCATTATATCCAAAACCTGGAGATAAGGACATTTTCCAGATTGGCACTACCAAATATTATACACTGGATTAATTAAGTTTTTTGAAGTTGATTATATCTACCTGGATAGATAGGGTAACCCATTTGTATTTATGTCACGTCAGTTTAGGAAAAACGGTATGCCTCTGGCTTATTATCGATTCAAGAGCACAAAGAGGGCTGGGGAATCCCAAGTATCTTCACTTTGAAATAAGTCCGCTGGGTGAACGGGCAGTCTTTTTACCCGATCTTCAGGTTGTGGGAGGCAATATTAGCTCCTTTGCTCGCCACACCTTTACAATTATGATATAAAGAGAACATGCGTGATGTGAAACAAAAATGCCGTCAGTATGAACGACCATGGCGAGAATTCTGTGTTGATAAAAATCTTGAAGACGATTGGCTAGAAAGGTTAAACAACTTAAAGGTGTTTGACCTGATCAATATCTGCGAGGGGCATCCTGAACGAGCCACCCACACTGCAACAAGATACGCCCATATTTATTTAAAGCTAAAAGATTCTCACATAAGGGGTTTGGGTAAAGATTGGGAAACAATACGTCCTACATTATTAAAAGATGTACACCGTTTATTCCAGGATGGAAAAATCCTTTTGAACCTTGATTTGAATTTTAAGATTCGCAGCGATCAGGGAAGATTCGTCTATCAGGAAGGGTTGAGGTTAAAATTACGGGCGAATGAAGCCAGTAAGACCGTCAGCCTGGATGATTTTGTTCGTTCATGGTTCGAGACCTGCATACACTGCATGGAAATTTTAGATAAAATACTATTAGATCAGCTGTCTGTAATCCATCTCAAGGAAACCGATCCTATAGAATGATGAACCATCACCACAGTTCAATAAGCATCACCTTCAATTTTTTTTCCGTCAACACCTCTTCCGGCAGGATGTCTATTGAGTTATCGAAGAAAGGGAGCCCCCATGTTTATTAATGGAAAATTCACATCGGGTCGTGCATTGGACAGGATTCCTGTCATCAATCCAGCCACCGAAGGGGTTCTCGATGAAGTGCCACGGGGTACCCGGCAGGATGCCAATGCAGCTGTGGCTGCTGCAAAAACCGCTTTCCGAGACTGGTCAAGGACACCGGCAAACGAACGTGCCCACATGCTCCACAATGTGGCAGCAAAGATTCGTTCTCACCACGATGAATTGATCCGCTTGCTGACCCAGGAAGAGGGGAAACCCATCCCAGAAAACGAAGAAGAGCTTTGGTGGACCGAAGAGACCTTTGACTATTACGCTGAACTGGCCCGACATGAACGGGGAAAAGTCATCCCTTCCGGGGATCCAGGGCAGTTCAATTTCGTGCTTAAAGAACCTTTTGGTGTGGTCGGCTGCATCATCCCTTGGAATTATCCCCTGCTGCTGCTGGTCTGGAAACTTGCCCCAGCCCTGGCAGCTGGCAATACCGTGGTAATTAAGCCCTCCCAATTTACTCCCCTGACTACCTTGCGACTGGTGGAAATCGCTTTCGATCATTTTCGACCGGGAGTGGTCAACGTAGTCACCGGGACAGGTTCAGAAGTGGGTGAGACCCTGGTAGGTCACCCGGAAGTACCGGTCATTGCCCTCACTGGATCGACGGCTGTGGGTCAACACGTCGTCCATCGCGCTGGTCCCTTAATGAAGAAATTGCATCTGGAACTGGGCGGCAAGGACCCCATGGTTATCGCGCCAGATGCACCGCTCGAGAAGGCCGTCAGCGCCTTGGCTTATGCTGCCCTGATCAATGCCGGCCAGGTCTGCACCAGCACCGAACGGGTCTACGTTCATGAGAGCATGATGGGTCAGTTCAGCGAAGAACTGGCCCACTTTGTCAGCAACCTCCGCCTCGGTAACGGCCTCGAGCAGGATACCGACATCGGTCCCATGATCCGCAACAGCTTCCGGGAAGCGGTAGAAGGACAGCTGAAGGAGGCTACTGCCTTAGGAGCAAGGATCCTGGTCGGTGGGAAACGCCCTGAAACCTTAAAAAGAGGCTTTTTCCTACAACCTGCGGTGGTGACCAACGTCAACCACGAAATGCGACTGATGCGGGAAGAGACCTTTGGTCCCGTCATCCCCTTGATGGCTTACAAGACCTTTGACGAGGCGATCGAACTGGCGAACGATAGCGATTATGGCTTGGGCGCCTCCTTAATCTCGAATGACCCCAGGCTGGTTAAACAATTCTTTGAGGAAGTTAAAGCGGGTACCATCTGGATCAACGATCCGCTTACAGACAATCTCGCCGGTCCCTTCGGCGGGATGAAGATGTCTGGTCTTGGTCGCGAGCTTGGACAGGAAGGCCTGGACGAATACCTGCAGGTCAAGCACGTTCACTGGGATATTGAGGGTCAGGAAAAAGATTACTGGTTTCCGTATGGGAAAGAGAAGATTGATGATTGAAGATTGAAAAATGAAGTATATTATTATCATCCTCTGCGTTGGCAATACAATCCGGATCTATAAGAACATTTCCCACCGGATTTTCATTTGATTAGTTCTGGAAAAGGATAAAAAGATGAAACACAAAAAAGATTCGAGACAGCTTGATGAATACGCCCAACGGCGAATTGAACAAAAAAAGGTAGAAAAACAGCAGGATGAGGAGCGAAAACGGCACCAGCGCGAGCAAGAACTGTTAGAAAAACAACAAAAAGAAGAACTGGAACAAGCCTTACAGGAACAGCGGGAAATGGACAAACAAGCGGAATCGGATTGGAAGCAAAGGCTGAAAAAGGAGCCGGCTACTACCTCTCACCAGGAGCAGGAACGGAAGGATCGGCAACAAGAACAGCTTATCGTGGAACAGCAGCAAGAGCAGACACGAATCCAGGATCAAAAGAAACAGTTGGAACAGGACCAGGAACAAGATCAGAAATGGCAGAAGTAGTTCTGATGGCGTTATAAAACTTATCTAACTCCTGAACCCAGCCCCTGATCCCGTGTATTTTACGATTAGTCCCCTGGATGCAACCCCTGTCTGGGATTTCCACATTGCCATCCCAAGCCCAACGCTCCCGTGTTGAACGCCTAAAGCCAAACCTCGCCTGGTTGAAATACCCTAACCTTCCATACTCTGCGGGATATGGATATCCTGGCTACTAACATCTCCATCCATTCCGAAGATGAGCATCCCATGAGTATATCCATTTCTAACAAAAAACATACCCTTAAATCCACAAAGTGTGCTAAACTTTAGTGCTTGATTAACATTTGTTCTGAAAATAGAGATTCATCTTTGGTTTTGGAACCCGTGCTTAAATCTGCAATATTCTTTGAAAGGAGTTCCAAAACATGTCTGAAAAACAACAAGGTACCGTGAAATGGTTCAATGGTAGCAAAGGCTACGGTTTTATTGAACGTGAAAATGGCGAAGATTTATTCGTCCATTACAACGCCATTCTTGGTGATGGCTACCGCAACCTCGATGAGGGTCAACGGGTAGAATTCACAGTCGTCCAAGGTCAAAAAGGCCTGCAGGCGCAAGATGTGATCGTTATTTAGTATACCTATCAATAACCAAAGGCAGGGCAGTAATTGAATTACTGCCCTGTTTTTATTTTCCAAACTGGAGTAAGGGCATTCGATTTCTCCAGGGAATCTCAAGGAAGGTTAAACGGCACGTTGTTTACTCGAGCAGCATCCAGCAGTACTGGTATGGCTGCAAGAGGATTACCCCCTGCAGGACAACACGCTCCCCAGTGACCAGGTCAGGACCGGGATTGTGAAGATCCAATCCCCAGTCCAAAGGATCAAAATGCAGGGTCAGTTTGCTGCCAGAGACGTTTACCAGGCATAAGACCTGCTCCATTTCGTCTGGTGAAGTACGCAGGATCGCGAAGACCTGATCATGAATGTTAATTACTCGCTGCGCCCCAAGAGGGTGGAATGCTGAGTGCTTCCGGCGGACATGCAGCAGTCGCTCATAACCATCGAAAACCTGCCCAGTGGTCGAATCAGGATCGTCTAGCCTTGTTTCCAGGGTATTCACCTGGAATTTCTGGCGGTTAATCGAGCGAGACCGACCACTTTCCTGGACACAAACCTGGCAGTTGCCTGAACCGAGCAGGCAGTGAACATAAATCCCTGGAACCCCAGCCAGGGACAACATAATAACCTGTGAGGCAAGAAAGCGCTGCACATCAAGCGCAGGAGTGGGTTTGGCGGGGTTATTAAGGGCATCGAAGAGGCAGATATTCAATTCATAGACACTCTGAGAACCATCCGGATTGGTCTTATATGAGACAAGGCCTGAATGGGCAATCGTCTGTTCGACCATGGCCTGAACCTCTTCCGGAGTCAGGATGCCTTCCACTGGACGCACACCAATCCCATCATGGGAGGCTATGAAATTTAAAAAGATCGCACTTGGGTATGGCAGTTCGAGTCCTGCTGCCCATATTGACAATTTGGAAGCATTCGCAGTCAGGAAAGTGTGCAGCACCAGGGGGGCTAGCGGGAACTGGTAAACCAACTGGGCTTCATCCCCTCTCCCAATTCCGATCTCTGCTTGCTCGGTTTCCGGTAGGAGTGATCCAAAATAACTGATATTCTCATCGTGAGGCACATTCGTCTCGCTGATCAACAGCACACCCGGAGCTGCAAGGTCGAGCACGGCCCGGATGAGTTTGATCACCAGGTGAGTCTCGGGTAGGTGGATGCAGCTTGTTCCCAATTCTTTCCAAAGGAAGGCAATCGCATCCAGTCTGATGATTTTTGCCCCTTTCTCGATATAAAAAAACAGGACCGCAATGATCTCAAGCAACACAGCTGGATTGGCATAGTTCAAATCAACCTGATCGGCACTAAAAGTCGTCCAAACATGCCGCGTTCCCTCTGCTGTTTCCACAGATGTCAAGAGCGGCTGAGTCCTGGGTCGCACAACCCCAGATAAATCAGTCTCCGGATCTGCACAGATAAAATAATCCCGGTAAGGCAGCTCCCATCGCAGAAAATCTTGGAACCAATCGCTCTGACTCGAGATATGATTAATCACTGCATCAAACATCAGGTTGCAATCCTGCTTAAGGGCTACGATATCATCCCAGCTGCCAAGATTAGGGTCCACCTGGTAGTAATCTACCACCGCAAAGCCATCGTCGGATGAATACGGGAAAAAAGGTAAGATGTGTACCGTATTAATGATCTCAACCAGGTAGGTTTGATAGAAATCAAGCAGGTTGCTAAGGGGTGGCAGCCCTTTTCCTTTAAACTGGTCTCCATAGGTGATCAAAACCGCATCTTTCTCAGACAAGCATTGAAGAGAGTCCTTCGTGTCTATAAGCGATTGCCTTTCTATAAAATCCGCAATCATCCCCTCGAGTTGGATCCAGATTTGGTTTGCAGTTTGAACCCCGTAGAGTCTTTTTAGGAGATCGATTATTCTTTTTTGGGTTTTTTTCATAAGATCAATCGGTTCAGGGTTGTTTGAAGGGTTTTCAATGAATAATGACGGCTGGCGATGTTGAAATTATGTTCGACGACTGCAGACCGAGACCGGGGATCAGTCAGCCAGGAAACAGCCTTGTCCGCAGCTGAATCCAGCAAGGAGGGATCGAGCTTTACCAGGCCATATTCATCTGTCCCGGCAATACGGTCTCCCAACGAAACCACTTTAAAACCTTTCGGTTTGAGATCGGACTTAAAAACGGGATATTCGAAGAGAAGGATAGGCAAACGAGCCCATATTGCCTCAAGAAGTTTGTTGCCCCAACCCTCCCACAGGCTGGGGTAAGTCACGAAATCTGCAAAGACATAAGTATCCCACAGGGCATAGACCTTGTTGCCATCCCTGGTATGACGGCTCTCTGCTACCAGATCTTCAATAAACAACGCTTCGACGCCCACTCGCTGCGCTTTTTGCTCTAGTAGGCTTTTATAACGACCGGTAACATCATCCTTAGCATACCCGGCAATCACCAGCACTATCCGGCTTTCTGAGCTGAAGACCCGTCCATCATATAGCCCTCGCTGACTTAACAGGGTTCGACGTTGGGGGGAATCAAGAGCTTTGACAAAGTCAATCGCCATCTCGATGCCTTTTCGAGGCACAATCCGGGTTGCCTGGAGGATGAGCAGGTCGTTATCCGCAAGCCCTATCTCCGGTCGAAATCCCCGGTTATAGTCGTCCACTGTCCAGGCTGGTGCCTCAAAATCGAAGACATTCGGTACGACCTCAGCCTTGATCCCCTTCCGTTTCAAGAGAGCGTTCTGGGCCAGGCGGTTGATGACGATATGTTTTATCGCAGAACTCCGAGGGGGCAGGTACAGGTCGGCAAGTTCCAGTGCAGCCGGGCATGTCAGCGCGATTCCAGGTCTTTCGAAATAGAAATCATGGCTATGTGCCAGGGCTGGAAGGTTTAGATTTTGCCGCACACGCTCCAGGGCAACCGCAGCGGCCGGGTTGAGGGCCACCGACCAGATATTTTGAACAATCAGCAGGTTGATCCCCAACTCCAGGATGTGCTGCCTGAGCTGGCGCTCGATGACATCCACCCAGGCCTGGAGTTCGTGTTGGTAGCCCTCTTCATCCCAATCTTCCAACCTGTGGAAGGTGTTGGATGTCAGACGTTTGATTTCCGGGATCTGGTGATGGAATCCTTCAATCCTGATCCCGGAAGCCAATCCCAGATCTCCTGCAAAGAGATAGACGGTGTGTCCCATCTCTTGAAGGAGACCTTTCCACTTTTCAATTTCCAGGGAAACTCCATCCGTGCCGCCAACTTTATAATGGAAGATCCCGATGGTTCTAGACATCCCCTATCCTTTGACTCCACCTGCCGTCAGTCCCTCTTCCAGGTAACGTTCCAATGCCAGGAATAACAGGATGATAGGGACCGTCATAATCGTTGAAGCTGCCATGACAACATTAGGCCGTGGACTGGGATTGTTGAATATTGCATTGATCTTGATCGGCATCGTGAACATATTGTGGTCATTCAAGAAAACCAATGCATAGAGAAACTCATTCCAGGCAATCATAAAGGTATAGATCCCTACGGATATGATCGCTGGAATCGCCAGCGGTATGGTGATCCGCCAGACCACTTCTAAGCGACTGCAGCCATCGATCATTGCTGCCTGCTCGATTTCGTCCGGGATTGTGCGAAAATAGTTGGTTAACATGTATAAAGCTACGGGTAAGGTCTGGGCCAGGTAGGTGAAGGCCAGAACCCCCAGGTTGTCCTGGACCTCGAAACCTAGCTGCTCGCCGATCTTAGCTAACATGGCAAAAAGGGGAATGATCAGGAGCACGCCCGGAAAAAGATAGACCATCAAGATCCCCTGGAGGAGAATATTTTTGCCTTTAAATCGCAAACGGGCGATCGCATAGGCACCGAAGATAGCCAGGATTACAGCAATGATTGCAGTAGGAAGGGAAATCTTCAGTGTATTGAAGATATTCTTTTGGAAGGATTCATAACCCCGGAAATTCGGATCGAAAAGTTCTCTATATGCATCCAACCTCAAGGCACTGGGGACATAAACAGGCTCTCGCCCACCAATCTCAGCCCTGGTCTTGAAAGAAGAACTGACCATCCAATAAAAAGGGAATAAGATACTGGTCAGGAAAAAGAGCAGGACAACAGCCATGATGAAACGCGGCCAGGTAATCCACTGTGCTGTGTGCTGAATGATATTCTGAGGTTGCTTGCTCATGGTTTACTCCTCCACGTTTCGCATCACAGTTGTCAGGTAGAACGTCATAAAGACGAGTAAGATCAATAACAGGATCATGGCTGTTGCCGCACCACGACCAAAATCAAACAAGCGAAAACTGAATTCATAAGTCAATACCGGTAAGACCTTGGTGCCAAAACCCCCACCGGTGAGTAAAAAGATGTCATCGAATTTATTGAAAGTCCACATCAAACGCAGCAGGAAGATAGCACCCAGTACATAACGGAGTTCCGGGAGGGTAATATGCCAGAACTGCTGGGTAGTATTCGCTCCGTCTACTTTGGCGGCCTCGTAAAGAGTAGCATCGATTGCCTGCAGCCGTGCCAGGATCATCAACATTGCAAAAGGGAAATAGCGCCAGGCCTCAAAAACGACGACCAGTCCCAGCGCAAGACCTCGAGTGGCAAGATAAGCTTTAGGCATATCAATCAGGTTAAGACGCATCAGCAGATCGTTGATAACCCCCGATGGTCTTGGGTCAAGGATCCAACGCCAGACAAAAGCAACGCTTACGATTGGAGCCACGTATGGAAACAAGAAAATTGCCCTCGAGAGACCCCGTCCACGGAAGGGTCGATTGAGCAGCAAGGAGGCAATCAGGCCAACAACGATGGTCAGGACTGTGGCTGAAAAGGAATAAACAACACTGGTAACTGCAGCTCCCCAACTCTGTTTCCATTGAAACTTGAAGGCAAAATCTTGGAATACTTTCCTGTAATTCTCGAAACCAATGAACTTTGCATGGAAGACATCATTCAGGTTATGTAATCCCACATCATGAAAACTCACCCAAACACTGAAGATTGCTGGAAAGATAACCAGTCCAAAAACGATCAGGGCTGTTGGAAGGATCAAAGCCCAGGCCAGGCGAGTTTCGCGAGATTGCATTGATTTCCAACCCGATTTTGTCAGAATAGACATGGCAGGCCTCTTTATTTGTTGTTCTCAAAAAACTTGGGAGAGATCAGACTTTCCCTTTAGATTCAGGTCACAAGTAGATATTCCAATATGTATCTCAAGTTTGTCATTCTGAAGCAGCGCTCTTTGCTGTTGAAGAATCTCTTGTGCCATGTAAGAGATGTTTCGTTTCACTCAACATGACATCCTAAAAGATGATGTTTGACAAACTACTAGTAGACTGTCCATCGTCATTATTAATAATGTCATTCTGAAGCAGCGCTCTTTGCTGATGAAGAATCTCTTGTGCCATGTGAGAGATGTTTCGTTTCACTCAACATGACATCCTAAAGGATGATGTTTGACAGACTACTGGTAGACTGTCCATCGTCATTCTTAACAATGTCTTACTAAAAAACCACTGTACTAAAGCACATTTCATCCTGAAAGAAACATCCCGGATTCCCGCTCAAATCGCCGTCCTCGGCGAAGTAGTTTCCTAGGAACGAAACGAAGTGGAGTGAAGAATCTCTACTTTGGACTGACTGAAACCTAATCCTCTACATTGATGTTGTCCTGAACCTTCATACCAGGAAATCTACTAGAAAAGTAATGGAAAACATAACACCTCTTCCCCGGATTTCTGAAAGGAAATTGGGAGGGCGTAGTTTCCTACGCCCTCGATTAATGAGGGATCTTACTCTTCGGAACGTTCTGCATAGAGCAGTTCGACCTGCTCCTGCAACCAGGCGGCAGCTGTCTCAGGTGTCATGGTACCTTCAAGCGCAATATTGCTGATCGCTTGAGAGATGAGCAACCGTCCTTCGATGTCGCCGACCACTGCACGTTGGGTAGCGTCATAATCAGGCCGGAAGAGCCAGCGTGCCATGGTTTCGTATCCGTTGCCAATCTGCGCCAGCGTTTCTGCAGAATAGTTGGCGAAATAGGGGCTTAGTTCACCCCACCCCTCGACTGCGCTGGTCAGCACGGGGACCTTACCGAAGGGTGCCAGGGCAAGAATATCCTGGTAATTCTCACCAGTCATAAAGAACTTGACAACCTCTTGGGCCATCGGGTCAGCGCCCGTCAGGATCCCCAGGGTAACCAACTGTCCGTAAGAAGCAGCCCCATTGGGACCTTCCATGGTTGCAGCAAAACCAGTCTTACCTGCCAGGTCTTCAACTAGGATCTCGACATTCCCACCAGAATCCAAACCGGACCCATCCACGAGGTCATCCATGATATAGGTGCTGTAGAAAAGCATGCCAGATTGGTCCAACTCATAGGCTTCACGAGCACCTCTCCAATACTGCGGACCGGGCATCGCACAGCGCTGCAAGCTGGTATAAAAAGCCAATGCCTCGATCATCTCTGGCGTATTCATCGATACATTTCCATCCGCATCGAAAGGCCAAGCGTTGTTCGACAGGGCGACCTGCTCAAATACCTGGTGGGGATAGTTCTGACCTGGATCGGTCGCCAGGGTCAACGCATAAAGCAGGTTGCCTACGCCAGGTAATGCATCACATGCCGCGTTAATGTCATCCCAGGTGATTGGGGCGTTCAATCCAGCTTCTTCGAAAATGTCATTTCGATACCAGAGGGCCTGGATCCAGCCATCAAAAGGAACTGCAGCATAGTTGCCATTCGCCGGGTTGGTGACCATCTCAAGCGGAGCGGCACGGAAATCATCCTTCCCAATACTCTCGATGGTAGCCATCGCTGCGGCTTCATCCAAAATACCGTCAACCGCAAAGGAGGAAACTCGTTCAATACCCATCCGCACGATGTCGGGTAGGCGGTTTGCTCCCTGGGCGGTGGCGATGCGTTGGGCGATGCCAGCTTCCTCGATTGGCACAATCCGAAGGTCGATCTCGGGGTGTACAACCATGAAAGCTGCAGCAACCGCTTCGTAGGTCTCAACCCGTTCCGGCTCGTTGTCAGTCGTCCAAAATTCGATGACTGTCTTTTCAAGCGGTTCTTTTTCGACTTCAACGGTAACGACCACTTCCTTTTCCACCTCGACCGGGACTTCTACCTCCACGGTCTTGATGATCGTCTCGCCCTCTTTCTCAACAACTACAGTCTCAACAATCGTTTCGGGTTGGCAAGCTGTTATTGTTGCAGCAATCAGAAGGGCTATGATAATAAATAACGTTTTTTTCATTTTTCTTTCTCCATTGTTTATAAAATTAGGTTAACCACGTAAGAAGATATCATGGTGCATCAATTGGAAATAAAATCACCTCCTTTCGTTGACAGCTCATCGACCGGTATACCGCCACAAGATCGTCTGATGATCAGTGAGGGTTTCAATAAGATATGCTGCGCTTCAATAAGTTCTCCCTGTATTCTTTTTACGAGCATTTCACAAACCATTGCACCGATTTGATAAATTGGTTGGTTTACCGTGGTAAGTGACGGGTGGCAGTGTTCTGCCAGTGGGATGTTATCAAATCCTGTAATTGCGATATCTCTGCCAACAGTTAAGCCTTTTTCCTGTGTAGCGCTGATCGCCCCCAAAGCCATCAAATCATTGCACGCTACGATTGCCGTTGGTGGTGTTGGCAAATTTAACAGGTACCGGGTTTGGGAATACCCTCCTTTTTGGGTCAGGTCACCAGTAACAATCATGGGGTCGTCAAGAACCACTCCTTGCTCCAGAAGACCTTCTCGCAAGCCTTTCAGTCGGTAATGGGTAAACGTCAAATGGGGTGGAGCTGTTATTACTGCGATCTCCTTGTGTCCTAAATCCACCAGGTGCCGGGCGATCAAGCGCATCCCGTATTCACCATCCTCATCCACAAACAGATAGTCTGGGATGCTTTCTGTACGGCCAAAAGCGACAAATGGGAAATCCACACCCGACAAGTATTCGATGCGTTCATCCTGACAACGGGTGCGTACGATCACAAATCCATCTACTCGTCCCCCTTGTACTTTCTCGCGGTAAGCGGCAAGTTCCTCCTCACCTGGACCTCGGGTCGATACCAGCAAGTCATAATTGAGGTGGGCGGCAGTATTCCCAATGCCAGCCAGAAATTCACTAAAAAACGGGTCAGAAAAACGCGGCCCAAATGTCGGCAGGATAAATCCAATCGTGTCAGTCCTCCTTTTTTGTAAACGCTGGGCAAAGATGTTAGGGGTGTACCCCAGCTCACTGGCAACTTGTTGTACTAGGGCTTTGGTTTCGGGGCTGACATCGTTATAGCCGTGCAAGGCACGCGAGACCGTTGTGACCGACTTCCCCACTTTATCAGCAATCTCTTTAAGAGTCACAGGCATGGAATACTCCCAGGCATTAGACCAACCAAAACGTTTCGGAATCGTTTTCATTGTATTCCAAAACGTTTTGGAAGTCAAGAGAAGTGGCGGATGCTGTTAGCCACAGTTTCAAACATCCCTATATAACTCAGCCTTCGACTGCGCCTGATTCAATGAAACTGTCAAAGCAAGTATTCCGTCAAACGTTAATATCAGGATTGTCATTCTAGGCAAAGCGAAGAATCTCGCCATTCCATCTCTCCTCCCAATATGGGATTTGGATATCTTGGCTACATTCTTCCCGTCCAATCCCGTAGCCGAGATTTCACAATCTCGCCCCTTCTCCTATCCTTCACAACTCTGCGGGATATGGATTTCCCGGCTACATTCCTCCCATCCAATTCCGTAGCCGAGATTTCACAATCTCGCCACACCTCATCCCCTTCACAACTCTGCGGGATATGGGTAACTGGCAACAAAATCGCACGATTCAAAGACGCAATCAAAAATAATGCACAATGCTCTTTTTTATATTGCATTCAAATCGGTACACCGTTATAATCATGCCTCAGGCAATAAAAAATAGCTCTTCTTAGGTCTATTGATGTTATTTTGCCTGTTTTGAAAGCCACCTAGTCAAAGCTAACGGTTGTCTGTTTCCAGTATTTTCACAACCTGACATAGTTCCTCACTACGGAGAGTCACTCAATGAATTCCATTATCCTTCGACTCCGGGCTAACTGGCGCAGCTTCTTTATTTTTATTTTTCTAGGGGTAATAAACCTGACCTCCAGCCTGCCAAAATTCCCTGATCAAGCATTTCCAATCACAGGTGAATCGCTGGAATTCGAGCTCCAGGCACCCACTTACCAGGTTCAGCACATCGGGGATGGTACGACCACGATCCAGGCTGAAGGCTTCCCAGCGAATGATCACCCCGGGGAACTTGCCTTGCCGCGTCAGGTGGTTCAAGTCGCCCTTCCCCCCGATGCAGACCCCAACAGCCTGAATCTGGAGCTTATCAGCGTCGATTTGGAGCAGTTTCCCGGCAGACACAACATCCCCCGCAATCCACCTGACTCGAATTCCGAAACGCAAAAAACGGCATCTTCCCTTCTAGACCAGGATGCACCAGGGGGATATGTCCGCCTGCTGTCCACGGGCCAGATGCGTAAATGGCGTTTTGCCAACCTGGCATTCACCCCGTTTCGACTGGATGGTGCCACGGAACAGCTCTATGTGGCAAAAAAAGTCCATTTCCGTCTGAACTACAGCCAACTTGATTCAAGCCAGGACTCGGCTTTCTTGAATGACACAGTCATGGATGACCTCGCTGAGCAGATGTTCCTTAATTTCGACCAGGCTCAAGCATGGTATCCACCCTCCGACTCGCCTAATTTACCAGGTATAAGCTACAGTTATGTGATCATCACCACCAATGATATCGAGACCAACAGCGATAAATTGGATGATTTCATCACCCATAAGCAGAACATGGGTTTCAGCGTTCTCACAGTCACTGAGGATGACTACGGAATCCTGACCAGCCAGGCACCTGATGGAACCGCAGAAAAGATCCGCAAGTGGCTCCAGGATCACTACACTACCTACAGCATTGAATATGTCCTGCTGATTGGTGACCCTGATCCGGATGTTCCCGGTCAATCAGACTCAGTTGGTGATATTCCAATGAAGATGTGCTTCCCTAAAATCGGCTATAATTCCCCCACCGATTATTTCTATGCTGACCTGACCGGCAATTGGAACCTGGATGGGGATGGTGAATTCGGGGAAACCAGCGGAGACTTCGGCACAGGCGGGGTGGATTTCGCACCGGAAGTGTTCGTGGGGCGCATCCCGGTCTATAACAATGACTATACCACCCTGGACAACATCCTCCAGAAGACCATCAACTACGAAAATGAGAGCAACCCTTTTGGCTGGCGCAGGTCGTCCTTGCTGCCAATGAGCTTCTCAGAAGCAGGTTACGACGGTGCCCCCCTGGCAGAGCAGATGATGGATGATTACCTGGATGGTGCCAGTTTCACACACTGGACTCAATACCAGCAGGGGGATGGTGCCTGTGGTGTGGTTTCAACGTATTCCAGTGACCAGAACTTGCGCGGCGGTACGGTCGTTCGCGATCGCTGGGCGGGTAATGATTACGGTCTGGTGGTCTGGTGGGGGCACGGCTCTGAGACATTGGCAATGGTCGGCTACACTGGCTGTGACGATGGCACCCTGTTTCAATCCTCTTATGCCTCGTCCCTGGATGATGCCCATCCTTCCTTCATATACCAGAATTCCTGCACGAATGGTTACCCTGAAAATACCGGCAACCTGCAGTATTCGCTGTTAAAGCAGGGTGCGGTGGCGACAGTAGGTGCGACCAGGGTCTCCTGGTACAACATAGGGGTAGGCTATGGCGATTTCGGTAGGAGCACAACCAACTCCGGCATTGGCTATGAATATGCCAGACGTCTGGTTGAGGGTCAATCGGCTTCTCAAGCCCTTTACAATGCTAAGAGCAGTATGGACACTGAGGGCAGTGACACCCGCGTCATGAATTACTATGATTTCAACTTGTACGGCGACCCGGCTATTTTCTTGTTGCCTCTTCTCCCCCCTACCAATCTCAACGTCACGACCATATCGCAAGACCGTATCGACCTCACCTGGACCGATAACAGCATCACCGAGAGCGGTTTCAAGATCGAACGATCAGAAGACGGTACCACGGGCTGGACCCATATTGCCACCGTGGGCCCTGATGAGACTTGGTATCCTTCTTCGGCCTTGTCCTGTGGTACCACCTATTATTTCCGCGTCCGGGCTTATAACAGCTGGACCAATTCGCTATACAGCAACGTCGATAGTGATACGACCTGGGTCTGCCCACCAGGAGCCTTCAATAAAACCTTCCCGACCGCCAATGCCACTGGGGTCAGCATCAATCCCACCCTTTATTGGGAAGCCAGCAGCGATGCCTATTATTATGAGGTTTGTGTGGACACGGTATTGAATAGCATCTGCGATGATGTCTGGAATTATGTCGATCCTGGTATGACTAATATCAATCTCTATGGTCTGGTTGCCTATAACAGCTATGAATGGCAGGTTCGCGCTGTCAATACCAGCGGCACTACTTACGCGAATAATGGCCCCTGGTGGAAATTTACCACCGCACCTTCATTACCGGGAAATTTTAATAAAATCAATCCCAACAACAATGCCACCAGCATCTCTCTTTCACCAGATTTAACCTGGGGTACCAGCAGTGAGGCAACCGATTATGATTACTGTATCGATAAAACCAACGATAACGCCTGTACTGCACCAGCAACCTGGACCAATGTTGGCAATGTAACCGGGGTGTCCTTAGGAAACTTGGACCCAAGTACCAATTATTATTGGCAAGTTCGGGCCAATAATAATATTGGTTCCACGTATGCCAATGTTAATACCTGGTGGTTGTTTACGACAGGGAGCGCGTTCGATGTCTACCTCCCTTTGCTGATGAAAAACACATCGGGGGATTCTTCTACCCTGGTGAACGGGAATTTTGAACAGGGCAGCAGTGTGGGTTGGGAGATTTACTCTTATAATGGCTGGCCGGTTATCATGAGCACCGTGGGTGGATTCCCATTTTCCCCTCACGATGGTAATTGGGCTGCCTGGCTGGGTAGGTCAGATGGTGAAACCACTTATCTCCGTCAAGATGTCACCATCGCACCTGGAGACAGTACCCTGCACCTGTGGTATCAAATAGACTCGGAGGATATCTGCGGTTACGATTTCGGTCATGTCTTGGTCGATGGCAATTATGAGCACACCTGGAACCTCTGCAGCACGAACAACACCAGCGATTGGGTTGAACTCAGCCTGGACCTGGGTGCTCATGCCAATCAAACCGTGACCCTGGAAATCCTCACCACCACAGATTATATTTATCTTAGCAACCTCTATGTAGATGATATCAGTTTTTAATACCAGTTTTGATGCAACAGCCAACCTACGAATTGTCAGTACCGATGATTAGGGTTTTAAGGAGGCGGGTTGCACGTTCAATCCGAATTGATCCTTCCCAGGGGAGGGTATTTTCATGAAATATTTAAAATCTATTCTTCTGATCGGGGGAATAAGTCTAGTTATTACAATATTACTCTCTATCCCGGTACATTCACTAATTTTTAGCCGCCAAACTGCATCTGCTGAAGAGGATTCCGATCCATCCTACTTTAGTATTTATGCGATGCCAAAACAAAGAATCTCCATTGATCGCAATCCTGATGCCCACCGCTACCGCCCCCAGGTTGTCTTTAACTACAACCACAACGAGTACCTGGTCGTCTGGCACAACACCTATGCAAGCGGCATCCGCTACCCTTATGCTCGCCGGTTGGATATCAATGGCAAGCCCATCGGGGATGTATTCGTGCTCTCTAACATCGTCACCAACCAGGTCCACCCCTTCGTGGTCTATAATGGCACCGATGATGTTTATTTCGTGGTCTGGATGTACGATGTATCCATGACTGGATCCCGCTACGAGATCTGGGGCAGCATCCTCCCCTGGAACGCAACGACCTGTTCAGATCCCTTCCGGATTGCCCATTTCGAAGATCCTGCCCTGGACTTGTGGTATCCTTCTGCCGCTTGGAACAGCCTTCATAACGAGTACCTGGTTATATGGGATGCACGTTTTGAGAATAACCATAATAGCATCGGCTTCCAGCGAGTAGATTCAGATGAGACCTTACTGACCAGTGGGACGATCACCATAGTGAAAGCGCCACATGAGTCTGACATTGTTTATAATTCCACAGCTGATCAATATCTCGTAGTCTGGACACGGAAAATTGATGATGTATCTTTATACAATTATATCCAGGGCGCTTTACTTAATTGGGATGCATCGATTTATGACATCGATGCCCTGATATATGGAGAGTGTGAGGACCAAGGTAATCCTGCTGTAGCCACTGCCATGAGTTACTACAATATTGCCTTTTCTTGTTGGTATCATGATGATCCAGTCCTTCCTTCGTGGGTATTTTCGAACATTTATGATTTAAATCTACAGTTTCTAGATTTTAAATTTTGGGCATCCCTTAACTTTGAGGTCTTAAATCCAGATATAACTGCAAAAGGAAGTGATGGGGAATGGTTGTTTACTTGGGAGATGATCGAAACTACCGGTAATACGATTAAAGGCTTTAGATATAAATATCCATCAACGCATGGTAGCGATGTATATCAAATTAATGATGTTTCTTGGTATTATCGAGACCCTGCCGTGATTGGAGGAGGACCAGGCTATCTGCTGACTTATACAGGGAGAGATTCAGATCCCAACCATTGGCAGCATATCTACGCCACAAAAATATGGCAGTACGCGGATTTCCTACCACTGGTCTTTAAGTAGCATTCCTAAACAAATTGGTTGCCATCCCATTTGGTCTTCCACAGCGCATTCCACTCCTAGTACTTGACGAAAATTCTTAATATCTAACCCATTCATCAGTAATTTTCCCCGCTTAAATCGCCGTCCTAAACGGTTAGAGACAATTCTCCTATCACACACCTCGCGATTAAGTACCTGTCTCTACTCATAGTCCTTTCCTCCTAAACGCGGAGCGTTCACGAAAGGGTTCCAACGCGGAATATTGGAACCAGGATATTTTCGAACATTGGAACCAGGATACTTTCGAACATTGGAACCAGGGAATATATTATCTGGGTGCAATGCTCTGCGTTGCACCCCTTACCATACGCTCTGCGTTAAGTTGATATACCCCACAGATTCATCCGTTCCTTCACAAATATTTCACCCCCGTAAGCTGCTCTGAAACTGCCCACAACCGCCTGGCTATTGCAGCATTATGTGATCGCCGCGTTGACTTAACCACCTTCGGATTTCCCCGGTGTCGGAGATACCCACCCGGGCCATAGAACTCCCCCCCTTGAACTTCAGGATCCACCGCTGCCTTGAGGATAGGTAAAGCACCGATAAAGGTCGGCGGTACCAGCCACTCAAACAAGAACCGCAAGACCTTGATGATCGTCAGGTGATCGTAATGATGGACGATATTTGTATTGGCAAGTCCTGGATGCGCCGCAACGGAGACCGTGTTGGCATTGACTCTCTTGAATCGTCGATCCAGTTCATAAGCAAAGATCAGGTTCGCCAGCTTGGAGCGCCGGTATGCGCCTAATCTCGAATAACCGATCCCCCCTTCATAGTTCAAGTTATTGAAATCGATCTGCCCAAGCCGGTGAGAGGTGCTGCTGACTGTGACCACCCTGGAACCTTTCGTCTTGAACAACGGATCGATCAACAGCCCGGTTAAGGCAAAATGCCCCAGGTAGTTGGTCCCAACCTGGCTTTCGAATCCATCCACCGTCCTGGTATAAGGGACTGCCATGATCCCAGCGTTGTTGACCAGGACATCCAACCGCTGGTGTTTTTCTTGAAACGAGCTGGCAAACTGCTTCACGGAAGCCAGGTCAGCAAGGTTTAAACTCTTGACTTCAACTTTTGCCTGTGGAATCACTGCCAAGATTCGAGCTTGCGCAGCCAGAGCTTTGTCCAGGTTTCGGCACGCCAGGATAGTGTGGGCATCTTTCAACGCCAGCGCCTTGGCGATTTCAAATCCAAGACCGCTGTTCGCTCCAGTGACGATGATCGTCTTCCCGCTCAGATCGGAGATGTCTTCAATGGACCAACTTTTTTTCATCTCATTTTTTCAATTGAGCAGCGTTGCTACTTCAAAGAATCCTTTTCTGGACGATCATGGGATAGTATTTCTCCTTCCCTTCCCATATCCATACCATACTGATGCTCCCAGCGGACAGGTACTTTAATCCTGAATTTTCGTAATTACTCTCTCCATATCTTTATCGATTCGTTCTCTCAGATATACCTTGATCAGTGATTGGTAGGGAACATCCATTTTATTTGCCAACAGCTTCAACTCATTGAGCATCGACTCCGACATTCGTAATGAAATTGTCTTGGTTGCAGGTTTTAACTTAGGGAACACTGTTCGTTCCGCCTGTTCCCAATCCAGGTATTTAGTCGAGTCTTGTTGTCCCCAAAACTCTCGTTCTTCATCCTCGTTTTTGAATTCAGGTTTTTGCTTTAGCATACACTGCTCTTTCCTTTGGACTCATATCTCGGTCAGAGATAATCCGTATCTTATGGTCTCTAATTGTGAAAACAATAAAAAGCCATCGCTTGTTGTTCGTTTGCCCTAACGCGTAGTACCGTTTCTCTTCATAGGAATGTTTATCGTCATCGGCAAGTAACAGTGGTAAATTGAAAAATAATTCTTCACACTCCACATTGGATACTTGATGCCTGATAAAATTAATATCAAGATTACCTTCATCCCAATCAAAGCCTTCAATACTAAGAATATCCAGCATAAAAGTATATTGCTATCATATACTAAGTAAGTCAAGATCTCCCTCCCTAACCCTGGATGTAATTCCCTATTGGGACCGCCGCGCAGATGGTTGTTTGTTTGGAAATAAGGCTGAAAATCATTCTTTTGGATTTTATCTTAATCTCGGCTTATGAACAATTTCTCATCAACGCGGATCGTTCACGCAAGGGTTCCAACGTCGAACATTGGAACCAGGATACTTTCGAACATTGGAACCAGGAATATTACCTGGGTGCAACCCCAAATTGGGGCATCCGCGTTACGTACACCATTCCATGCACACCTCTAATTCTCCCTCCATCCCCGCGTACACCCTGGCACTCGAATAACGCCAATGTTCAGGCTCATCCACATACCCCCTCCGCACTGGATTATGATGAACATATTCAATCTTCTGCCACATCATCTTATCATCCAGAATCCGCTTCGGATGATGACCCTCCTGCCAGAACTGGTACGGTCGGTCCCTGCGGTGCGCCAGCTTCTGCTCAGCTAACTGCTTTAAAATAAATACATTGTCATCCCGTTCATAAACATCAATGTACTTCCGGGCTGTAAAGGACTTAAATTTCGCCATCTCCTTTGCCAGGTTCTCAGCACTTGCTATTAAATGAAGATGATTCTCCATCAAGACATAACCATAATCTTTCAGACGATTCTCGTTAACCAAAAACCGTAGCGATTCAAACACAATCTTCGCAACCTCAGGACTGCTGAATAATGGCAGCCAGTTCACTGTTGTCCCAGTTAAGAAATAAGGCCAATCGTAATCATCGTCTTGGATTTTGTATTTATCTCGACTCGTAATCACTTCATCTCCAACGCGGAGCGTTCACGAAAGGGTTCCAACGTGGAACATTGGAACCAGGTAGATTCTTACCTGGTTACCTGGGTGCAATGCTCCTTGCCTGAGTGCAATGCTCCTTGCCTGAGTGCAATGCTCCCTGCCTGAGTGCAATGCTCCCTGCCTGGGTGCAATGCTCCGCGTTGCACCCCTACGCCAACGCTCCGCGTCCTTACCATGATCACGGCCTCATCTCATACACCCCATTCAACCCATGCACCGCCTCCCACACCCTCTGGTACCGCTCCTCATCCACCGCCGGCTTCCGCACCATCCTCAGGCAGTAGTCCATCTGCGCCACCGTACTGCTGGGCTTGTTGTGCAACTCCAGGGCATACTGCGAGAAATCTCGCACCATAAAATCAAAAATCTGGTCGACTAGGCTGTTCTCCACCTCGTAGATCAACGCATTCTCCAGGATCAACTGCCCGTAGACCACCAGGGTGAACAGCTCACCTGTAGTCAGCAGGAAATCGACATCCACCCGCTGCTCCTCCGTGGGTGCTGCCATCTTCAGCGACTCCCGGAACACCGCCACCTGCTCCTTGAAGATTGCCACATTCGGTAGGTCGAACTGGTCAAATGCCAGGTTGTAATCATGGAACTGGATCTTTCCCAATCCTCGCGTCGGTCCCTGGTTGAACAGGAAACCGTCATGGGCAGCCTGGTCCTGCCTGCCTACCGGTTCGTAATCCTTGGGATTAAAAAAGTAGTTGGGCATGAACTTCACAATCAGGGCGATGTTGACATGCACCGTCCCCTCCAGCTTGGGCAGGGCACGAATATCCCGTGCCGCCATCTCGAAATAAGTGTCCTTTTCAAACCCCTTGGCTGCGATCACATCCCACAGCAGGTTGATCACCTGCTCCCCCTGGGTAGTGACCTTCATCTTGACCATCGGGTTGTAGAGCAGATAGCGCCGGTCGTCCAGGCTGGCAACCCGTTGGTAATCTGACGCCCGCAGCGCAAACAGCTTCATCGCCACCAACCGGCTATACGCATCCACAAACATTTTGCGAACGTGCGGGAAATCGGTCACGTACATCCCGTACAGCCGGCGGTTGGCAGCATGGTTGATCGCCTCGTAGAAAGCGTGGGTGCAGATCCCGATCGAGGCCCAGCCCAGGTTGTATTTGCCCACGTTGACTGTGTTAAGTGCCGCATCCCAGGCATCCTGTCCCCTGGACAAAATCTCCGCCTCATTTATCGGGTAATCATGCAAGGCATACTGACCGACGTAATTCTGGCTCTCCGTAACATTGCGGATCAAGTCATACTTCTCATGGCGGTAATCAGCGCTGAAGAAGACGTAATCGCCGCTGTCCGCCATCTTGCCAAAGGTAGAGACCATCGGCGCCTTGTTGGCATTGCCGATATAATATTTCTCCCCGTTCGCCAGGTACGTACCGTCAGGCTGCGGCGTCAGACTCATCTCCGTGGAATAGACATCCGCCCCGTGTGCTCTCTCTGATAAACCAAAGGCAAATACCTGACCATCCTTGAGCAAACCAGCTGCCTTCCGTTTCGAACCTTCATTCTTACTCATCCACACTGGGCCCAGACCCAGGATCGAGACCTGCCAGGTGTACCAGTAACATAACCCGTAGAAAGCAAGGATTTCGTTGAACTCGCAGTTGCGCCAGGTGTCCCAGCGCGTCACCCCTTCCCCATACTCGGGCGGGGTCAGCAACCTGAAAAAGAGCTCATTTTCCTTCACAAAATCCAGGAAATCGCTGTACCAGACCCGCTCGCGGTCGTCCGCCTTGAGCCTGGCTTTGCCACGCTCCTCAAAGAAGGCGATTAATTTCAGCATGATCTGGCGCGATTCATCGTCTGGGTAATACCTATCATGAGCATTGGGATTTAAAAGGATCACCATTTCCTCCTATAAGCAGCGCATGGATATTTTCCTTCTCGTAAAAGGTTATCGATCTGTGGTCGCGATATCTGTTCAGATACGCATACAGCATTAAACCGGAATCGAATTATTATTCTGAGAATGCTCCGTTTTCTCTCGCTGCAAGTTCATCGCGAGCAGCCAGGAGCTGTTGATATTTTTTGCCTGCTTTTTCCAGGTTCTTCGATTTGAAGGCTTTAAATAAATCCCCCTCCAACTCGGCAACTTCCAGCCGCAGGTAGTAATCCAACATTTCCTTCAAATGGGCTAAGACGATCTTGCCTGTCAGGATTGGATGATTATTGGTGACATTGGCATCAGGAAATTGAATGCCATGTTCCAGTTCTACCTCCAATCCCGCCTTGAAATCATCTACGGATATCAATAACGCTTCACCCCCCACCTCAGCCTGGATGATCTTCGCGTCTTCAAGGGAAACCTGGCTTGCAGATATTTTAGTCCAGTCTCTGATCCCCAGGTGCTGGCATACTCGCTGTACTTCTGATATGGAAACATATTCGGGAAGGTCCATCTTGTTCTCCTTGTTGAAATTTTATGATGATTTATAATACTAACCTGAATCTTGTATCCATACAATATATCATATTACCAGCACTAACGTTATACCCGGAAATCCTTTAGTCTTTTTCGTGCTACAACATATCTTCTCATCCTGTATCCAAACCTTCACATCACCATGATACAATCCCCCGCTTCACTTTGAATACAATCTTTGATCGTTAAGATCCTTGCGTTTTCTCTATTGAGTTGAGAAACCTTGATCATTGCTAGATGCCCAAAGGAGTCTTCACAAATGACCCTAACCTCCAGACCTGACAAACAAGACTACCTGATCTCTATTCTTTATATCAGCCTCTACATCCTGGTGATTGGCGTTGGCGCTTTCCTATTGATACCCACCTACTGGTACCTTTGGTTGATTCTTGTGATCTTCGGGCTGTTCCTGCTTGTAAACTGGCATAAAAAGTCCACTGCTTATCAGTGTCCATCGTGCGGTCACGTATATACCCTATCCTTTCTAACTGACCTGGTTGCGCCTCATGGAGTTGACCGGGAAGGTGCCTGGCTGCTGCTTAAATGCCCACAATGCAAGGTTCGCAGTAAAACCCGGGTTCTGAAACGATTGGATTAACAGGAAATTTAAGCCTACAAAGATGAAAGATCCAAGTTCAACTCAACATCCCGTGGGATCTGCGAATGACCCGCTCGGTCATCAAATTTCGACTAAACCTCCAAACGCGGAGCGTTGATATCAGGTTCCAACGTGGAACATTGGAACCAGGTGATACGAAGGAACCAGGTGATACGAAGGAACCAGGAGTATCCAGTGGATCACACCTTCAACACCGCCCCCGCCACCAGATCCATAAACACCGGGTAATCCCGATTATAAATAAACCCTGGCGGATCCCCAAGCCGGTTGCGGATCATCACCGCCACCACTCCCAACGCTGGCATGATCACCAGCACGCTGTGACCCGCCCCTCCATGGCAGTAGGTGCCATGAGGCACAATCGTCCCCAACTCCGGGGTATCTGGTTCCGCCTTGATCCACCACAGCAGGCCGCGGTGAGGATATTTCACCCGTCCAGGCTTGGGGTACTGGCAGGTGGTCATCATCCGCACCGTCAACGGCGCCAATACCCGCACGCCTTCCAGTTCCCCTTCATTTAATAACATGTTCCCAAGTGCTGCCAGGTCACGGGCATTGCTGATTAACCCGCCTGCCACCGACCCTGCCTTTAGGACTTCGTTGCTGCCGTGCACGCCACCCATCCAGTCCGCGTTGACGATCTCAGCAATATCCTTGGCAATTTCGTCTTTAAAATCCCAACCGATCTGAACCAGTCCAAGTGGATCAAATACGCGTTCCTTTACAAACTCCGGCACCCGCTGTCCGCAAGCCCGGAAGAGAACCTCCCCCAGGATCGTCACCGCCGGATCCGAATAGACGTGCCAGGTGCCAGGCTCGTAGACCACGCCTCTTACCACCCGGTACATCGCATGACGGAAATAGGTCTCCGGTAGCTTCTCGCCCGGTCTTTTGTCCCTCCAACAGCCGTAGAAATCGATATCACCACCAGGCAACCCGCTGGAATGGGTCGCCAGGTGCCGGATGGTGACCTTCGCCAGGTCGCCTTCCTTGAATTCTGATACATAAGACGAAACAGGTTCATCCAGCCACACCACCCCATCTTGGATCAGTAGCGCTAAGGCGGTCGCAGTCACCCCCTTGGTGATGGACATCAGTGGTGTCAAGGTGTCCTGGTCATAAGGAGCTGCATCCGGGGAAAGCCCACGCCTGCCCCAATACCATTCTCCAACGATTTTTCCCTGCCGGGTCACCAGCACCGCCCCGCCGGAACTCTCCAGCTGTTCGCCCACCCGCCAGGCATAGTCACGGGATTTTAGAAGCTGCCCCGTGGACATGCCAACCGATTCTGGGGAAACTGTTTCAAATTTCATGATTGCCTCCTGTCAATAAATAATATGGATCTTAACGTATTTTAGTAATTTTTTTTGCATCATTTTAAATCTCTTCGCCTTCCGCCAATTGGATCGGTTCTTACCAGTTCCAAATTGGTGCTCAATAAATTTATGGCTACCTCCTGGATTATCAAGACTCAACCCAGGACCAGGAGAATTACTTGCAACCATTCGCCGATTCAACTGGAATATCATGGCAACCTGCTGGAATGGGATTATTTGGATAAATGCAAACCGCACTAAAGACACGACCAGCAGGCCAAATCATGTCCGAAATTCTTGTCATACTCGATTACGCATACTCTCCCACGAGAAAGAACGCCATCTACAATATTCTTCATCCCAATAAGTAACCCGTCATCGCCCGTCGGCGTATCTCCATATTGCTTTCCAAGAAGGTTTACGAATAATTTCTTGCAGGACGCGATATCTACTTCTGTTGGTAAATTCTGGTTGAGTACAATATTGCCTATGAAAAATTTTGGAACTCAGTCTTCGATGATCAACCGACATAGGCCATAAGGGAATTTGTCATCGGGTGATTTCGTGTGCTCGCATTCCCTCTTCAATCTTCTTATATGTTGATATAGTTTCTTCAGATATGCACCAGATTCTTGCTCAAATAAATCTATTCCGATGCATTCGCTCTGTTCGTTTTCTAGTGCAAGGACAAAGGTGGTAATCCCAGTACCACAGCCGTAATCACATATTTATATTCCCTGCCCGTTGATTCCAAGCAGATCGAATTCTTCTCGGATGTCTTCTCTGATCAAGTTCAGATATTTGAAGTATTGTTTCGTTGCAGAGCTCATCTCATTTTGACCCGGTTAAGGTATTCAAGATTATTCTGTTGCCCAACAAGTTAACCAGTCAAAAGCCTGGGACGTGACAAGCACACCTGCGTGCATCCTGCGCTACAGGCGATGGGCGATGGCAAGATACTCACTCGGGTCTTTGCACGTCGAGAAGTCGGAACAGGCCTCGCATAAGAATACACTATCCTCTACCATAAAGCCGCCTCTCTCGAGCTCGAGGCGCAGCGTTCTCTGCGTAAACGCCCACTGGTAATTCTTGTCGTACATCCTGGAAATGCCCAGGGTCCGCAGCCCCCTCCAGATCCAGTACTTTCGCCTTGACCTGCTGGCGGTGTACCAGACGTACAGCCTGCCCATGGGCTTGAGGATGCTGTGCACACGCCGTAGCGAGCGCTGGGGATCCAGTTGGTGATAGATCGTAGAGGCATAAAGTGCCCCGTCAAACAGCACGTGCCGGAAAGGAAGGTACTCTCCCATGCCCTGCACGAAAGGGAAACGCCTGGCAGTGTCACCGAGGAAGGGATCAATGCCGATCCACTCCACGCACTCGCTCGACGCCGTCATGTACACCGGCCACGGCCGCGCTCCACACCCCACATCCAGGAACAGCCCTCCCCCCGATCGGGCGATAATCTCACCCACCAGGCGCCCTAATTCGTTGCTATCATATGTAAAGACGCCTTCATCGCCTTCCTGGTATTCCTGCCACATCTTGCTCTGGTGCGCCTTCCACAGTGGTAGATCGCCCCTGGCAGCCTTCCCCAGCTCCGGGATGAGGCAAGGCATATTGTGGACAACCGGGTATTCGGCATCCTTCGACTTCAAGGCCACGACCTCGCCTGCTGCATCCCGCACCGCCGTAAGCGGAACTGAATTGTCCAACGGGCAGGCAAGGATTTCTAGTAGTGATTCCAGATACTCAGCAGGCTGTCCAGCCGCAGTTTCATCTTTCATTTTCTCTCCTCCGCCAACACGGTGCTAATCTACTTCATGTCCAGTACTCTGTCAAACATCATTCTTTTGATTGTCATGTTGAATGGAGCAAAGCGGAATGATCCATCTCAACCTTGGAATTGACTTTATCTATGATTTTCTAACGCATAACGAGGTCTAGGCTGATCGATTGCTTGATTTCAGCCTTTCGCCCAACTACGCACATATTTGCCTCGATAAAAATCTTGCACCTTGATAGCAATGTGAAACCAACCTCATCGATCAAATCATCGTCGTGAAGACCTTTTGCGTCTTGTTCATACAACTGCTGGATTTTGTGTTTTGGAATGCGAGGCGACCAATCGGGTTTCTTGGTTTTTTGCTTCTTTCTCTCTGCATCGATCCTTCATATGAGCATTTTGGCAAACAGCTTACGCTAAATCTCTGACAAAAGAAGGTTACAAAGGCTCGAATTTTCAACCCTGCTTTGAACTTATCTTCGGTCTAACGGGTAAAATAGATAACATCTAAATATGTGAAATCAACTTTGGACAGGTAGGCAAATAAAAATCGATGAATGGTTTGAAATAAATCTTTACGAATAATATTATCAGAACAAATTCTGTGAATAATATGAAAAAATGGACCTTATCAGTTAAAACTTCACAATAAATGATTATATCAAGTAATATGGATCAAACCTAAAAATACTTCTTGATCGGGTCCGTGAAAAAATCCGCCTGAAAATTAATGTCTTTAACTTCCCGCTTGACAAAAAGTGAAATCTGGCTATAATATTCCATAGACCTTCTATATACCATCCATATAGAAGGTCATTCCTTAAATAATTCCTCGACCTGCTGTTTTGTCGTTCTCTTGCTGAGTATATTAATACCCGAAAGGTTTACCAAGATCCCCAAAGTCGGATATGCATTCCTGTTACCTGCGTATTGATCTCCTATCGAATCATCGAAAATCTTTCGGTTTTCTTTCTAAATTCAGTGAGAATACTATTTACATAACGGGAGATAAAAATTTAAGGAGAAATCTTATGCCCGAATCAGAAAAAATCACTATCAATCTCTCCGCAGTCGATCTCGGAAAAATAGACCTACTCGTCCAAGAAGGTCTATACGCAAACCGTTCCGATCTGATCCGCACCGCCATCCGCAACCAACTGGACAAACACAACCTGGAAATCCAGCAATCGGTGACGCGGCATGCCTATACCATCGGTGTCCTTGCCTATGATAAATCGGACTTTGAAAATTACAGGGCAAAAGGCAAGAAGGTCAAGATGACGGTTGTCGGCATGCTGCACCTTGGTAAGGATATATCCCCAGAGCTTGCCCGCGAGGTGGTTGAATCCATCCAGGTACGGGGAATATTTCATGCCAGCGATGAACTCAAAGCTGCCCTGGCAGACCGTATGGAATAAAGGTTAGGAACAATCCATGAAAAACACTTCGATTTCCCCCTCCGATTTCCAGGCAAATTGGAAGCCCAAATTCTTCACCATCTGGGGTGGACAGGCCCTGTCGCTGGTTGGTTCTGCCCTGGTCCAGTTTGCCCTGGTCTGGTACCTGACCCAGGAGACCGGTTCCGCTACGGTCCTCGCGACCGCCACACTGGTTGCCCTCCTGCCCCAGATATTTCTCGGGCCATTCGTGGGCGCCCTAATTGATCGCTGGCTTCGCCGTGTCATCTTGATCGTGGCAGACACCGCCATTGCCCTGGCGACAGTGGTGCTGATGGTGTTATTTGCCCTGGAGGTAGTACAACCCTGGCATGTTTTTGTTCTACTGTTCATCCGCTCCCTTGGCGGTGCCTTTCACTATCCTGCCATGACCGCCTCAACCTCTTTGATGGTTCCCAACGAGCACCTGGCAAGGGTAGCTGGCATGAACCAGGCTTTGCAGGGCATTGTCACAGTATCTGCGCCTCCCATAGGTGCCTTGTTCCTCAGCCTGCTCCCCACCCAGGGCGTACTGGCGATCGATATCGGCACCGCCGCCCTTGCGGTCATCCCGCTGCTCTTCATCCCCATCCCCCAACCGCAACGCCAGGTTGACCAGGTTGAAGGGATTGAGCAAAAAACTTCTTACTGGCAGGACCTGCAAGGAGGGTTTCGCTATGTCCTGAAATGGCCCGGTTTATTTGGTTTGATCCTCCTGGCGATGATGTTGAACTTCTTGCTCAGCCCCAGCTCTGCGCTACTCCCCATCCTGGTCACCGATGTCTTCAAAGGAGGCGCAACTGAGTTGGGATGGGTGGAATCGGTATTTGGTGTCGGCGTAATCCTGGGGGGCGTAATCTTGGGTACCTGGGGAGGATTCAAACGCCGTATTGTCACCTCTTTCATTGGGGTTATTGGGATTGGTTTGGGTGTTATCCTGACCGGCTTGACGCCTGCAACCATGTTTTATCTACTCCTGGGGGCAAGCTTCCTGATGGGATTCGCCCAGGTCTTCGCCAACAGCCCCCTGCACGCCATCTTCCAATCCACCATTGCCCCCGACATGCAGGGGCGAGTATTTTCTTTGATTGGCGCTGGAGCGACTGCCATGATGCCGGTAAGCCTGCTCGTCGCAGGACCGGTAGCTGACAGGCTGGGTGTTCGTATCTGGTACATCATCGGCGGAGCAGTCTGCATCTTGATGACCATCCTCGCCGCGTTCATCCCAGCCATCATGCAAATCGAACAGAACCAGACAGTCAAAACAGCAGTAGCACCAACGGAGTAGTTCAGGTACGGATCTTGTAGTATGAGATTATATCTCGTACTCCTGAACAGGTTGCAAACTCATCCTACAATACTGAACAAGTTACAAAATTATTCTACATCGACTCTCCCCTTAACCATGATTCCACTAAACTTGTAGCATAAGATTGTATCTTGCGCCTCTGAACGAGTTGTAAACTCAATCTACATCCTCTTGTATCGTAAGATTGCATCTTGCGCAGGTGTTGAGGGAATGAATGTAAATCGAGGCTAAGGTGGAGCGGGATGTGTTTCACGCCCCACAAACGCCATGAATGAATTCACGGCTTGATAACTAAAGTCTGCTAAAGTAGACTGGGTGGAAAGGAATCAAAATGGAAAAAGGAGTTATCGATGAGGAGAATCAAGGATCAGCCCGTTTGAACGGGCTTTGGATGGTGTAGCACGCAATTCATTCGCGTGCAGGGGTTGGAACGAGATAAGGATATCGCGGCTACAGGAGGGGAATTGGATTTGCACCTTATCGTTGGGGGAGAATTTTTAGCAACGTAAGATTGTATCTTGCGGCCCTGAACAAGTTGAAAACTCATTCTACATCTCCTCCCCTCCTGATCTCCTCGAGACCGTCAGATAATCCCCTACTTGACCATCTCTGAATAGATTTTCAGGATTATAATTAACATATCGAGATGTATCTTTTTTCCCAACCGCTTTCCTCAAAATAGAAAGGAAACTGCGATGACCAAACGACATTTCCTCACCCTATCGATTGCTTTACTCCTGCTCTTCTCCTTCTCCTGCAGCCTTTTCCAGTTTTCCACAGATGAAGAGACTGCCACACCTGAACCAGAAGCGGTGACACAGCCTACGGATATCCCAGAGGATACCGACCAGGTCGAAAAGCAACCACCCACTCCCGCGCCCGAATCAGACCTGGGGACGACCACCTTGCCGCGCTTCGCCAACTACCAGGTTCCTGACCTGAAGATCATCCCTGCGGTCATCCAAGAACCGATCGCCCAAGACCTGAGCAACGTGCGTAATTCCTACATCCTTTCACAGGGGTTGCGACAGCGGTTGGGTGAGACCGGTTTCGTGATCGCACCTGGGACGGAAAAAGAGTTCTTCACCATTTACGAAAAAGCTCGCTATGCCAACCAGCCGGTCTTTATCACCAGCGACTCCCTGCTGCATGTCTACCACCTGCTCTTCGATAAGGTCCTGCGGACCGCCGAGGTGCAGTATTTCATCCCCATGCTGCACGATTTGAACGCAGCCATGCTGACCCAGGTGGATGCTCAGTATGCCGATCTGCAGGGATCTGCCTGGCAGGATCCCGCCTTGCGTACCGTTGCCTTTGTAGGCGTTGCCAGCAAGCTGCTTGATCTAAATGTACAGGTGCCTGCCTATGCCCAGGACTTGGTTGAGGCTGAGCTGGCATTAATCGAGGCTGCCAGCGGTATCCAGCCCTCGCCCCTCTTCCCCGGGCTGGAGTTCGGCGAGGACTACACGCAGTATATCCCTCGCGGCCACTATACCCGCAGCGAAGACCTCAGCCGCTACTTCAAAAGCATGATGTGGTACGGGCGAATGACCTTCCGCTTGAAGACGGACGACCCTGAAGTGGGTAAAACGGAGACTCGTGCTGCCCTCCTGCTGGTCCAGGCCCTCAAGAACGCCAATGTCAATGGAAAGCCAGCCTTAGATGTCTGGCAGGACCTTTTCAGCCCGACTGCTTTCATGGTTGGACGCTCGGATGACCTGACTGTCCTGCAGTACCTGGATGTAATGGCTGCAGTCTATGGCTCTCAACCCAGTCTTGCCGACCTTGTTGATGAAGCGCAGTTAGAGACCTTCATCCAGGCAGCATACCAGCTCCCACCACCCAGGATCCTCGGCCTGGTGATCATGGACACCGACGATGTTGAAGAGACCACCAAGGGTTTGCGCTTCATGGGACAGCGATTCGTCCCAGATGCATATGTCTTCCGCCAGCTAATTTATCGCAATGTCGGCACCCGTGAGGATCCTCGCCCCCTACCCAACGGGCTCGACATCCCTGCTGCAATGGGATCGGAACGAGCTTACCAGCTCCTGGAGCAAATGGGACAGACACAATACCTGAACTACCCCGAACAGATGGAGAAGATGAAAACCTGGCTTTCAACCTTGAGTACCGATGAATGGACTGAGACTCTCTACAATACCTGGTTGTACAACTTCTACCCTCTCCTCAAACTCCCTGGACAAGGTTATCCGGTATTTATGCAATCCACATCCTGGCTGGATAAACAGCTTAACACCGTATTAGGCAGTTTTGCGGAACTCAAACACGATACCATCCTCTATGCCAAGCAAGTCTATGCTGAATTGGGGGGTGGACCCCCACCTCCCCCTCCCGAGCCCCCCAAGGGATATGTGGAGCCAGTGCCTGAATTTTATGCCCGTTTGGCTGCACTGACCGACATGACCCGCCAGGGTTTGGGTGACCGTGGTTTGCTGGATGAGATCGACCGGAACAGCCTGGATATCCTGCACACGCTGGTGCTATCTATGCAGACCATCGCTGAAAAGGAACTTCATATGGAACCCCTGACCGAAGATGAATATGCGACGATTCGTTTTTACGGGGGCCAGCTCGAGGAACTCACCATGGCAGCAGCAGATTCGGACATGGAAGACCCATACGCCCGGCGGTACATGGAAGAAGAACCCCAGGCAGCCGTAATCGCTGACATCGCCACCGACCCGGCTTCAGCTTCTGTCCTGGAAATCGGGGTGGGACGGATCAACCCCATTTATGCCGTTGTCCCTGTTGTCGAAGCAGATGGCAGCACCTACCTTCAGGTCGCCAAAGGCGGTACTTTCTCCTATTATGAGTTCTCCCAGCCGATGTCAGACCGGCTGACGGATGAGAAATGGCATACAATGTTAGATGAAGGGAACGCCCCCACACTACCCACCTGGACAGACAGTTTTTTGGTAGACGAGGTGGAATATGAAGAACTCAGCCGGGCAATCTTTGATTTCCAGGGTAAGGTGACCAATGCCTATTGGTACAACCAGTTCGAATACCTGCCCGGGTCAGGAGCCGGGATTGACCAAATTAAGGATGAGGTCCGAGATCTTCAGGCTCAACGTCGATATATCGGGCATCGGCTGCTTGCTTCACAAGTCCGTTCTTTTGACATTCAGTCCCCCACCCTTGCCGTGGTGACCACCCGCGAGACCTGGCAGGATACCCTTTATGCTGCTACTTCGGATTTCCCCGACCTCGGGGATGCCATCTTGGGGCAACGCGGCCCCTATATCCGCAGCGCAACTTACACCCTGGAATGGAACGAAACGGAGTATGGTGGTTTATGGGAAGTTGCCGGGGTTGTCTATGCAGAGGAACCACCCGCATTTGAGTAGGAGAATCGGTAAGCTTGGGCTGATCTTCTTTCTGTTCCTACTCAATCTCCTTCTAACAGGCATCGGGAGTAGCCAGGCTGCTCAGGAGCCTGACCCAAGCTCATGGGTATATTCGCGGGATGGGGAAAATCCGTCTGAAGGTGTACCTCTTGCTGATATCATCGCAGTGGGTGATGTGATGCCTGGGCGAGGTTTGGCAGGCCATCCTGGGATCTTCGACCTGGTTGCGGAGGAGCTGCAGAAAGCTGACCTGGTGGTTGGCAACCTGGAAGGGGTGATCGTTTCACAGGCTTTCGATGAGATTTCTTCTTCCCTGCTTATCCCAACAAGTGCCGCTCTTTCTTTGAGGCTGGCTGGTTTCGACCTGCTGGGATTGGCGAACAACCACGCCTTGGATGCCGGGACTCCCGGGTTGGTTGAAACCGCTGAACACCTTCAGGCTGCTGGCATCCAACCCCTGCTCTCAAATCAACTGCATGTTCGCGAAATCAATGGTTTGAAGTTTGGATTCCTGGCCTGGAGCGAAATCCCTCCTGGCGACCATGAAGACTTGGCTCTTGCCCTCGAAACTGCCCGGGCGAAAGCAGATGTATTAATCCTACTGCTACATTGGGGACAGGAATACCAGCGTCATCCCAACCTGGCACAGCGTGAGCTGGCAGAACAGCTCCTGGAAGCTGGTGCTGACATCGTCTTGGGCAGCCACCCACACGTCGTCCAGGACCTGGAAGTCATTCATCCTGAAGATGAGGTGCCTGATCAGATTGTGGCTTACAGCCTGGGCAATTTCGTCTTTGACCAGGGCTGGGATGACACCAGCCAGGGTTTGGCATTACGCCTTTTATTTGATACCCAGGGCCTACTCGCCGTGCAAGCCCTGCCCTTGTGGACCGCCCCCCGTCCAGCTTGGATGGACCTGGACCAGGCAGCGGATCTGTTAGCTCGCATCCTGCCCGTGGAACGCCTCGGTTTTTACTGTTCGTCTGCAACTTGTCACGCTATCAAAGTCCCCCAAGATCACCAAAATGGTCTTTTCTGGTCGGGTGCTGAAGACCTGACCGGGGACGGAACCCCTGAACTGATCCGGCGCTTGGGTCAGGAAGTCGAAATTTACCAGCAGGGCACATTGGCGTGGCGCAGCCCCTCAGACTGGCAGGTGAAGGACCTGGCTTTCGGTGACCCTAACGATGATGGGCGCTATGAACTGGTGCTGGCACTTGAAAAGCCCAGCCCAAATGGCGACCTGGCAAGCCATCCCTTCGTCTTGGGTTATCGCGGCGGCATATACCGCATCCTGTGGGGCGGGTCCGCAGTGGAATCCCCCTTGCAAGAAGTCGAAATTGCCGATCTCGACGGTGACGGCTTCCAGGAACTTGCTGTGGTTGAAGCCTCCCCAGACGGTGCCGCGCGCTACCTCAGCCTTTGGCGCTGGCACGGCTGGGGTTTCGCCCTGCTCTGGCGCAGTCCTCCTGGTAATTACCACGACCTGGTCATCCTCCCCGCATCCGATGAGTTTCTCCCTCGGCTCAGCGTCTCCACCAGCCCACAATTAAATCCATAACGGTCATCGCGAACGCCTGAATCGGTAGGCGAATATTATTCGAACGCATGCTTAGTAACCGCACACCGCTGTCATTTAGCAGCCTGGCAACCATGTAGTACTCTGTCAAACATTACTCTTTAAATTGTCATGCTGAATGGAGCAAAGCGGAATGAAGCATCTCTACCTTGGAATTACTATACATATTTCTCATCATAAATCGAATCAAATGGTATCATCATCATTGACAGTCTACTAGTGGTCTGTCAAACATCATTCTTTTGATTGTCATGCTGAATGGAGCAAAGCGGAATGAAGCATCTCTACCTTGGAATTGCTAAAACGTGGAAGAGTCACACTTGAACAAGCCCAGAACGCAATAAAAATATACCGCCAAATTACTATTCGATTTACCGAAGTTGAGCTAGAAGATACGCTAGAAATTGTTTCTGAACAAGGGATATATGCTTATGATGCTTATCTACTGCGATTTGCAATCAAATATCATACGGTGCTTATTACCCTGGATCAAAAACTCGAGCAGACTGCCCAAGATATGAATATAGAAGTAGTAGAGGTAGTAAGATGAATGTTTATACATACTCAGAGGCACGACAAAAATTGGCTTCACTCTTGGATCAGGCAGCACGAGAGGGAGAAGTGAGAATAAAACGCAAGGATGGTCAAGTCTTTGTTATCAAGCTTCAGCCGAGTACAAAATCTCCCCTAGAAGTCGAAGGGATTGACTTGGGAATAACCACACAAGAAATTATAGAATTAATAGACGAAGGTCAAAAACCTAATTGATTTCTGTCGTTTTCATGTATGAATTCTGCCTAACCCCGCGGCGAGGTGACCTCACTTCGTTCAGAGGGTGCGCAGCTCGAAAAGCTTATGTTGGTTATGGGTGTTGAAAGGTTCGAAGCTAACCTGACCGTTAATTGAAGCTCCCTTCAGAAGGCTCATCTTTTTCAATTAGAAAGTCAGATTGAGAAATATGCCTTCAAAAAAATCATCAACAGAAAACATCTATCAGATCAAATTTGCTCTGCGGGGAGGCAAACCGTCGGCCGGACAGGAGGTAAGTTATGAAAATCTTTGTTTTGGGAGGTTATGGCAAAATTGGATTACCAGCAATCAAGCTGCTTGCACAAAGTGATCTGGTTACTGAGATCGCTATTGTTGGGAGGAGACTAGAACTTGCGGAAGCAGCCGCCACAAAAATCGGCCAGAAAGCAATCGCAATCCAGGCTAATGGCACTGATGAACAGAAGTTGAAGTCGCTATTGGCAGGTTACGACATTATCGTGAATGCCGCGGATAACGAATTTGTACTCCCATCGATCCGTGCTGCGATTCACAATGGCGCCCACTACTGCGATGTAGCATTTGGTGATGTTCTCGAACAAGCCCTGACGCTTGCATCCGCAGCCGAGGCGGTTGGCATTACCGCGATTGTTGCCAGCGGCGCTGCTCCTTGTATCAGTAATCTTATGGGTGTACACGCGGTGCGCCAGTTGGAGGAAGTAGAGCAACTACAGCTCGGGTTTGCCGCTATTTACAATTTTCAGAATGGGAAAGAACTAACACCTCGACAGTGGCTCAAAGACCCAGAAGAGAGTCTAGCCATGCTACATGGATGCAGGCCGTTCATAGCATGGATTTTGCAGATAGTGCAGGAAAATGGTATTCGGAAAATTCTTGATTACAAGGATAGCCGATGGGTAGAGATTGACCCGATAAGAGACGGTTTGGATGTTCCGCTACTGCAAGGTGGCACGGTCAGAGCATACCCATATGCCAGTATTGATCCGCTCTTTGGTGGTCTACCACGTGATCTTTCCTCTGTATCTCCTGTGGAATTGTATTTCAGTCCACTCCCACCCCAGCTTCACAACTTGCTTCGAGAGCATGCTTTGCATGTGCTTGGGGGAAATATTGAGTATGATATTGCTACAAGCACCTTCTTCGATACCGTTGAGAGTGATCCTCATCGCTGGCTTACACTCCCAGACGACTTCGTCCTACTGCCGAAAATGTGGGTAAGTGCTGTGGGCTATAAAAAGGGTCGCCCCGCACGCTACAGCTGCTGGTTCACAGCTCCCATGTGGAATGTGGGAGGGTGGCTTCTTACGAGTGTGGCGTTGGTTGCTGCAGTGCGTAAGATTCTGCGTGGTGAGATACAAGAACGGGGAGTTTTTACCGCAGAGAAAGCCTTCGAACCCCTATCCTTCTTCGATGAAGTGATAGCTGTGTTGCCGGAACCTCCGCCGGAAGGGAGACTCATCGGCGAATCATTCGAGTGGTTGCAGTGACCGGGTTGGACCTTGTTGTGAAAGAAGCTTACGCCAAACCCAATCTATGGTTGATTGTTCCGATCGATAGGCATAATGCTTGGGGCGAACAGCATGGCGCTTATTCCGCAATGGATAGCGTTTTTCATTTCGAAAAGAAACCACTCCGAACCCTGTCACTGTGAGGGTTTTTTCGGTTTTGGAGCATATTTAGGCCAGTTTGGTGACACAGCGCAAGCAGAAAGTCTGGTTATGCACCCATCAGGCTGGCATTTTGTCTACTGGTTAGAATCGGAATTACGGATTGGAAAGCGTTGTCAACAACAGAAGGTGATATGAGGGCTGTCATGAATATTAACAGAAAACAACTTGCCGCGCTATTTATTTGTAGTTTGGTCCCCTGGGTCGTGGGAAATGGACTGCTCCCGCTGCTTCCAGTATATGCCGTAAAACTAGGCGCGGACTCCACGGTGGCGGGTTTATACCTTGCCTTCTCCTATCTTGCCATCGCCTTGGGATCCCGATTCAATCCAAATCACGATTTACCAGCCGGCCTGACACCGGCTCCATCTGACCGCCTCCGGTGTGGGTACGGAGCGGCGTTTTTTTAGAATTCGAGCGAAAACGAGTCAGTCGCCTTGACACAACCGTCGGCAGGTGAGCCATTCCTTTCGGCAGCTTTTAACACTGGAATTACGGCGTACACAAAAAAATTTGGTAAACTGATCCACCTGGTAAAAAGAGTTGTTTCTGAACCTGGACATTTCCCGTTATAATGAATATTATCCACACCCGTCCACCAGCAGCAAACGCCCCTGTTTGGTGGACAAAAGAAGACGCTATCCGATAAAGGGATATAAAAATGGCTGAAAGAACAAGGAACGAAAGAGCATCGAGCACTGCTGGATATACATGTTTTTCAAGGGCATGTGCGACTCGGGAGAAAGATGAACGATTACGTGGGCCAGATTATATGGCAGAGATCTTCTTACCCGCATTCGCTAAGGTCATACTTAATGTACCAGTCCTTAGAAAAGCGTTTATGAGTAAGGTTGCACCATCTGGAATCTATGAGTATGTGATTGCCAGGACAAAATTGCTTGATGAATTCTTTTTAGACGGGTTGGCTAATAGGGTTTGCCAGGTTGTAATATTGGGTGCTGGAATGGATACAAGGGCTTTAAGGTTTGCGAGCAAGAACCAGGGAACCAAAATAATCGAACTTGACATTAAAAAGACCCAATACCCAAAGATCGGAATATTAAATCGTAAAAAAGTAAAGCTTCCCGATGAACTTGTTTTCGCATCAATTGATTTCAATGAACAGAGTCTTTCAGATGTGTTGATGGATGCGGGTTATCAGATGAATCAACAATGCCTCTTTCTGTGGGAGGGTGTCACAATGTATCTGAATTCGGATGCGGTTGATAACACGCTGGCTTTCATCAGGGAAAGTTCGCAAAAGGGGAGCCGTGTTACATTTGATTACATTTTTGCTTCTGTGTTAAGGCAGGAGAACAAGTTCTATGGAGAAAAGGAAATATTCGATACAGTATCTCAGGCGGGAGAGGGATGGACTTTTGGATTAGAGCAAGGAGAGATAGAAGGATATTTGACTGAGCGTGGCTTCAAAATGATATCACACTACACGCCGGCTGAACTTGAGGGTAGATATTTTCAAGCTGGTGATGGAAGTATTATCAGACGGATCAATGGCACTCACTGCATTGTGCAAGCAGAAGTAGAATGAATGAAGATCAATAACGAGTGACAAAAAGATATGATTCTCCCTACCCTGATCCAATCGTTTTTCAAAAAGGGGATGGGGTTGAAATAGGAAATGAATTTACAGACGATCCGGATTGGAAAAACTGGGTTTGGTGTAAGGGAAAAAACGGAAAACAAGCCTGGGTACCGGTTCAATATCTAATATTACAGGGTGAAAGAGGAATATTTCGAAGGGACTATAATGCCTTGGAGTTAAGTGTAAGCGAAGGGGAAAGATTGTGGGTTTATGAAGAAATAAATGGATTCGGTATGGCTGAAAAAGCGGATGGAAAGAAAGGGTGGGTTCCATTAAGAAATTTGGGGATAGAAATAGAGTTGGGATAAATGAGGCTGTTGCCTGATGAGGTCAAGTTCAATCTTGGGACTTGCGTGCCACAATCAAGGAGGAATAAAATGTCCATCATAAATTTCCAGAGAACTTATCTATTAAGTGAAGCATATGAAAGCATTAAAGCACGTGCAAATCATTTCCTAGAGAAATATTGGGAATATCCAAATTTAATAACCTTCAATGATGCAGAAAAAAGTGTCACTTTTTCCACGGAGAGATTGATTCCTACTACCTCCACAAATAGGCTTCGGGTTATGCTTCTATTTTCGAACCCTCATCCACATTCCATTCATCAAGGTATGTTCCTTTCACCAAGTACCAAAGGGCGTAAAAACCTTTTCTGGCAGGCAATAAAAGATGCGGGTTGGTTATCTATTACAGAAGAAAATTGTAATCCAATGCAGCTTGCGGACATTTGTGTCGGTGCAAAATATCAAGGGCCATTTGAACTGATCTTCTACTGTTATTATGCTTTTCCAACTAATTATCCAGAAGATATTAAAAATATATTTGGAAGGGAATATTTCAGCCAATTCATTGAACCGCAATCGAAGGTTGAATTTAGGGAAACAATTCAAGATACACATGTGGATGCTGTGGTAACGTTCAATAAAGGGATATTCAATATCGTGTCGGAAGACCAAATAGAAACTTATATAAAACGCCTTGTTGATGGTGAACTGGTTCAGAGCCAGATTATAGGCATTGATAGTTCCGTTCCCATTTTCTTGACTTTCCCAACGGGTTGGCGATATCATAAGCAATATAGGGAATTTCGCAAAGCCAGTCTTGAAAAAATCAAGACAGTCATTTGCAGTGGGTCAGATTTTCCAGGAAGTGTAAATACCTAGTAGCCGAGATTTCCAAATCTCGCTTTCCCCACCGCCTCACCATGCGGGATAGGGATATCCCGACTACCATTTTTCGGGTCTTCCTCCGTAGCCGAGATTTCCAAATCTCGCTCTCCCCACCGCCTCACCATGCGGGATAGGGTTATCCCGGATATAGGAAATTGATTTATAATTAATTTTAACCTAAACTGAAAATCTTCCATCTTCGAAATATGTCAAAATTTTTACGAAAGGCTAAACAAAGATGAAATCGAATAAAAAAATCACCTCCACTCCAAGCCATTTTACGAACGATCGGGAAAACAATCATTGCAACCCGCACCGTTGGTTCCTCATTATTGGCATCTTCCTCTTGATCCTGGTGATGGCTGGAATTACTGGCTGCCAATCGACCTCAACCCAGCAAGAGAATGCCCCTTTGGAGACAGCAGCCCCAGGAAATTTACCCACCATCGATGGCGCGACATTGCTTGAAGAGCGTTGTTCGACCTGCCACAGCACTGACAGAGTCAAGCAAGCCCAGAAAAACCAGGAAGGATGGGATCAGACTGTGACGAGGATGATCAAAAAAGGTGCAAAGTTAACCGAGGAAGAGAAGAATGCGTTGGTGGATTTCCTGGCTAAAACCTATGGACCCTAAAGGAAAAGAGCGGAGATCGCGTTGAAAATCAAAGGTAAGCTGCAACTTACCAGTACATTTCTTTGAAGATTTATTACCTTTCCAGATGCAGAAATAGGCCACGTTATCCAATATTCAGCTTTTTCAACATGAGCACAATGTTCTTCACCTGTCGTTATACGTCTGGTAGGCAGGGATAACCGCCCTACACCGGTTAGAAATACAAGGTTCGCCCTAAAATAAAGGTATAGACAATCACCACGATTACCGAGGCGCTGATCCACTGCCACTTACGGTGGATTTCTAACGGTTCCTTTACCAGCTTAACAAAACGTTTTGTTCGGAACCACCGAATCATCCAGATGAAAGGGGATAAAGCACCTAGTACGGCAAAGACACCAGCCGTTACAGGTAAACTTAATGGCCCATACGGGCAGAAAAAACCAGCGATCACAACAACAGCGAAGGAAGTGACATAGGACCAGATCCAGAGCTTGTTGGTGCGACGAATCTGCTCTTCTCCATCCCCGCCAACCATCTTACCGAATTCCACCAACCCCATGTGAAGGAAGATGATAAACAACAACACGCCACCAACAGCCATGAGAACGCGCCACAACCAGTTCAGTTCCCAACCCTCGATTACAACCGCCCAATCACCAATGTTCGCGATGCCGGATAACATGAAATAACCTGCACCATAGCATAAATTCATCATCATCAGCAGCCAGAGCAAGAACCAGGCTTCGGAGGTCAGTTTCCTCGCTTTCCGTAAAATGATCCACAAAACTAGACCAGCAACTATATTCAACGTAGGCGCACTACCAGCAACGATTTTCCCTTGCCATACTGTAGGCTGATCGCATGATTCATACAAGGCTGAATACTCCAGCAGGTCACCGCCGACTGCAATACAGGTTAGCGCGTGGACACCTTCATGGAACGCAACATTGA
>CAZTJD010000008.1:69411-74714 GCA_964613985.1 uncultured Anaerolineales bacterium
CGGCTATTGCAGCTACAGTCAACCAATCAACCACAGGTTTGTGAGTTATCACATCTTGAGACATTGAAGGCTATCTCCTTTCAACCCATCGCCTGGAAAAAAACTCTTTCTGCAGGTAAACGGCCTGTCCATGCGATCGTAAACAAGTTTGATAATATTATCGCGCAAGATTTGGTAAATCGCACTATTCTTTCGAAAGAGTTAACCATTCCTTCCCACTTTTCACCGATTTAAAATCAACAGGTTTTTTTTATCCCCTCGGGAGTCGCATCAAAGTTTCCCAACCGATCCTGTTTCGTTCGTTTACTAATTTCCCTGTTTGTGTATCCACATTTATCCCGGTTTGTTAATTGATTTTGCTACAAGAACCGAGTTTTTTAGGATTAGATGGTAAAAGTTTTCCACTTTAAGCAAGAAAATCGGCAATTCAAGTGATAACGCTCTCGAAAAACTCGGGTTTTTAGTTTTCTTTTTCCATCTAGAAATCATCCACTTTTTTTTTACAGTCGACTCTTAATTGACAAATCAACAGATATCCGGCTTTACTGCTTACGCAGCACTTATTTCAACCGCCCACCACACACTTTCCTGATCCCATGATCGATTCATCTACTGATTTTCCGGTTCTTTCAGCCTCGTAGAGAATACCAGACTCACGACTAACAACCCGATGAGAATAACCAAAGGCAACGTCATTGAACCCGTTTCCGGCGACTTGAAACTATCCATCCCAAAGATAAACACAATCCCTGAGATCTGCCCCATGAGCAGAAGCAGCCCATTCGAGGTTCCTTCCGGGGTAGGATGGGTAACTTCAGCCCCATATTGGAATCCAACCGGTCCAGCACTCAGCAAGAAGAAACCGAAGATAAACGCTGCAACGAGCAAGAGCAGGTAGCTTGTTGTAAAAGTAATGCCGAGGAGGCCTAAAGTCGCGCCTATGACCGCCAAGATCAGGTAAGGAGTTCTTTTATGACTCTTATCAGATAACAATGGGATGACGACCGCACCGATAATGCCTCCCACAATCATCAATCCCCCTGTATTACCCGCCTGTATGGTTGAGAAACCTCTCGGCCTGACAATATCTTCGATCCATGTGGTCACAGCATTGAATACCCCCAAGCCCACGAAGAAAATAACCAGCAGCAGGATAAAATTCCTGATTTTTAGTGAATCCTTCAACCCGTCAAACACAAGCGATCGCTCTTCCTGACCAGGGAGGCAGGGAGGTGTCGGAGGATGTTCTCTGACAAAAATTAAAAAGAGTGCCACCGCGACCATAGAGACAATCCCGTAAATGAGCAGGGTGCCGCTGATTTGAGATTGGATGGCAAGATAAGGCGTCAGAACCAACCCTAAAAGTATGCCCAAATAAATCGCCAAGGATCCTAGACCTGCTGCTGTTGCTCTATCCTGGACAGGGAACCATCGAGCAGCAACCGTGGTGATCGCATTCAGGATGAACGGTTGTCCTAAGGCAATCCCAATCTGCGCAATCAACACCCAGGTGTAGTCCGGTGCGACTAGACCCCGCAGCAAACCGAAGGCACCCGTTAAGACTGCACCAATCCCCACTGCAATTTTGACGCCATAGGTATCAATCATCCACGAGGCAGGGATGGAGACGAATATATAGACAATCATGAAAACCATGGACAACAGCCCGATGCTGAGATCTGATACCCCGTAATAAGCAGCTGCACCACTTGTTATTGGGGCAAATGTGATCCACAAGAGTTGGTTGACAACGATAATCAGCATAAAAACAAGCAGTACAACCCAGCGATAACCATATACTCGAATTTCTTTTTGTTCCATGAGGCTTCCTCCAGTTAATAACCTGATTCAAATGAAGTTCAATCCTAAATACAATGTTTTACCAGGTTTTATCCACAATTTTTTATACTCTTTGACTGGGGAGTGTATGATTGTGTCAACCTCGCCCAAATATAAAAAGACTATGCGCAATTGAACTAATCCATCTTTTAAGGCCGGTCTTTCCATCAACGCTCGATAATTGATATAACCCGGTTCATTCATTTGGGTTGCTCAGGTTGATTTTATTATCAATTATGGTTGAACACTCATGGAAACTGGGGCATAAAAAAGATCAATATCTCAAACTCTCAATGGTTCGGCAGGAATAACAAGTCGTGGGTATAATACTGGCTAACGATTAACAAAGGAGTTGTTCAATGCTTTCGACATTGGTTATCTATGATTCTGCCTACGGGAATACCGAGAAAATTACTCGAACCATCGCTGCCGCCCTTAATCCTGAAGCGCCGGTCAAAGTTATTCAGGTGACTCAGGTCGAGCCAGACCAACTGCAGGGTGTGGAGTTGCTGCTTGTTGGTTCGCCCACCCAGCGTTTCAACCCCACAACCGCAATCACGACCTTCCTAAAAAACATTTCCCAAAACGACTTGAAAGGGGTAAAGGTTGCCGCGTTCGACACCCGGCTTACCGAGGCTGAAATCGATAAGGTCCGTATTCTGGCGTTTTTCGTTCGGATTTTTGGATATGCTGCTCGACCCATCGCCAATCAATTAAAGAAGAAGGGAGGCGAGTTGATCCTCCCACCTGAAGGATTCTACGTGGAAGGAATGGAGGGTCCCCTGGTTGCCGGGGAACCTGAAAGGGCTGCGGAATGGGCGCAAACATTATTAAGAATATCTGAGAGTGAACAGGAAATTTAGGAGTGGTCGTTTTTTATAGGAAACAACCATAGATTCAGGTCTTTGCAGGAGCTATATGTCTATGGAAATCCTCAAGGTATTTTTTCACGTCATAGCGTGCGCGATTTTCTACCCGAGCCTGTACCCGAAGATATTGTTATAAAAATCATGGAGGCTGCCACCCACAGCCCATCTGGGGGCAACAGTCAGCCATGGGAAATATTTATCGCCAGTGGAACAACAATTGAAAAGATACGCAAAGCTTACCAGGAACGCGCCAAGGTAAAAGACAATTCCCTTTCAAGGCAATCAACAAATCACCAGTTGAAGATTAAACCAGGATCGCTCAGGAAACGAGTTTTTTTCTTCATCCTAAGCGGTCTACTTCGATAACATCTTATGTGTAGATAAAATTATTTTAAACTTATTTTACATTTTTACATGACTTGAGTGCAAGAAACGGATTTTTTTGAATAAGGTGGGAAAAGTCTACCACTTTTCGATGAAAGGATTGCAAAATAAGGGTTTACAAGCTAGAAAAACCCGGTTTTTTAGTCTGTTTTTCCACTTATGACTTCATCGGCACTTTTTCAGCAGACTCTCACATGTTTCCGATAGGTTTTGTTTACTCCTGACCATTCTGGGTCGTGTAATGTTCGAAGATTTCTCGCGCCTTATCAGGCTCCATCTCAAAAGGTTCTCGAATACTTTTAGCTATCAAGTATATTTTTGAAACCTGTTCAGCCATAAGTGCCATTTGAAGGCATCGATGTATGTTAATCCCACAAGCCATAACCCCGTGATTTTGAAGTAGCACAGCATATCTATTTGCCATTTTTTGGACAATACTTTTACCCAACATTGGATCGAACACATGATAGTAAGGTACGAGATCGATACCACCTGGACCATTCGTATATGCTAATGTAGATGTAATATCAGGGAGCCTCATGCCCAAGGAAGATAGAGCAGTCGCATATGTTGAATGTGTATGTGCAATTGAAAACACATCTGAACGCGCTTGGTAAATCGCTAGGTGCATATTCAAATCGACAGATGGTCTTAGTTTCCCCTCAACTATTTTTCCATCAAGATCAACTGCGACAATTTCTTCCGGTCGCAACGTTTCATAAGCCACGCCACTAGGCGTGATGAACACATATCCGCTTTCTTCATCTCTCGCACTGAGATTTCCACCTGTTAACACGACTAATCCATATTTAAGCATTGTTTTCGCCCCCTCAATAACTTTCATCCGTAACAATTCAGATATCATGGTCTTCTCCTCCTTTCTGCCAATTGCCTAATTGTCCAATATCTGTTGCGGGTTCTCCAATTGATCTTTGATTTGTTTAAGGAATTTTACTGCAGTAGCGCCATCGACGATACGATGGTCGTAAGACAAAGCCATGTACATCAATGATCTAACCTCAATCTTGTCATTAACAACCGCTGGTCTTTTTTCGATCTTTCCCATGCCAAGGATAGCGCATTCTGGATAATTAATGATTGGTGTGAAAAACAAAGAGCCAAAGACACCAGAGTTTGTGATCGTGAATGTGCCATCGACCAGATCACTTGGAGACAACTTATTATTCTTGATTTTTTGGGATAATTCTGAAATCCTTCTACCAACCTCCATAAGACTCATATGCTCAGCATTGTGAATAACTGGAACGATCAGTCCCTCATCAGATGCAGCAGCAACTCCGATGTTGATATATTTCTTCACATGAATGGTATTTCCTATTATCGATGAGTTGATATTCGGAAATTCCTGAATAGCATTAATAGTAGCCTTAACAACATAGGTTGTGATCGTAGAATTATGTTGTTCTTTGAATTCCAATAATGAAGTCATATCAACTTCTGTAAATGTAGTGACCTCAGGGATTTCTCTCCGGCTGATTGACATTTTTTCGGCAATCTTTTCCCTTATCCCTTTTAGCTCTATGACTTCTTCATCACCATACTTGGGATTGTGTTCATATATTTCATGTGGTTCTTTCAAGTTAGTCGCCAAAAAAATTTTTACATCATCGCCTGTTATCATATTGTTAATACCCGTACCAATGACATCATTGATATTTATGTTATTTTCCTTTGCGATCCTCCTCGCAACAGGAGAAGCTGGTTTGCCAACACCTGGTAAACTTTTCGGCTTTTTAACATTTTCATAATTCTCCCATCCCTCTGAAGATGAACTTGCGCTGGTATTTGAGAGTGAGATTTGTCCCAGTTCTTCCTGTTCACCAATGATTGCTAAGATATCTCCAACCTCAGGAGCATCTCCTTCTTCAACATATAATTTTAATAGCATCCCTGAAACTGGAGATTCAATTTCTACAGTTGCTTTATCCGTTTCCACATCGAATAAAACATCTCCTGCTTTAATCGATTCCCCTTCTTTCACGAATACTGAGATGATCACACCTTCTAGCATACTTTCGGTTAAAGCCGGAAGTTTAATTTCATTTGCCATCATTAACCTCTATCCGATAAAAAATTAAAATGATTATGTTAAATTCCAAGTTTTCATACAGCAGCGACAATTCGGTAGGAATCTGTAAGATATTCTTTCTCGAGAATAGGACTAAATGGTACCGGAGTTTCAGGAGCAGT
>CAZTJD010000009.1:0-66509 GCA_964613985.1 uncultured Anaerolineales bacterium
AGGAGATGAAAACGGTGGAAGACTATGAAAAGATAAGACGGACCTACTTCGTAGAAAAGCAGAGTATCCGAGCGATCAATCGAGCGTTTGGTTACTCTCGAGAATTGATACGGAAAGCAATCGTGAATCCGGTGCCACAGCCGTATCAATTGAAAAAACCAAAGAAAGCGCCGGTAATAGGACCTTACAAACAAAAAATAAATGAATTGTTGGAGGAGAGCGATCAATTACCCCGCAAGCAACGATATACAGCACACAAGATCTATGAGCTCTTGAGGGCGGAAGGTTATGAGGGGAGCGAAGGGTCGATTCACAATTATGTGAGCCAGCAACGAAAGAAGCGAAAGAGGCGACAAGCCTTTTTGCCGCTTGAATTTGACCCTGGTCAAGCCTAACCCATACAGCCAGGTACAATTCGAAACCAATCGCTACTCAGTGCCGGTGAATTACCGCGACAGCCAGCTGGTTTTACAAGCGCATCTTTTCCAGGTCATGGTGCTCTGTGATCAAGAAGTGATTGCCGAACATTCTCGCTGTCTGGGACGAGAGCAAGACGTGATCGATCCGTTGCATTATCTCCCTTTGCTGGAACAACGACCGGGAGCGTTTGAGCATGCCATCCCCATGCGTCGTTGGCGGAAAAAATGGCCCAATATGAGCATTTGTTGAAAGAAATGCGTGACCGCTGGCCGGATGGTCGGGGAGTGCGAGAGTTCATTGCTGTCTTGAAACTGCACCAAGATTATCCTGCAGAAGAGGTTGAACAAGCTGTGAATATGGCCGTAGAGCTAGGGGTAGCCCACAAAGATGGCGTACAGCTATGTTTGAGGCAACTCCAGGAACCTGCCAATTCACCCACATCCTTAGATCTGAGCCATCATCCAAACCTGGCCCAGATCGGCAATCAGCCGGTGAATTTACAACAATACGATCAGTTGCTCGGGGTCAGGTGAACAATGAAGAAGAATGATTTGCTGGAGAGTTATCTGCGGCAGCTACGGTTGCCAACTTTTGCCAAAAACTACGGTCCGTTTGCAGTCGATGCGGCACAGAACCAATTGGATTACACTCGTTACTTACTGGCATTAACCGAGCAGGAAATCCACCAACGTGAACAGAATCGCATTCAAAAGAGCCTCAAAGATGCTCGTTTCCCATTGACCAAGGAGATGGCTGATTTCGATTTCTCTGCTATTCCTAACCTGAACAAGGCCCAGATCTTGGATTTGGCGAGAGGAGAATATATTCTTAAGCGAGAATCCATTATCTTGGTTGGTAATCCTGGCTTAGGAAAGACCCATTTAGCCATCGCCCTGGCCCGTGCAGCCTGTCTTCAAGGTCACAGAGTTCGTTTCTGGACAGCTGCTGACTTGGTCAATGAATTACTTCAGGCTCAGGAAGACCGTGGCTTTCACCGGTTCATTGCCTCAGCTCTCAAACTCCAATTAGTTGTCTTGGACGAACTTGGCTTCATCCCCCTGACTTCCCAGGGTTCTCAGGCTCTTTTCACTTTTTGCTCTGAGCTTTATGAACGCCTGGCTTTGATCGTAACTACCAATCTCAAGTTTGCGGATTGGGTACAGATCTTTGAAGATGAGCGGCTTACTGCAGCCCTCTTGGATCGCCTTACACATCATGCAAATATCATCGAGTTAGTTGGTGAGTCCTATCGCTTCCGCCAACGCTTAGGACAGCACTAAGGAAGGTTTATCGCTTTTTTTTGACCAATGTCAGGGCAAAAAAGAACAGAGGGCTATGATGATTTCCATTGGCCCTCTGCCCTGACACCGGTACCCTCACGGCGCTCGGGTCGCTCCTCAGCGTTGCCCTATCCTCCGCTTTGGGTGCTGAAATTCTATCATAACTATTTTTAAATCAAGTGGTCGATTTTTTGTTGTTAAAATGGTTGGTTTTTTGATGTGAATTGTTAACATTCAAAATGCACAGGTGGTCGGTTTTTTCGTGTTAAAGTGGTCGACTTTTTCATTGACAAAAACAGGAAGAGGCATGGAAAAGATACAAGGTGACCATTTTTCTTGTATCCCATCGGTAGAGTTATTAATTCCCTGTCAATATTGTTATTCCATACAGTATTAACATTGTGAGAAACGCTTCTATATCCCTAGATTTCTGAATTAATTGGGAAAAGAAACAATAATCCATTCCAATTTGGAATGGGTTAGATGAAAGAAAGAATTGACCTTTCTTGTCAATCCCTGTATGCTTTATTTAGAGCCTGTGCGCATTGTCACAGAATAACCTGATTATGAAAGGAAATGGAGATAACACATGAAGAAACTCACCTTATTCTTGATGGTATTGATGATGGTTTTTATATCGGCCTGTGCAGCTGCAAAAGAAACTGCTGCACCGGAGACTGGCGAAGAACGAGAAACCACACAAGAGAAGGCAGGACCAGAGGAAGCCGAAGCTGAAGGAAAACAAATCATCGCTGTTTGCCTTCCAGCGTTAGATAATCCCTTGATGTTAGGATTTCAGGATGCCTTCACAAATGCGTTCGGTGAACAATATGATGTCCAAGTAGCCAGCGCAGATGGGAATGCCAATACCCAAGCCACACAGATCGAAAACTACACCGCCATGAATGTAAAATTCATGTTTGTTATGGCAGTTGAACCGACTAGCCTCGTACCAAAATTAAAAGCAGCAAAAGAAGCTGGTATTTCAATTCTTTTTGCTGGTGGTGACCCGGGAGATCCAGAAGCCTATACAGCTTTTATGCATATGAACCAGTTCCTATCAGGCCACTATGCGGCTTTTATGGCTAAGCAGTGGGTAGATGAAACTTATCCTGATGCTGTTCCGGGCTCGATTGAAACAGTGATTTTCGAATCTACACTAAATCCAGAAGCTGTTGATCGATCTAATGGGTTAAAGATGATCTCTGAACCTTACTTTAAAAACGCGAATGGAGAATACATCGACGGAGCTGGTGATGTTGTTGACGAGGCAAATCGGATTCCCAACCCAGCCTACTCAGAGGCTCTGAATGTAGTTCAAATTGTGCAAGCGGAAATGTTTCAGGCTGGTCAGACCGCAATGCAGAATGTCTTAACCACAAACCCAGATGTTAAACTCATCCTGGCGTATGCTGGCGATGGAGCAATGGGAGCTTCCCAAGCTATCATAGATGAGTATGCCAAGGGTCCTGGTGTAAGTGCAATCGAAGATTTGAATAAAGTAGCAGTTTTCAGCATTGGTTTGATTGGGGCTGAAGGACCAGCAGTTGCTGACTCTTCCACCGGTAAGGGTGTTTTTCGAGGAACCATTCGTTTTGGAGGGGACCTTGTTGGGCGAACAATGGAATATGCAGTTAAAATGCTAAATGGTGAAGTGGTTCCCGCGGATATCTGGGATGATCTTGAATTAGTGACAGCTGTTGATGGTGCACTCCATTCTGTACCAGTTGAAAGTGCTACAGTCTTGACAATCCCAACTGCTGTTCCACAAGAACTAATCTTACCAGGCCCCCCTCCTCCATAAAAAATCAAATTATCACCTATCCTAAAAGAACATGAAAAAACTGGGGATCAACCCCGAAATTGGGTTTCCTCAGTTTTTTCCACCTGATAGTTATTGCTTTCTCAAAAATGGGATATATTCAATAGAGGCTCAATGAGTGCTAACTATTGTGTTGAGATGAAGGGAATTAGCAAGCATTTTGGCGGTATTCATGCCCTAAAGAATGTTAATCTGGAACTTCGATATAGCGAGATCATGGGGATCGTTGGGGACAATGGAGCAGGCAAGTCAACATTGATGAAAATTCTCTCAGGAGCATACCTGCCGGATGAAGGAGAGATTTTTGTTAATGGACAGAAAGCTGAAATTCAAACTCCACAAGATTCTTTCAACTTGGGAATCAGCATGATCTACCAAGATTTAGCCTTGTTTAACAATCTGGATGTAACAAGAAATATATTTGTTGGAAGGGAGCTGGTTCGAGGACCTTTTGGTATTTTCTTGGATAAAAGAAATATGTATGAGAAAGCAGCAGATTTGATTCGGGAACTTCGCGTCGATATTAAATCCCCTAGATTAAATGTAGCAAGTATGTCTGGTGGACAACGCCAGATGATTGCTTGTGCCCGGGCTATTGCGTTTCAGTCGAAAATCCTGATCATGGATGAACCAACAGCAGCTTTAGGGGTGACAGAAGCAAATAAATTGTTAAGCCTGATCAGGAATTTTAAAGATTTAGGGATATCCATCTTACTTATTACTCAGAGAATTCCGGATATCTTAGCAATTGCTGACCGTGTATTTGTGCTTAAAGGTGGTAAACGTCAAGATATCCTGGAGGTAAATAAAATTACGCTTGACGATATCGTGACAATGATTGTTAAAGGCAAGGATAACAATGGAAATCAGAGACAAAAGTTGGAATTTGATTCTTTTGGATAATTTACTTAATTCCTGATACAGCTGGAATAACAAAAATGAATCCGAATAAATTTACCTTCTTTCGCAAGAAGTTTAATCAGATGAACATCAGTGGGTTGAGAAAATATACAGTTATGTTCGTACTTATTATCTTAATGGTGCTTTTTTCCTTCACAAGTCCATATTTTCTCACTTTCCGTAATTTAACCAACATAATTAACCAGAACACTTATTTTATTATCGTCGCAATAGGTCTTTCGTTCGTTATGATTGGAGGAGGCATCGATTTGTCGGTTGGTTACCAGATGTCCTTGGTGGGGGTTATCACAGCAATGATGATGATGGTGTATCAATTTCCGGTCTGGTTGGCAATTACATTAGGTTTGTTGTTGGGTACAATACTTGGTTTATTGAATGGATTAATCGTATCCAGCATTAAAATCTTCCCCCTTATCGCCACCTTAGCGACAAGCATTGTATTTCAAGGAATTTCCTACCTAATCTCTAAAGCAAATACGTTCCGAAGTTATCCAGATTCATTTCTATTTCTTACCAGGGGAAAGGTACTGGATTTGCCATTTGATGTGTTTCTCACCCTGTTGATTACAATCCTGGTAAGTATTGTTTATTATGAAACAGTCTTCGGCTTTAGGTTAACAGCTTTAGGTGGAAATGAGGAAGCATCGCGTCTTTCAGGTATCAATATTCGTAAGATGAAGATCACAGTGTACACCCTTTGTGGGTTTTTCACAGCTATCGGTACTATGGTAATGATTTCCAAAGCCAATACGACTAATTCGTCATTTGGCCCGGGAACTGAATTCATAGTATTGACCGCAGCCATCGTTGGTGGAATAAGTTTCATGGGCGGAGAAGGCAATATTCCAGCTTTGGTTGCAGGTGTATTCATTTTGGCAGTATTGGGAAATGGGATGCAGCTTGCAGGTTGGGGTACTTATGCCCAGTTTATCGTCCGGGGAATAATCTTGCTTGGGGCGGTAATATTTGATGAATACCAGTGGAGTGCCAGAAATATCAGACAAAAATATTAAGGTTTAGAAAATTTGTTAATATCATTACAAAAAGAAGTGATTCGAAAGAAGAAAACAATGAAACCAATTAAGAGATTTCGACCAGTGGATGAAGCATCCATTATTATTCCACCAGCTGATGTTTCACAGATTCAAAGAAAGTGGTTGGATCTATCATATGCTACCCTCTCTGCTTCCCAAAAACTAGACATTTTTATACCGGATATCGGGGAAGGACCTTTCCCAATTATTTTATATATCCATGGTGGTGGATTTGCCATAGGAGATAAACGGGATATTCATGTATTAACCTGGTTAAAAGGGTTGAAACGTGGTTATGCAATTGTTAGTACAAATTACCGCTTGAGCGGTGAGGCTGTGTTCCCGGCGAGTTTACAAGATATCAAAGCGGCTATCCGTTGGTTAAGGGCGACCAGTGACCAGTATCATCTAGATGGTGACCACATTGCAGCTTGTGGTGGCTCATCGGGTGGAAATTTAGCTGCAATGGTCAACTTAACTGCCCATGTAGCCGAATTTGATGATCCAAGACTAGGAAACCTTGATTTCCCCAGTAATGTACAAGCGGCTGTGGATTGGTTTGGACCGACAGACTTTCTTCAGATGGATGATCAGTTGGAAGAAAGTAGCTACGGACCCGCGGATCATGGTGAAGCGAATTCTCCTGAATCAAGATATTTAGGAGCTAAACTGTCTGAAGTGCCACTGAAGGTTGAGCTTGCGAATCCAATGACATATATCAATGAAAAAATGCCTCCAATTTTGATCCAACATGGACGTTTAGATACCTTAGTGCCTGTGCAACAATCCATCATGTTTGTAGATAAATTAAGAAATTATGTTCGTGGTGACCGTTATGAGTTTGATATTATCGAAGGAGCCGGTCATGGCGATTCATTGTTTGAAACAGACGAAAATATGAATCGTGTGTTTTCATTCCTGGATAAACATTTAAGCAATGAAGTTGTTATTTTATGATATCTACCTATAGAGCAGAGTCACCTCATTAGATTATTTTGCTTAGTGCAATTTAGTTCTGAATGGGTACTACAAAATATTAATTATAGACTCAATGGGCGCAGGAACCCCCAAATATTGGACATAATATACTCATTACTACTGTATGTGCACCTGTGGACACACGACAATCTGTATCTTAATCGTTAGGTTGAAGGTTCGGCGGCATACATGCCGAGTCACCTGCAGGGGTAATGCCGCAAGACTGTCATCTTGCTAACGGTAGAATGGGAAAATTATCCATTCTGCTGCTTTGTCTTGGTTATAGGTATCGACGTGGCTGAAAATATCCAAGTTGATAGAAAGCCTGTTGTGCCCCAATCGCTTGGAGACCACATTGAGACTGACACCATGGTTGAGCGTCAGTGATGCCATGGTATTCATCAGCTCGTAAAAGCGATTTCTTACTACCTTAGCATTCTCCCAATCCTGAAAAAATCCCTGTGAAGGTTACTAGGATACACTGATGTTCAGAGAACAGAATATTCTCGTGCAGTCTGCAAACGAGGGGTAAAAATCCTCTTGACTTCGATGTAGATATTTGCTACAATCCGGGAAACCGGTTGCGCAACCGGTTTCCCGGTACCTGTTTTTCTCATTATTTATCTGATAATCACTTTATCTTGGAAGGAGACGCTGTGCCCCGAGCGACGATCAGAGATGTAGCTGCCCTGGCCGGAGTTTCAAAGACGACGGTTTCTCATGTTATTAAAGAAACTCGCTTTGTCGAGGAAGATACGCGTCAAAAAAGTATTGCATGATATGGATAAATTTCAATACCGGCCGAATCCCGCCGCGCGGAGCTTAACGACCAAGCGAAGAAGAAACTCTTCATTCTGGAACGAATGAACCCCGGCATGTGGGAGCACGCCATGTGGATGACGGGTTACGAGAAATTCTTTTCAGTGATGATCAATAACAAGAAGCTGTGCCATGCCATCATGAGCAAGATCCTAGAGATCAAACGGGAGTACGGCAAGGATCTGACGATATGGGGTGGTAGTTGTGATTCACAAAGAGTAATACCTTATTGTACTCCGCAAGAAGTTAGAGACGAAACCAGGCGCCGAATTGAAAACCTTGCTCCAGGAGGAGGATTTGTTTTTGCTCCAATCCATGTGATTCAGGGTCATGTACCACCCGAGAACATCGTAACCTAGTGGGATGCGCTTCAAGATTACGGCAATAACTAAGGTAAGGAGGCACTGATGAATCAAGGGTTTTACATAGAGAACAGGTGTAGAATTGCTTCGGGATTAACAGATGGGCACATCATGCTGGCTGGACTCAAGGGCAGTTGGAGCGTCTGAGGTTTTGAACTGCACCGTCAGATAGGGAGCACCTGCCCGGAAAGGATCTTTTTGCCTAATGAAGATTTCTAATGTGTCTACAATAGCCGTCAGTCTTCCCTGGAAGTCTCCACCGTATTCCACGGAAATGGCCGGTACCAAGCGAGAGTGGGGCCGTAATATTCGCGGGTTCTCATACATTCCCGATCTCACTCTCAGTTATGTAATCGTGACCGTTGAGACAGACGAAGGAATCATCGGAGTCGGTGAGGCCGCCACAGACATTGGTTTTTTCGGAGAGCCTCTCGAGGAGGTCAAGTACGCCATTGAGCGGTATTTTGGTCCAAAGCTCATAGGGAAAGATCCTTTCGACCGGGAGGAGATCCTGCACTTACTCGACTATCGCGGAAACACATGCGCCAGATCGGGTATTGATCTGGCTTTGCACGACCTTCTCGGCAAGGCTCTTGAAATACCGATTTACGACCTTATTGGGGGTTGCTGCCGGGACCGGGTGCTTGTCGCCATCGAAATAGCAGGCGGAACGCCGGATGGGATGGCCAAACTCTGTGCGGAATATGTTGAACAAGGGGTGAGGGCTTTCAAACCCAAGATAGGAGGTTATCCTGATGAAGATGCCATCAGGCTGAAGGCAATCCGGGAAGCCGTTGGTGAGGGGATCTCTATCAGGGCCGATGCCAACCAGGGATATACTCCAAAAGAAGCCATCAGACTGTGCCGGCTGGCAGAAAAATACGATGTCGGACTAGAATTGCTTGAACAGCCGGTGCCTGCCTGGGACCTGGATGGAATGGCTCTGGTTAGAAAATCCGTCGACACTTTGATCGAGGCAGACGAGAGCGCCTACAGCACTCATGATGTTATGAATATCATCCGGCAGGGCGCGGCTGATGTGATTAATATCAAGGTAGCCAAGGCTGGGGGACTTTACAACGCCAAGAAAATCGCCGCTCTGGCAGAGGCGGCGGGTCTTGGCTGCGTTTTGGGGACGGCCTTTGGTTTGGGGCTCAAAGTTGCGGCAAAACTGCACCTGGCAGCGTCGACCCGAAACATCATAGATGCGGTCGAGTTCACCGAGATCATTCTTCATGACAACCTGGCTGAACCCCCGTTTGACCAGGTGTTTACGCTGCCCCTTGAGGACGGTTATTTGCATGTTCCGACAGGACCTGGTCTCGGGGTCCAACTCGATGAAACCAAAGTGGAACGATACATGATAGATGCTATAAGATAAGGAAAAAATGAAATGGAACTACTGAGGGTTTTAAGCAATACACCAGGCGTGTCTGGATTTGAGGATCCGGTTCAACTGGTCATTAAGGCTGAACTTGAGCCGGTCTGCGACAGCGTGCACGTTGACAAGATCGGTAATGTCATCGGGTTTAAAAGAGGTGTCCACACTGAGCAGAGCTCGATACCGCTAAAAGTGATGCTAGCCGCACACATGGACGAGATCGGCTTTATGGTCAAGCATATCGATTGCGACGGCTTTGTGCGCTTTATGCCTATCGGTGGCTTCGACCCCCGGACGCTGGTTGCGCAGCGTGTAATCATTCATGGTCGACAGGATGTCAAAGGGGTGATTGCACCACAGCCAAATTGGATCATGAGTGACAAAGACCGGCAAAAAGTACTGGATATCAAGGAGCTTATTATTGATACCGGGATGGACAGGGAAACGATCTCGAACCTGGTCTCCATTGGTGATGTCATCAGTCTGTCACAATCTTTTGACGAGATGAATGACAATGTGGTTATTGGCAGGAACTTTGACGACCGCGTTGGCGTGTACGCGATGCTCGAAGCGATGAAACGTATCAACGAGTGCCAGGTAGATGTCTATGCGGTTGCTACGGTGCAGGAGGAAGTTGGTCTGCGCGGTGTGCCCACTGCAGCCTATGCGATTGAGCCTGATGTGGGTATCGCGCTTGATGGCAGCCTGGCGTCTGACGTCCCCTATGCCAAAGAGGAGGAAAAACACTGCATCATGGGGGCCGGTACAGGGATCTATGCTATGGATAATCTTACAATCAGCGACCGCAAGTTGTTTCAATTTTTGCTGCAGCTCGCCCAGAAGGAGGGGATTAAGACCCAGATCAATCTGGGCGGTGGTACGGATGCCTCGATCATTCAGCGGCACAGAACAGGAGCGAGGGTGTGCACGATTGGTCCACCGACACGGTATATGCATTCGACGGTTCAAATGTGTAGCGTGGAGGACATCGAGAGCACAATTAAACTGTTGGTGGCTTTTTTACATAATGCCCACAAAGGAGAATTTAGATGAATGCAATGTACCAATCAGATTTTACAAAAGGGGAATTTCAAACTCGAAGGGAAAAAGTATACCAGGCAATTGGCTCCCAGGCCGTGGCTTTAATCCAAGGTTCTGCCAAAAATCCCGGTCATGCTGTTTTTCGGCAGAACAATGATTTTTATTATCTCTGTGGCGTAGAAACACCGCATGCCTATCTCTTCTTAGATGGCATAAACCAGACCAGCACGCTCTTTCTTGCCCATCAAAGCAAAGCACAGTTGGAGACTGAAGGCGAGATTCTTTCGGCAGAGAATGCCGGTCTTGTCCAGGAACTAACGGGTATCGATCAAGTATTGGGGATCGAATTCCTGGCCCAGTACCTGGAGAATGTACGTATTCTTTATACGCCAATGCGTCAGGGTGAAAGGGAAAAGATGAGTAGCGATACCTTACGACGGGCGCAGCAAGAGATTTTTTCAGATCCCTGGGACGGTCGCTTGGACCGGATGCGACACTTCGTCTCAAAGTTACATGAACGCTATCCTATGGCCGAAATCCGAGACCTGAGTCCGACGCTGGACGATCTGCGGCTGATCAAGAGTGAACAGGAATTGGCGTTGCTGCGTAAGGCCGGCAAATTGAGCGCACTTGGCACCATCGAGGCCATGCGTTCAACAAGGCCAGACGTCATCGAATATCAGCTTGATGCTGCGATGCGCTATCACTATTTGATCAATGGGGCGCGAGATGCTGGGTACAACGCCATCGTTGCTGGTGGTGACAATGCCTGGTATGGGCATTACAGCGCCAACAACTGCCCTTTGCTGGATGGCGATCTGGTGCTGGTCGATTGTGCACCCGATTACCATTATTACACTAGCGACATTGGTCGGATGTGGCCGGTAAACGGGCATTACTCGTCTTTGCAACGAGAGTTGTATGGCTTTATAGTCAAATATCACAAGGTCCTTTTGAATCTAATCCGCCCAGGATTCACAGATACGTGGATCCTACAAAGAGCTGCTGCTGAGATGCTTAATGTTATTGAAAACACCGAGTTTTCGAAGGAGGTCTATGAGGCAGCGGCGCGGCGGGCACTCGAGTTTCCTTATCACATGTCGCACTGTGTAGGAATGGCCGTGCATGATGTTGGACATTATCGAGGCAAAGAACTTAAACCTGGTATGGTCTTTGCGGTTGATCCAATGATGTGGATTCCCGAGGAACGACTCTACATCCGAGTAGAAGATACGGTGACGGTCACGGAGGAAGGGATAGAAAACTTTACTTCTGATGCCCCTCTAGAGCTGAGTGATGTTGAAGCGCTCATGAGAGAGTCTGGTATCCTTGATCGGTTTCCAGTTCTGTCCGACTGATGGAAAGGCGGTTCATTCACCGCTCACACGAATTCCATGGCCCAGGCCCGGGCAAATAACATTATAAAATCTATTTTGGATTCGAGGCTTATTGGTCACCCAATTAAAAATCTCTTTACAACCTAATAATTCCCCGGTGGACAGAATCGAATGCAAGGATTGGCTGGTCTATATTGATTTATCGGTATTCGGCAAACAGAGAATACTCGAGCAGTCTGCATACGTAGGTATAAATCATCTTGACTATGATGTGGATATTTGCTACAATTTAGGAAACCGGTTGCGCAACCGGTTTCCTAAGGCAAATTTATCTGATTATTTAGCATTCACACAATTCATCTTATAAGGAGGCGCTGTGCCCCGAGCGACGATCAAAGATGTAGCTGCCCTGGCCGGAGTTTCAAAGACGACAGTTTCTCATGTTATTAACGAAACTCGCTTTGTCGAGGGAGATACGCGCCAAAAAGTATTGCAGGCTATTGATGAACTTCAATACCGGCCGAATGCCGCCGCTCGCAGCTTAACAACCAAGCGAACCGGGACAATCGGGATGCTTATCTCTGACGCGTCTAACCCATTTTTTGGAGAAATTCTGCTTAGCGTTGAAGAGATCCTTCGTCCTAAAGATTATGCATTAATTATCTGTAATACAACCGAAACTCTGGAGTATGAGGCTCATTATCTCGACCTGCTCTTAGGTCAACGAGTCGATGGAATAATTGCAGCAGCTACCAGCCAACCTTGGATCGAGCTATCCAAAGCGGAAATACAGCATACCCCTGTTGTTTTTGTAGATCGCGCTTTTGATAATTTTGATGGTTTTTATGTTGGTGTGGATAACCAAGCCGGTGCTTATATGGGTACTCAGCACCTGATCCAATGTGGCTATCATAAAATAGGCGTTTTGGCTGGTTTAGAGCGCCTATCCACTATGCGAAAACGCCTGGATGGATATTGTCGAGCTCTGAAAGATGCCAATATTCCACTCAACCGTCAATGGATTATTCCATCTCAACTAAGTATTGATGGAGGCCGGCAAGCGTTTAGGACGCTCTTTAGCCTGGGGGATAAACCTGATGCAGTCTTTATAAACAACAATCTATTGGCGTTGGGTGCTTTGTTGGAAATGGCAGAGCTCAATATAGATTGTATAATAGATCTGGGAATTGTCGTTTTTGATGATCATCCATGGGCGGCAGTTACAAATCCTCCACTCACGGTCGTAAGGCAGCCGACTCATAAAATTGGTCAAACTGCTGCCGAGATGATCCTGGCACTTATCAATAATCAACCAGTGGCAGAAAAGCGTGTAATTCTTGAGTGTGAATTGATCGTGCGCCAATCTTGTTTATCCTTGCAAAGCTAATTCATAAATCAAAACGAAGAAATCATGGATTATACAAGCAACGAACGTGTTTTAGCCGCCCTGCAGCACAAAGAATCCAACCGAGTACACATAATCGAGCGGAAAGAGCAGGAAAAAGAATGCTGAATTATATTCTCAAGCGCTTCGCAATGATGCTGATCACCCTATTCATCATTATCACGGCTACTTTCTTCCTCATGCGAGCAATACCGGGAGGCCCGTTCTCCTTTGACCGGGTGCTTCCACCCAGCGTAGAAGAAGCCCTTGAAGCAAAATATAACCTCGATAAACCCGTCATTGAGCAGTATTTTGATTATCTTCTCGGAATAATCCGATTCGATTTCGGCCCATCGTATGTCTACTTCGGTCAGACGGTGAACGAAATGATGGCGGATGGCTGGCCTGCTTCTGCCACATTGGGCGCCGCCGCTACTATCCTCATTATTCTGCTGGGACTGCCAATGGGCATTGTGGCGGCGCTCAACCGCAATAAACCTGCGGATCGCATTGCCATGGTCATATCGACCGTTGGGGTGGTTGTGCCCTCCTTTGTGATGGCAACGTTTCTACTCTACTTCTTTTCGATAAAAGTGGAGTTATTTCCCACATTCGGTGTGGAAAGCTACCGGGGTTATATACTGCCGGCGATCTGTCTTGCGATCGGGCCGGTGTGTGGCATTGCCAGACTGGCACGTTCCAGCATGCTGGATACACTCAGCCAGGATTATATGCGCACAGCCGAATCAAAAGGACTGTCCCGCTCCAGGATTATCATCGTACACGGGCTGCGCAATTCGCTCATTCCGGTTACGACATCTCTGGGCATGATATTTGCCGCCATGCTTTCCGGTACTTTTGTAATTGAGAAAATATTTGCCGTGCCCGGATTGGGTAGATATTTCGTCTTCTCGATCACAAACCGCGATTATACTGCCGTGATGGGTCTGACAATCCTTTCTTCCGTCATTATGGTCGTTGCAGTTTTTCTCATTGACATCATTTATTTGCTCATCGACCCGCGCATCAAGCTCTATGAAAAGTAGGAGAAAAGCAACCGTTATGATCGATACTCAGCAAGAACAGCTTGTCAAGGACTGGACACCGTTGCCACAGGAAGATAAACACGCGGAAACCATCACGGGAATAACGCTAAGTTATTGGCAGGATGTTCGACGCAGGCTTTTTAAAAACAAAGTGGCCATCGCCTCGATTTTTGTCATTATCATGATTATGCTTGCATCCATATTCGGCCCCCTCCTTACCGGTAAAACCTATGAAGCACAGCAACTCTCCCTCCGCAACATGCCGCCGCGCATAGAAATTCATACGTCGAGTGATGGCACAATTTTTTTTGTGCACCCAGATTTGAAAGTTTTCCTGGCGCAGGAGAACGGTTATGTTAGCGAGGAATTGGCGCCGGTATCGGCAAATTTGAGTGACAAGATGTTCATCTTTGAACATAACGGAAACCCATATTATCTCAACTTTTCGGGGGGCAGCATCAAGTTTTTGAATGAAAACCAAGAACCATTGCCGCAGCGCAAGACAACCTGGAATAAGAACTATCTCCTAGGTACGGATTCTCTTGGCCGAGATATGCTCACCAGACTGCTTTATGGTGGTCGTATCTCCTTATTGGTGGCGTTTACCGTGACGATTAGCACCATGTTGATTGGCGTGATTTACGGTGGAATCTCGGGGTACTATGGCGGCAACACAGACATCCTGATGATGCGTGTGGTGGAGATCCTGATGGCGATCCCGAGCATAATCTATATCATCCTGTTAATGGTCTATCTTGGACAAGGGGTTTACAACATCCTGATTGCCATGGCGCTGACTTCCTGGCTTGGGATGGCGCAGCTGGTTAGGGGCCAGGTCCTGGGGTTGAAAGAGCAGGAATTTGTTCTTGCGGCAAGAAGTGTCGGCATATCGCCTTTTAAAATCATTCTCAATCATTTGCTCCCTAACAGCATTGGCCCGATAATCGTTTCTGCGACTTTAAGTATTCCCGGAGCGATTGCGGGAGAAGCATTTATGAGTTTTATAGGTCTCGGTGTGAGGCCTCCAATGCCCTCCTTGGGTATTTTGAGCAACGAAGGTCTTAGCGCGATTCGTTCATCTCCCTATCAGATCTTGTTACCCAGTATTGCCATCAGTCTGACAATGTTTGCGTTCAATTTCTTGGGTGATGGCTTGCGTGATGCGCTGGATCCGAAACTACGTGTTTAAGGACGCTTTGAATGAGTGTTCAACCGTTATTGGAAGTGAATAATCTGCGTACCTCCTTTTTTACATTTTCAGGTGAGGTGCAGGCGGTTCGGAATGTCAGTTTTGATCTGGTAGATGGGGAGATTGTCGGTATTGTGGGAGAGAGCGGCTCAGGTAAATCTGTTCTGTGTCTATCAGTCATACGCCTGCTCCACGAATCTGGTCAGATCGTTGATGGTCAGATCCTTTATGATGGCAAGAATGTCCTTGGGATGTCCAAAGAAAATCTGCGCAGGCTGCGTAACACTCAAATCGGCATGGTATTTCAAGAACCGATGACCAGTTTGAACCCGACCATCCGGGTTGGAACGCAGATCGTGGAACGCATCCGGGCATTTAATAAGAAAATCAGCAAAGAGCAAGCCCGTAAGAAGGCCGAGCAGTTACTGGAGATGGTCAAGATCCCTGAGGCGGAGAGGCATCTGGATTCATACCCGTTTGAATTATCCGGCGGTATGCGCCAGCGGGTGATGTTTTCCATTGCCATCGCCTGCAACCCCAAACTACTCATCCTGGATGAACCGACGACTGCGCTGGATGTCACCATTCAGAGCCAGATTCTGAAATTAATCCGCAACATTCAGAAGGAAACAGGTGCTTCCATCATCCTGATTACACATGATTTAGGAGTTGTGGCGGAAACCTGTAAGCGTGTCATCGTCATGTATGGCGGCATGATCATGGAGGAAGGGCTGGTTGAAGAAATATTCTACGAGACCGCACACCAATACACGATTGGATTAAAGAAATCTATCCCTGATGTCAATAAGGTCGGTGGGGACCGTCTGTTTTCAATCGCCGGGACGCCACCCAGTCTGCTCGAGCCGCCCAAGGGATGTCCGTTCTATGCACGTTGCGATAAGGCCATGAAAGTGTGCATTGAGCACCGCCCGCCTTATTTCCAACTCAGTCCGACGCACCACAGCATGTGCTGGCTACTGGACCCTGAAATGCCGGGGCAATCCGACCAAGGAGGCCAGTAAATGGGTGAACAGCACTTGATCGAGGTAAAAAACCTGAAAAAGTATTTTGGCGGCGGCGGTTTTTTGAGCAAGAAACCAGCCATCAAGGCCGTGGATGACATCTCTTTTTCGATTACCAAGGGAGAAACATTTGGCCTGATCGGCGAATCGGGCTGTGGTAAATCAACGGTCGCCCGCACGATGATTCGTTTGTATAATCCGACATCTGGTTCGGTGATCTTTGATGGAACAGATATCGCCAGGCTTGGCGAAAAAGAACTCATGCCATACCGTCGTCGCATCCAGATGATTTTTCAGGATCCTTATGCATCGCTCGACCCGCGCATGACGGTCAAACGAATCGTAACAGAGCCGCTGACCGCCCATGATTTCTGCCCCAAGTCGGAGTATGAGGAGCGTGTTGCTGAATCTTTGCGCAAGGTCGGCTTAGAACCGGCTCACATGGGGAAGTATCCACATGAATTCTCGGGCGGTCAGCGCCAGCGTATCGGTATTGCACGAGCAATTATTACCCAACCGGATTTTATAATCTGCGATGAACCGATTTCCGCCTTGGATGTATCCATTCAGGCGCAGGTGGTGAACATGCTGCAATCGCTTCAAGAACAGTTGGGATTGACTTATTGTTTCATCGCCCACGATCTTGCCATGGTAAAGTACATCTCAAAGCGCATGGCAGTAATGTATGTGGGACAGCTCGTGGAAGTTTCAATCAGTGAGGAGCTGTACCGCGCCCCACTGCATCCATATACGATCGGCCTTATGCGCGCAGTTCCAATTGCCGATCCCAGGATCGCCCAAATGAAGGATGAGGTTTCAATTGAAGGTGAGATCCCCAGCCCTTCCAATCCTCCTTCCGGATGTCGCTTCAGGACACGATGCCCGGAATGTATGGATATCTGCAAAGAGGTCAGCCCGATGCTCAAAGAGATCACCCCAAACCACTTTGTAGCCTGCCACTTGTTTTGACAACTACAAGGATATGCATCAGCGATAAAATTTAGGACGATTGGAAAGGAGGTAGGTATATGGATTGAAAAACAAAGATAAGTAGAAGATCAGCAACTGATTGGAAATTCGTGTTTTCGAACTATATTCAAATAATGGAGATAACAAGATGAAAAAGCTCATTACATTTCTAGTAACATCGCTCGTTTTATTGTTACTGCTGATAGGTTGTGCACCGCAGCCGACGCAGTCTATTCAGGAAGATTTACCGCCGACCGAGGCGCCCGCCGAACCCACCGAGGCACAGGCTGAACCCACCGAGGCGCCGGTTGAACCCACCGAAGCACCCATCGAACCCACAGAAGAACCCGCAGAACCAGAAGCCGTTCCTGCAGAGCCGGTAACTTTCCATTATGCTTTTCTGATCGAACCCCCGGGTATCGACCCCGGCGTTTCTCAGGGCAGCGTCCAGTCCACCCTTTATGCTGCACTCTATGAGGGGCTTGTGACGGTTGATGATAAAGGCAATATTGTTCCTGGGGCAGCGGAAAGCTGGGATGTTAGCGAGGATGGAACTGAGTATACATTCCATCTAAGAGAAGGACTTAAGTGGTCTGATGGCGAACCGCTGACTGCTAAAGATTTCGAGTATTCCTGGCTACGCGCGCTGATGCCGGAAACTGCTTCAACCTATAGCTGGTTTGTCGAGATGTTTATATATAACAGTTCGGCGTTTGCGCAGGGTGAAGTTGGCGCTGAGGAAGTTGGCATCAAAGCCACGGATGATCTCACTTTGGAAGTCAAGCTCAATATGCCGGCGGCCTATTTCCCGCAAGCACTACTGGCTGGCGTCTGGAATCCCGTCCGCCAGGATATGGTCGAAGCTGATCCCGAAAAGTGGCCTTTTAATGCCGAAACTGCGATTTCGAACGGCCCCTTCAAGTTCACAGAGTACAAAATCGGATCCTACATCACGGCTGTGAAAAATGAGAACTATTGGGATGCCGATTCCATCACGATCGATAATCTACGTTTCTCTTTCATCGCTGATGAAAATACGGCCTACAACGCCTTTATTGCAGGCGATGTCGATGGCATCGCAGGCGTTCCCAACACTGAACTGATTAATCTCCTGACCACTGATGACAGGCTGACCGCGTATGATCAACTCAGGATCAACTTCCTGCGCCTAAACAACGAAACTCCCGGCCTGGACAACCAACAAGTCAGAAGGGCAATCAACCTGGCAATCGACCGGAAAAGCTATCTGGACGGTCTTGGCAACATCACCTCCAAGCCGATCTTGGGAGTAGTTCCCGGCGGACTTATCCTTGACGGTAAAGACTTCCGGGAAGTGTCCGGTGATAATGGGCTCACTGTAACTGCACAGGTTGAAGAAGCTCAGGCCTTGCTGGCCGATGCCGGTTATCCCAACGGTGAGGGTCTACCAGTCTACCGACTGCACACTTTTGAAAATTGGGCCAAAGATGCTGAGATTATTCAACAGATGCTGCTGGTCAACCTGGGTATCCAGACCGAAATCCAGTCAGTTGACTCCAAGCTCTTCTTCCCCATGATTATTGATGGCGAGTACGATATCGCCTTCGGCGGCTGGGGCGGCGACTATGTTCACCCCATGACATTCTTCGATCTCTTCACCTCGACGGCTTACGATAATGCCACCCGTTGGGCGAACCCCGAATACGACGATCTCATCAACCGGGCGCGTGTCGCCACCGATGAAGCGGTAGCGCTCGATTTGATGGTACAAGCCGAGAAAATCTTGATGGAAGAAAGCCCGATTGTGCCGTTGATTGTTCCTGCCAGTGCGATTATGATCCAGGATTATGTAACGAACTGGTTCATATCCCCGCTTGACACACTCTATATTTCCAGAGCAGTCGTCACCAAGTAACAATAATTGCATAGTTTGCGGTCGTCCCTGGTTACATAGGGGACGACCGCTATCATATTTTTAAAAGGAAAAAGGATATGCTATGCAGCAAGCAATAATGACCAACCCGGGGAACATTGAATTTCGTGAGATTCCGCGTCCAATACCCCAACCCGATGAAGTATTGATCCAGGTAAAACGTATCGGCGTGTGTGGTTCAGATATCCATGTCTACCACGGGCTGCACCCTTATACCAGTTATCCGGTTGTGCAAGGGCATGAAGTTTCGGGGCTGGTCGCTGAGTTAGGTAAAGAAGTTAAAGGCTTTTCGCTGGGTGATAAAGTGGTCTTTATGCCCCAGGTGACCTGTGGCGAGTGTTACCCTTGCCGGCATGGTTTATACCATATCTGCGATCACCTCAAGGTAATGGGCTTTCAAACCAACGGCGCGGCACAAGAATATTTTCCGGTCCCGGCCGAATTGGTGTTGAAGCTGCCCGAGTCAATCTCAATCGATCAGGCCGCAATGATTGAGCCGATTTCAGTCGCAGTTCATGCCCTTGCACGGTATGGGAGCGTGGATGGCTTGAATGTCCTGGTGTTGGGAGCCGGAACGATCGGCAACCTAGAAGCTCAGGTTGCTATCGCAATGGGCGCCAAGGAAGTAATGATTACAGATATCAGTGAATATAAGTTACAGAAAGCCCGTGAATGTGGCATTGAGCACGGGATCAACCCGCAGCAAGAGGATCTCAGCCATGCACTCTTGAATACCTTTGGGCCAGATAAGGCTGACTTGATTTTGGAATGCGTGGGGGTTCAGGATACTATCACTCAGGCAGTGGCGAATGCGCGTAAGGGCAGTACGATCATCGTTGTGGGTGTCTTTGGGAAGAAGCCAGTTGTCGATCTGGGTCTGGTGCAAGATCGTGAGTTAAATCTGATTGGAACATTGATGTATCAAAAGGCAGATTACGAGCACGCGATCGAACTTGTCTCGCTTGGTAAGCTACGCCTGGATCCGATGATCACACACCGTTTCGTATTTGCAAATTATGTGCAAGCCTATGAAACGATCGAAACTTCTGACGGCAGGTATATCAAGGTCATGATTGACCTCTAGGGAGAACCAAATTATGAAATCCTTCACGTATTTCCAACCCACCGAACTTCGTTTTGGGAGCGGCCGGCTGGAAGAAACCGGTGAGGCCACTGCCAGGTTCGGCAAGCGCTGTTTGATCGTTTCAAGACCTGTCAATGCTGTATTCGAGCCAAGGATCGACCGGGTAAAGCGCAGCCTTATTAAGGCTGGCGTTGAATGTACCCATTTTGACGGCGTGGTACCCAACCCGACTACCGATTGCGTTACTGCCGGTGCACAGCTGGCTAAGTTGCATAAAGCGGATGTTGTCTTGGGCGTTGGCGGAGGTTCCAGCATGGATACTGCCAAAGCAATTGCAGTCGAGGCGACTCATCCTGGCACTGCCTGGGATTACCTTTACTTCAAAACACCTCTGACCGGAAAAACCCTGCCCGTTATTGCTGTTCCGACCACTTCGGGTACTGGCTCACATGTTACTCAGGTCGCGGTGATGACCGAGACCAAGACCAAGACCAAATCAGCCATCTATAATGCCAGTATCTATCCGAAAATTGCCATCGTTGACCCAGATTTGATGGAGACGCTGCCGCCCCATATCACCGCTTCTACTGGATTCGATGTATTTTGCCATGCCTTTGAAAGTTATATACATATCAACGGCACACCCTACACCGATTATCTGGCACTTGAGGCGATCCGGCTGGTAGCCGAAAACCTTACTGTTGTAGTTAAGGACGGTGCCAATCAAGCAGCTCGCACGAAAATGGCCTGGGCGGATACGCTTGCAGGATTGTGCATTGCCAATGCAGGTGTGACCCTACCACACGGCATCGGTATGACCATTGGCGGGCAATGTCCGCAGATCATGCATGGTGAAGCACTCGGGGTAGTTTACCCCCAATTCACACGCTTTACATACCCAACAGCAGTGGAAAAGTTCGCTGCTATGGGGCGCATTTTCGATCCGGCACTCATTAACCAGCCGGATGATGTAGCCGCCGAACAATCATGTGAATTGCTGGATGATCTGCTCAAGAAGATCGGCATGTGGCTGGGGTTGAAGGCTCTGGGCGCTTCGGAAACAGATGTGGTCGCGATTGCCGATCACAGCCATGTGCTGCCGGATTACAAAAACAATCCGCGTATCGCCAGCCGGGACGAAATCTACGAGATGTTGATGGCGAGTTACGAACGCGTCTGACCCTGGAGAGCAACTGATCCATGAAATCAAAACTGATTCACCCGTCGTTGATCCAGGTGTTGGCAGCGGCTGGACCTGGCGAGGAAAGTCCTGATTTCGGCCAGTAATTTTGCCTTTTAGACCAATTTCAATCCCACTGCCGAGCGTATTCATCTGAACCTGATGCCAGATTGTGAGACCGTCCCACAGGTGCTAGAAGCAGTTACCTCCGCTGTACTGATTGAAGCGGTTGAGGTGATGAGGGCCGACGCTAGCACGGAACCGGCCATCTGGGCAGATTTTCGCCAACTGTTGTAAGGGTTTGAATTGCGAGCCAATGAGCGCTGTGCATTTTACGAACTGGCGCTTGAACGTCAAAGTTGCGTGGCGATTGCAACCGGTGACACGCGCCTGTATGCCAATATATTGCTTAGCGTGGGATTTATCTCAAAATCCTTGTAAACGAAAGGGTACCTCTATTGATGACGGGACGTGAACGAGTAAAAGCCGCGTTAACTTTCACAGCTCCAGACCGCACGCCGCGAGACCTCTGGGCGCTGCCTTACATCAGGCTGTTTCGAAAAAATGAACTGGTTGAAGTGCTTCAAGAATTCCCATTGGATATCCAGAATCGTGAGCTAAACCCTGGTTGGGATGATAAAGTTATAAATGCTTATGGCCAAACTGGACATTATACTGATGACTGGGGAAGTGTTTGGTATATCGGGGAACCGGGGATTATTGGCGAAGTCAAAGAACCGGTATTGGAAAACTGGTTCGATCTGAAGACATATAAACCACCGTGGGATTTGGTTCGCAAGCGGGATTTATCCAATGTAAATCAGATGTGCGACGAGAGTGACCAATTTATGCTCTCCGATGTAACGGCTCGCCCTTTTGAACGTTTACAATTCCTGCGTGGAACAGAGAACTTATTCATTGACATTGCTTACGGTACAGCCGAAGTACGCACCTTACTTGAGATAGTGCATGAATTCTATCTGGAAGATATTCGTGCTTGGTGTGAATCTAACGTTGATGCTATTTTTTTTATGGATGATTGGGGAACCAACAACTCGCTCCTCATCAATCCAAAGACTTGGCGAGAGTTATTCAAACCCCTTTACAAAGAATATTGTAATCTAATTCATGCAGCAGGTAAGTTTGCCTTTTTCCACACTGATGGCAACATCGAGGCAATTTTTGGTGATCTCATTGAGGTCGGGATTGACGCCATAAATTCTCAACTTTTCTGCATGGACATTGAAGGACTAGCCCGCTTATATAAGGGAAAAGTCACGTTTTGGGGCGAGATTGACCGACAAAATGTATTACCTTTTGGTGACTTGAATGCGGTTCGCGAAGCGGTAATGCGCGTGCGACGTGTTTTAGACGACAGTTCAGGTGGTGTCATCGCGCATTGTGAATGGGGAAAAGACAACTCCAAGGAAAATATAAGAACTGTGTTCAAAACATGGCTCTAATTAGTCAATTATAAATTGCATCAGATATTTGGTAAAACCTTGTGAGCATGCTGTTGTTATCAAGATTACAAGAGGAGACGTTTTTTAATGAATGAGGTAAATTACAGAGATTGTATGAAAACGGCTTTAGAAGGAGGAAAGCCGGAAAATGTTGTTCCACTTTGGGAAATCCACTTCCATTGTTGGGATCAGGTCGCGGGTAGGGAGATCGTAATTGGGCGCAAATTCGAGGCCCTATCAACATCTGATCAGGCAAAAGCAATTGAGACGAATGCCCAATTAATGGCTGAAGCTGCCGAATCCCTGCACTTTGCATCGATCACTATTCCAGATGGTTTTTGGGAGACGGCTCCTGGTACCCCCTCATATTATTGGCTGCCATCAGAAGCCAGGTATAAATTGGCTGAGCAGCTTTATCAACTCGTCGGCGGCAGAATCATGATTATAGCAAGTGTTGGTGGCGTTATGGGTATGCCTGACCCGGCTGACTACGTCGATTTTTGTTATAAACTGGTGGATGCACCTGATGAAGTTGATGTTATTGCACAACGAAGGTACATCAATGGTATCGAAACTGCGAAAAAGATGCGCGATGTGGGGGTGGAAGCTGTTTATTCAGCTGGGGACTTAGCCGATAATCACGGCCCATTCTTCAAACCTGAATATATGAAACGTTTTGTGCTCCCATATCTACAAAGATGGGCAAGCGAAATAAAAACCATGGGTTTGTATGCTATTTTACACACAGATGGCATGATAAACCCGATTCTAGAAGATCTGATAACCAGCGGAATCCATGCTTTGCAAGCCATCGATCCTGTTGCGGGGATGGATATTAGAAAAGTAAAGGAGCAGGTTGACTCTAGGATATGTCTCTGTGGAAACATCGACTGTGGATTGCTATATACTGGACCGGAAGAGGAAATTTACAAAACATCGCGAAATTTGTTGTTGGATTTAAAATCTGATGGGGCATATGTTTTTGGAGCATCAAACGCTGTGCACTACGAGACACCTATCAATCACTACATGGCTTTGATTCGAGCTTGGGAACAGTATGGAACCACATGATCAAAGGAAGAATTCTAATTATGTAGAAGTTACGCATTTGTTGGGTAATGGTGGGGACTAGCATGGACACGGCCAAAGCGATTGCAGTAGAAGTCACCCATCCAGGAACAGCTCGGGATTATTTGTTTTTCAAGAAACAACCAACAACGAAGACTCTACCGCTCATTGCTGTAACAACGACTTCGGGAACGGGTTCGCAGGTCACCCAAGTAGTTGTTATACCTGATGCTGCTTTCGTTGCGTCTGACCGAAGGGAGCAAGCCAATCCGCTCATAGTAGCGCAGCGCATTCGCTGAAAGTCCAGACCGTTCACTGGCTTCCGAAATTTTCATGGAGCACCTCCATCGATAAGTGCACCACCTGGAGTCGACTCCAGGTCAAGGGGTTTTGAGGAAATATGGCGAATAACTGTGAAATTTACCTGCACGCTTGCAGCCAGAACTACCCGGTTATCCAAACCCTCTCATCACCGGGGATTTTCGTCCTCAGTTTTAATCTATGCACGAAACGACTCTTAATCGTTAGATTGAAGGTTCGGCGGCATACATGCCGTGTCCTTCCGGGGTCACCTATTTCTTATATTATCCTCTTTTTTCCTCCCCTCACCCAAATTACTGTAGGTTCGCTATTATTCACCTTCTGGAATGGTTATTTGCCCATCCTTCAGCATAATAATTTGGTCTACAAATTTATCAACGAGTGGATCATGGGATGACATCAATATGGTGATTCTCTCTGTCTCTACAATCTGTTGGAAAAGACCCAAGATTTCGCCAGCAGTGTTGCTATCCAATTCAGCAGTCGGTTCATCAGCCAGGAGTAACCGAGGGTGGTTCGCCAGGGCGCGCGCAATTCCAACCCGCTGCTGCTGACCACCAGACAACTCATGAGGACGATGATGCATCCACTTCTTCAATCCCACCAGCGCCAGGCAACGCAAAGTCCTTTCATGCCGCTCCACCCTGGGCACATCGATTAACCGCAGCATCAAATCCACATTTTCGTAGGCAGACAAGGTGGGCAGCAAGCCAAACGATTGAAAGACAAAACCCAATTCACACCTGCGCCACAAGGCAAGCTGATTTTCATCCAATTCTGCAAGATCCCGCCCAAATACCTTGACACGCCCTGAAGTCGGACGATCTAATCCCCCGATAAGATTCAAGAGGGTAGTCTTTCCGCTCCCTGAACGTCCTTTAAGCGCCACTAATCGTTCTGACTCAACCTTCAGGTCTATGCTACGAAGAGCCTGTATCGCTCGCATACCGAGTTGATATACCCGCTGGAGGTTCTCAGTCTGAATTATGTAGTCTCCAGTGCTGACTTGAAGGACCCCACCCTTACTCATCGAACACTCCTCCACGTATGATAGTTATGCGAGTCGAATCTTTAGCAACTGGGGAGATTCCACCATTACCCCAAATCATCAAAATACTGTGCTCGATATCCCCAAAAAGAAACATGTCAGTAATTATGTAAGACACAGGTTGTTCTCTTAACCCTTCACCTGGGTGAGGATAGCCACCTGATATGGAGGTAATTCGAGCGCTTGATCGAATTCGACATCAGTCAGGTGATCGTAAACTGGCCAGGGCATCTGAAGGGTTTTTCCAGTAGGGGTATGGTTGATCACAATATAAGCCTTTTCGCCATTGAAAAGCTGGCGGGTGCAAATTTCGATGCCTGGCGAGGTAGTAATTGTGGTTACTGCGGCGGTCTTAAGTACCCGGGTTAGCAAAATCTGTTGTGCTGCGTCATCAAGGTATGCACCGACGTAGTAAACCAATCCCTTACCAAACGAATGAACGGTGATGGCAATTTGGTCATCCAGCCAACCATTGGATTTCCCGAACCGTGCAATGACACGCGCAGTTTTCTTCCCTACAAGCGACAGCCGTTCAGCCCAAAGTTTCGAATTCCCATCGAACCAGTTCCCAGTAATCGGAACCGGTTCAATGAGTGCAAAATACTCCTCAACCTCAACTCCTGCGATCTCTACTAACCCGCCAGGTTGGCGCTTTGGCAGCAGGGCGTTATATTCGTCCTTCATTCCACAGCGGATGGTTAAGACCAAATGTCCCCCCTTTTCCACGTAATCCCTCAATACTGCGACCCTATCTTGATTTTGGAATAATAAGGTCGGAGCAATCACCAGGCGATATCCTGTCAAATTTCCGATATTTATTCCTCTTGTGGATAAAACATCCACGGGTACATTCCTCAATTCCAACGGACGGTAGTAATGGGTAAAATGCTCGATATAATCAAAGTCTCGGTGATGAGGCTGCCATTGAATCGACCACATACTGTCATAATCATTGAGCATGGCTACATTAGCCTTGATTTCTGATCTTGCCAGGATGGGGGAGATGGTCTTGAATCGTCTTGCCAGCTGCTTTACCTCCTCGTAGAAGGGTCGCGGTCGGCCCGATTGGTCGACAAGGGTCCCATGAAGTTGTTCCTGACCGCCAAGTGCTGAGCGCCACTGCCAGTAGAGGACTGCATCAGCACCATGACCCACTGCATGCCAGGCCATTGCGGTCGCCTCTCCCCGATTGAGAAAATTGTTGATCGGCTTCCAGTTAATGCTGCCTGGTTGGGTTTCAATAAGCCAAAAATTTTCCTTCTTGAATCCTCGAATCAGGTCATGTAGAACTCCCGAGGAGGTATAGTCGTTGTGTCCCATACCCACATACCAATCCCAGGAGGCAATATCCAGGTCTTTACTCATGACATAATGGTCATATCCATCAAACCATTTCATGAAATTATGGGTCACCCATACACCCTTAGACAGGTACGGGTGTAGGCTCTCCACCTGAAGGCGTTGAAACTTCCGGTAACTCTCCGTAATGAAATGTTTGAATTCCAACATCAACCCTGGATTATGGGGCCCGATAGGAATAGGAATTTGTCTCCAATCTGAATAAGTCTGACTCCAATAAGCAGTCGACCAACGCTTATTGAGATTTTCCAAGGAACCGTATCGATCCTGCAAAAAATCTTGGAACAATCTCCGACAGCGGTCACAATAGCATACCCGGTGGTACTCATTATCAAACTGCCAACCAATAACACTGGGATTCTGCCCAAAGCGTTCTCCTAAAGCTTTCACGATGCGCTGAACGGCGGTATGAAATTCGGGCGAGTTAACACAATAGTGACAGCGGTTGCCAACTTGGACCCGCTGTCCAAATTGGTTCACAGCCAGGAGGTCCGGGTATTGTTGAACAAGCCAGTTTGGTGGAGCTGCCGTGGGTGTCCCCAAAACAGTAACAATCCCTGATGATGCCAGCATGTCAATCGCGCTCACAAGCCAGTCGAAACGGAATTCCCCGGCAGAAGGCTCCAGACTGGACCAAGCAAACTCGCCCATGCGCACGACCGTCAGACCGGCTTCTCGCATCAAGCGGATATCCTCAGGCCAGTGATCTTCAGACCAGTGTTCGGGATAATAGGATACCCCAAGGTGGAGTTGGGAGGCAGATCTGAAATTTCTCGTCATTACCGGATCCTTTCTAATCTCCGCCGTAATGCTGTGGTGATTGTAATAACCTCAGCAGAGACGATGATCAAAGAGAAGATGATTGCCAGGGTGACCATAGATTGGTCAGCAGTAAGCGGGACAAGCGGTGGAAGCGGGATACCTCTCTCGCCGGTATACCGGAAAAAAGGCACGAACAAGTGTGCAGCCAGTATTCCGATGAATGTGCCCGTCAGAGCGCCGAAAATCGCCAAGAAAGTGTATTCCAGGACAACCTGGGTTACAATTTGACGGTGTAACAACCCCACGGCGTGCAGAACTGAAAACCGGTACATCCGCTCTCGTAAGGACGCATTGCTGTATATTAATAATCCCAGGATCGCCATTGCAGCCGAAGCCAGGAAACCGATGGTGAGTGTCCCAAAGATGCCAACACGCTCCATCTTTGCTTTTTCCTTGGCAATGAGAATCCGGGCATCCTGACCGATATTCGGAACCACCCCAACCGCTCCAGGCAGGACCTTACGGATTTCCGCCTCGCTGGCATCAGGAGCGATCTTTAACCATATTTCATGGGAAGGTATAACCCCCGAAAGGGTAGCAAGTTGGTCCATATTGCCAACCATCCCAAATCCGTTCTCTTCATAGATGGTTGGGAAATAATTAAAAACGCCAGAAATCGTGACTCGAGACCTGATTCTATAGTAATCTGTTGTATTTATCTGAATGGGAAGCTGGTCGCCGATTTGCAGTGCATTGGTTGTCAGGAATTCCTGGGAAACCAGGATGCCGTCAGGGGAGAGTGCCAGCCGGTTCATCAATCCACCAAGAGGTTCCTGGGATAGGTCTGAACGCCACCAGGCTACCGTGGGGAAGTCCAGGCGATCGATCGCAATGAATTCCCCAAGGATTTCTCTTCCGTCAGGCAATGTTATCCGGGATGGATACGTACCCACCCGAGTTGCACCTAGAACCCCATTTACCTTCGTAAATTCTTGTGGTGCTGGCACCCAGTTGCCATCGTTATAAGTGACTCCTTCAATCAATGGCAAGGGCTGAAAAGTAATATCCGCCCCCGTTCGATAATAAATACGATCAACTAACCACTGATCCAGGCTGGTAGCCATCGATAAGGTATAGATCCCCATCGCAAGCGATATAATCACCAGCAGCAACGGGCTGATATATTCATGACTCTGTCTTCCTAGCTGACGTAGAGCCAGGTGGATGGAGAGCCAGGGCGTACGGTTCGCCAACACATCCAGCATCCGCATGGCTAAAGAAAAGATGCGCATGGTTACCAGGGCTGCGGTCACAACAAATAATGCTGGCACCACGATTAGCAGAGGATCCTGGTAGAGATCTTCAGGCTGTCTGACCATCATCCCAGCTAATGAACCACGTTGAATGATTTGGCTGTAGGCGTAATAAGTGGGTAGGATGAGTAGAAGATCCAGATAGTTTCGGTACCAAAATGGTCCCTGTGATGGGCGTGCCCACTCATGTCCTTCGGTAAGAATCTTTTGGCGGTTAACGCGCAGGAGAGGCCATATCCGGAATACCAGGGAGACGGCTAATGCCACCACAGTCAGTGGAATACTAAGACCATGCAAAGATACTGGGAGTGGTTCACGCTGGGTGAATGCAAGAAAGCTGGTTGTATAGCCCATTGTCCGTGCGATCAACAACCCAAAAGCGATTCCCAACGGGTACCCAACAATGAATAGCAGCAATTGCTCAAGTAAGGTCATACCCAGGATTCCAAAGATACCCATCCCACGGCTGATAAAGATTGAGATCTCCCTGCGCTGCCATTGGGCGATGATTGCTGAAACAAGTAGGAGAAAATAAAGCAAGATGGCGAAAGCAGGCAGGTAATAACCCGTGAGGATGATGGTAAGGGTAGTGCTGCGTTTGACGAAATCTTCCAGTGGGCTAAGTGGTGGCATGTTGAGCTGTGCTCCAGGGAGGAAGCGGTTGATGAGATCCTTTCCACGTTGAAATCCAGCCAGGTATGTAGAGCTGTCTTTGGGGATCATCTTGTTCTCATCGAGGATCACATACCAGCTTGCTTCTCGCGATCCAGCGGCAACCATTGGTTGAATGAATTTGAGATAATCGTTTCGCCGGACAACCAGGGAATCTTTCAGATTTCCATCGGGATTACTAAACCAGAAATCTGCCTCCGGGTCCTCCGCATGCCATATCCCCACAAGCCGAATTAAGACCGGGTTAACAGTTACATCAGGTCGGATGATGAATTCTTCATTTAGGTGAACACCCATTTCTTTTGCCAGGCGGTCGTGCATCCACACATCCACAACAGAGTTAGAAGTCCCATCCTCGTCAAGCGGGATCCCCTGATCGATCGCCATATGTTCAGCGATGCCAGAGATATAGACTACCTTGAGAGTTCCCAATAGATCCTTGCCCTGTTCGTATAAATCGGAACCAGGCTCAGGTTGCAGTAAAAGTGTGCCGCTGGAAATCTCAAGTCCTAAATAGCGCAGCGGCAAGCCGACTTCTGAGGATAGGATATCCCCGATATGTTTGGATAACCTTTCAGATTCTTCCAGGGTAATGGGGAATCGAGTTGAGGGAAAAATATAAACATTCGTAGAAAATGGCGGTCTACCAGTCACACGGCTAAATTCAGCTAGATTCTGTTGCAGGATCACCCGGTCCACCCCTTCTGAGAAAAAAGCTGCGTTGGTAACTAATCCTACTGCCATGATGATTCCAAGCAAAGCTAGAATCATCATCCCCGCGTGGTACCGTTGGCGATGTACGACCAGGAGGGTGAAATCGATCAATCGGCGAATTGGTTTCAATAGTGCTGAATTTTGCAACTTTAAGCGGTTATTCTGCATGAGATAAAAATGCATTCACACAATCCTGGTAGCTGATGGACACTCCTTATGTGCTTACAAACAAGGACTCTATAAATGGAAATAACATTAGCAGATCTACAATCAACTGTCTTGGAAAGAACCTGGATCGGATCGTGGATATCCTCCAAAACAAACGTCTAAAATTCGCCCTCAATGTGCGTTCGGGTTGCTGCTGCGAGGTCATCCTGCGGGGTGAGTGGTATGAACTTAAATGCATAGCGGTATATGCTGGGGAAAATCAGGAATTCATCGTGAACCTGTGACCACCAGCCATCATCGCCTCCTACACCCATGTGCCAGCCATCCAAATGCAGGACGACTTCATCTCGAGGGGATAATGCATCAAGGTGTTTCGCTTCGGCCAGGTCACGGATTGAATGGTGCAAGGCATCAAAGTGGAGTTTATCATGACCAACGACCAACAAGCCATAACCATCGCTTTCCGTCAAGGCCAACCATCGAACGTCCTCCTTCCCACCGCATTCACCGGGGTAAACATAAGGCGTGAACTGGTCTGTTACCGTACTCTGGTAATAACCTACAGCAGCACCCTTTTTGCGATCTCGATAGTTCTCGTGAGGGCCGCGTCCAAACCAGGTTAGTTGGTCCAGGTTCCCTGGTAAACGCAACTCCACCCCAACCCGAGGTACGAAGGGCAGGTGTTCGTTGATCTCTACCATGTTGGAGACAGTAATTTCACCATCACCACACACGTGGTAGCTGATTTCACTTCCAATCCCATCCTGTTTATCTGGTGCGCATAACCGGGAACGGATCGTTACAGCGACCATTTTAGGGCCAATTTGTAACACCTGGCAGGATTCTACAATCCGTTCTAACCTGTCCAAACCCGCTGCGCGCCATTTATGGATAGGTGCGGGGGGATTTCCCATTAGTAGGTCGATATCGGTCGGAGCTCGATAATAATTCTCACGCGGACCGGATTTTATGATTTCCTGACCATGAGAGATATAGCTTGAAATGGTACCTTCTATTTTGTTGAAGACTACCCGAAAATTAGCACCCCTCACTATAACCTGGTCATCTTCGGTTTTCATAACCAAGTCTGGCAGGGTAGAAAGAGTGATCGTGCGCTTCGGTGCAACGCGATACGGGATGGGGAACTGTTCCCAGGCTACCTCGTGCCCCTTTGGAGCCCAGGCTGTATCAGCAGACAATAAGAATCGAATATTAAGGTGATATTCTGCGCCGGGAGTCAAGGTCTTGGGTGTTTGGAAAGGGATCAACAAGCTTTCTTTTTCTCCTGGCGCGATCGCTACAGGAGGTAGATATCCTGATTGGACTTTCTGTCCATCCTCGGTGAGTTCCCAGGAAATATCCAGATGGCTGAGACTCAGGCTGTGGTACTTGTTCCAGATCAAAACACGCCCGGCAAGGATGTCCACAGCCTGTATGCCCACCGGCGCCTGTACTTTCTTGATTTCGAAAGCGCCTGGATGTGGCGCGAGGTCTGGCCCAACGATCCCGTTGCAACACATTTGGGGATCTTCGTGAGGCTGAGAATAATCGAAATCCCCACCAAAATCGCCGCCGTAAGCCCAATACTTCTGGCCTTTTTCATTGGTCGCCAACAACGCTTTATCGTTCCAATCCCAGACGAAACCTCCCTGAAATCGTGGAAAGGCATCCACCATCTCCCAAAATTTGAAGAAATTACCGGTGCTGTTGCCTTTTGCATAAGCATATTCACACATCATGACCGGACGTTTTTCCTTCACATCCGTCAACACCTGCTTGATCCAATCCAATTTCGGATACATGACCGAGAATACATCACTGACCTCGGGCCCGGGTCGAGCACTTTCATAATGGACGATTCGGGTAGGATCATAAGACCGGATCCAGGCAGCCATGGCGGCATGGTTGTCGCCCGTGCCTGATTCATTGCCCAATGACCAGAATAACACGCTGGGATGGTTCTTGTCCCGCTCTACCATTCGCGTAGCGCGTTCCAGGTAGGCATGGAGCCAGAGAGGATCATTGCTTAGATCATCCCATAAGCCATGGGTTTCAATGTTTGCCTCGTCAACCAGATAAATCCCATATTCATCACATAAATCGTACCATAGGGGAGCATCAGGATAATGACTGGTACGAACAGCGTTGAAATTAAACTGCTTAATTAGCTTGATTTCAGTGCGCATATCTTCTTCTGTGAGTGCCCGACCGCGTTCGGGATGGTGCTCATGGCGGTTCACACCACGTAATACCAGCCTTTCCCCATTGAGTAGAATAAGGCCTTCTTTGATCTCTACTTTTCGAAAACCAACGCGGCAGCTTTCGAAATCGACCGGGTGTCCCAGCGAATCCACAAGCGTAAGGACAACCGTGTACAGGTAGGGTGTCTCTGCGGTCCACTTATGCGGTTTTGGTACTTTCTGTGAAATAACTGCCCATCCAGTTCTTATCCCTCTTTGGTGGAGTATCCGGTCATTGAATCGAGCGGTCAGCCTTTCCGAGAAAACAGGCTGATCATTGCTATCATACAACATGGCTTCCACGGTGTAATCCGATGGCGATAGTAGATCTTTTATCTGAGCCTCGATGTGGAGCACAGCATCCTGGTAACAATCGTCAAAATCTGTGCGGATGATGTAATCTTGCAGGCTGACTTTGGGTTTGCAATAGAGAACCACATCCCGCTGGATACCACTTAGCAGCCACATGTCCTGATCCTCAAGATATGAACCATCACAGTAACGCATTACCTGGACTGCAATGATATTTTTCCCTGCCAGGACGAAAGGGGTTACATCAAACTCCGCCGGTAGGCGGCTATCCTGGCTGTAGCCCACTTCTTGACCATTCACCCACAGGTAGAAGGCTGAGTCCACCGACTCGAACAAAAGGTAGATGTTCCGTTCCAACCAGTCCGGATCGAGCATGAAAGTCTGTCGGTAGCAGCCTGTGGGATTTGCTTCTGGTACTCGCGGCGGATCCGGCGGGAATGGATAGGCAACATTCGTATAAATGGGGATATCTTCAAATCCTTGGAGCTGCCAGTTTCCAGGTACGGTAATATTTGCCCATCCAGAATCATCGAAATCCTTCACCTGAAAATTGGCGGGGACACCTTCGGGGTTGGTTGCGAGATGAAATTTCCAGAAACCGTTCAGCAGTTTTATATAGGGGGATTTCATTCGGTCGCAGGTTAAAGCCAACTTTACATCAGGATACGCGCCGAAGGGTACATGGCCGGGTTGTTTATTTCGGCCTGTTATCAAAGGATTTTCCCAATCGTTTACAATCGACATAACGATTCTCCAGCTTAAAACAAGTGAATGCAAAATGCCATAATAAAAGCGCCTGATATTATTTCTTCTGTGACAGCGTGTATAAATTTCCCCCTGTTGGTAATAGGCGGAAATGATCTTCCAGGTCCGGATATTTTTTCTCAACAAATACCGGGCGACCTTCCTCAAGACAATCTTCCAAAACAGTTATCAAGGTAGGTGCGACCTTGCCGTTATTCCCATAAGGCATGGCCTCAAAGAATAAAGTGTTCGTCATTCCGTTTTCAACATGAGCCAGGTAAGCAGTGGTATACAAAGCCCGCCAATCCATAACGAACACGGCGTTATGCGCGGCTCCTGCCAGGGTTATCTGAGCAACGAGGCGAGGTTCTGAGAGATTATAAGCCGGGAAGACGTAGTCTTCTATGACAAAATTTGCCACACCGGAGCGAAGTGCATCCCAACGTGTCGACGCAAACGGTTGAATCACCATAGTGACGAAGAACAGCACTGGGAGCAGGAATACCAGTTGTTTCCCGCGACCTTGCCTGGACTCGGACTGCCGATCAACCCACGCCAGTGCTGACCCCATCCCGGTTGCGACAGCGATTACCAAGGGGATATACAGCGAAAGGTAAAAAACATACTTATCACCAACCCGATAATTGATGATGAAGAACAGCGAAAACAAAAACCACAGCAGGATAAAAACGCCGTTTACAGGTCGGTTAAGCAGCATGAACACCAACCCGATCAGTCCCATAATGAGTACCGGCGTCGTAAACTCAAGCCCCTTAAAACGATTGAAGAATATTCCTAACTCCCTTGTGAAAGAAAATTCACCACCGGGAAACAAGGCGTTGCCCCACTGCTCGCTGATCACAATCATCTTTAGCCGGTTTAGGGGGGAATTAAAGTCCTCGGGTTTTAAATTCCAAAAAACTCGAGAGGGTTCGAGAGTGGTGCGGATAAAACTAGTGGGAGAGTTTAGCTGGTCTGAAATAAGAAATGCTGATATGAAAATCAGCAAGCCCACAACAGCCCCGGTGAAACCGGCTGTGATCGATCGAAACCATGTGGTACGTGAGGTGTGCTGACTCCGTAGGACCCAGACAACAAACACAACTGCAGGAGGGCCAATAAGCCAGACTGAGGCATGCACCCCAAACCCAATCCCTGCCAGCAAGGCGGCTGCCATGAGAGAGCAAGTTCTTTTTTTGGGGTCCACTTCCCAGCGGAACAACAGGATCACGATCATCACCAGGAATGCCATCCCGGGCGTGTACACTTCTGCGATCACGGCTTGAGACCAGAAGGTGTAAGAGACTCCCAATGCCAGACTGCCTAAAGATGCGCCTATCTTGCTACTGGTGAAATACCTTCCAACAAGGTATACGCCTCCGACGGTAATTGCGGCGCTGATCGCTGAAAATAAGCTGATGCGCCAGGCAGGGTTACTAATAGGAAGGTAGCCAACCAACCGGCTCAGTAAAAGATAGATAGGGTAGCCAGTGGAGTGCGTGATCCCAAAGGTATATGCAAGACATTGGAATTCGGCACTATCACCGTATAAGACATCCGGGGCGAGGGTGCGCACATAAGCAGTCAGGGCCAAAATACTAATGACCAGGGCAAGTAAAGCATCGCGCTTACTTAGTTCATTTGTTGACTTGCGAAATCCCATGATCATTTCCTGGATATTTTCGGAGAGGGGACGACGTACCTGGGTCGTGGTAAGTTTCTCAGCTTCCATGAGTTGAAAACGGACAAAGTCGGATGCGAAAACTTACCTCTTCCGGTTGGATTTTGTACTTTTCTAATCTTCCTGGACCACAACTGGCACTACCCAATCCCGACTGTCCAAAATCAAGGTGCAGGATGATTTCCTCCTGAGGAATCAGCTCATGGGTGTGTTGGGCAACCTCTAGATCCTCAGGGGTGAAGTGGTGGACACTCACCTCCAGCAAATCACTTCCACTGGCGAACAGGCCTATACCTGCCGGGTCCGTCAATGTGATCCATCGTACATCCGTTTTATTACCATTCTCTTGCGGAACGATATAAGGTACATATTGCTCGGCTACCGTCCCATGATAAACACCAACCGGCGCTCCTTCTTTTCGATCGGCATAAGTTTCGTGAGGTCCTCGACCGTACCAGGCAAAATGATCATACACACCTGGAAGATGCATTTCTAATCCGATTCTGGGTAAGAAGGGTAGCCCATTCCCTGGCAGTACATGGGTGTCGATAACCACTTCGCCGTTTCCATGGATGTTGTAAATATAATCACAATCAAAGCGCGCCGGTGGTTTAGGTTGAGATTCAAGGGGTAGTCCACCAGAGGTGATGATCCCTTCAAGCATTTCCGGCACAACTATTTTGCGTTCAATATATAGGTCGTAAATAGCCTTTAAGAGGTCGAATACCTGGTCTCTTGCCACAGCCCCTTGGACGAGTCCCTTAATCTTGCGTTCTTTAGTGTCGCCTGGTAGCATATCGAAGGGTACTGGGAGTTGATCACAAAGGGTCTTAAGTAAATCCTCACTCAAAAGCATGTTCACGCCCATAGCTAGGGTCTCGACCATTTCCTGCGATGTTATTGGCTTCGGAAGCTCGACTCCCTGGGGCGGGGTTACCATGGATCTGACCGTAATCTTCACTACCTGAGACCTGGGTTGGTCAACTGCAGTGGACAAAACGTGTTCCTCAAGCTGGTCGAGGCCCACTTCCCTCCAATGGATGGCAGCTCTTTCGTCACCCCAGGCGTTGAGATCGTTTTCTGTAGGAGCTCTCCAGAAATTAACCTTTGGCCCGCGTAGAACCAGTTGATTTTCCTTGTATGCCCACGACCGGATCGTCCCAGCAGCATTGTCGAAAACCAGGGAAAAATCCTCCCCTTCCACCACAATTTCACCATCTGACCTGGTCAGTGTTAAAGCTGGCATGGTCTCGACCAATGCCTTTTCAGCCTCAATGACTTCCCATGGAATCTTAAACTGCTCCCAGGCAACCACATGACCTCGTAAAGCCCAAGGAGTTTCTTCTGCAGATGTAAAAGTTAAGGTTAACCAATACTCCAAGCCCGGTTTCAATCTTGGTTTTTCGAAAGGCACGGTGATAACCTCGCATTCAGCTGCGGGTGTATTCAGAGGAGGCAGCTGTCCAGCTTGCAGAACGCCCTCAGCAGTAGTCAATTGCCAGGCAATATCTAAATTTCTTAGGTCTGAGAAGAAATAACGGTTGGTTACTTCTACTTTTCCAGCCAACAGGTCAACGGCTCTCACCTTCACCGGTTGGTAGACTTTCTTCACTTCCCACATGGCTGGATGGATTGACCGATCTGGAAAGACCAGGCCATTGCAGCAGAAGCTGTAGCTGCTAGGTTCATCGCCAAAATCACCCCCATATGCATACCAAATTTCATCATCCTCTGTCTCTTGCTGGATACCCTGGTCCACCCAATCCCAGATAAAACCACCTCGTAAACGTGGTTGTTCCTCGATGAGGTCCCAGTATTCCTTTAAGTTTCCGGGACTGTTTCCCATTGCATGAGCGTATTCACACATGAAATACGGACGCTCCTCACCGGGTTCAGTTGCAATCTTTTCGAGGAATTCAAGGCTGGGGTACATAGAACTGAGGATATCCAGGTATGGAGCTCTCTGTCCTGCATCATAGAAAATCGGCCTGGTAGGATCGTGCTGGTGAATCCAATCAGCCATCGCTTTATGATTCGGTCCCTCCCCCGATTCGTTGCCGAGTGACCAGACGATGATGGAGGGGTGGTTTTTGTCCCGCTCGATCATGCGTTTGCCCCGTTCTTCGAATGCCTGCTGCCATTCTGGGTCTTTCGCCAGCTTATCCCACAACCCATGGGATTCGACATTTGCTTCATCAACCAGGTACAGGCCGTACTCATCGCACAGATCATACCATCGTGGGTCATCAGGATAATGACAGGTGCGGACTGCGTTGATGTTAAAACGTTTCATCAGCAAGATATCTTCCACCATCGATTCAACGGTCACAGCATGGCCGCGCCTGGGATCATGCTCATGTCGGTTAACACCGCGAAGATAAATCGGTGCCCCGTTTACCAGGATCTTTCCTTCTTTAATTTCAACAGCCCGGAAACCTACCCGGCAAGGCACAACTTCCAACAGGTCTTCATTGGCATTTTTCAGTTCAATCAATAATCGATAGTTGTAAGGATCTTCTCCCGACCATTTTCGAGGATTCTCTACCATCCCCTCTAACTCGAGTACCTGCTCCGCCTCTGCAGAAACCTGAACTGGAGCAATCAGCTCCCATCCCATCGGCTGGGATTCGGTATCGAAGAGAGCTGCTTCCACGCGGTATCCTTCAGCATTCGATGCTGAAATGTTCCTCACGTTAATTCGTAGCTTGAGAACTGCATCACGATATAGGGAATCCAGTTCAGTCCTAACCCAAAAATCGCGAATATGAACAGCAGGTGTGGCATACAGGTACACGTCCCTGAAAATACCGCTTAAAAACCACATATCCTGGTCTTCGAGGAAAGAACCATCCGAAAAGCGGTAGACACGTACTGCCAGTAAATTCTCACCTTGGTGAAGGTAAGGTGTCAGGTCGAACTCAGCTGGTAGCCGGCTATCTTGGCTATAGCCAACCTCCACCCCATTTACCCATAGGTGGAATGCTGAATCGATCCCTTCAAACACAATAAACACTTGCCTTCCCTGCCAGTTCTCGGGGAGTGTGAATGTTTTTCGATACGCCCCGGTTTCATTCGTATCTTCCGGAATATTTGGCGGGTTGCTTTTATCGAAGGGATAATCCGCTGACAGATAGCGCGGCATCCCGTATCCCAACATTTGCCAGTTGCTGGGGACAGGAATCGTATCCCAACTGCGAGAATCGAAATCGGGACGGTAAAATTCTTCTGGTGCAGCGTTGGGTGTGGGTGAAAAATTAAATTTCCAGTTACCATTTAATAACTTGAAGAAGGGAGATTCTTCCCGATTCCCTTTTAAGGCGGTGCTTACATCAGCATAAGGTAGAAGGGTAGCATGGGTAGGTTGCTTGTTGCGACCTACGATCAGGTGATTAGACCAGTCTTCGGATTGTTTAGTGATCATTTTCTCTCCAATATAAATCTTTACCTGAACGAAAACCTGGCGGGGGGATCAACCGCCAGGCCTGGCAATCATAGATAGAAAGTTTAAGCTGAAAATTCTCCTAAAGGGAAATACTTACGGCTCCAGTCAGGGAAAGTTCCCTGGCGTGGTGGCATTTCACATAATGAGCAGGTTCAATTTCCTTTAAAGGAGGTTCATCGGTGGAACAAACGTCTGTCGCATAAGAGCAGCGCGGGTGGAAGTAGCATCCGGATGGTGGGTCAGCAGGGTTAGCAACCTCGCCGCTAAGGAAAATTCGTTTCTCCCGAGGAAGAGGATTGGGAAGCGGGATCGCTGACATGAGCGCTTCGGTATACGGGTGTTTGGGATTGGTGAATAACTCCCTTGTTGCTGCTAATTCGACGATCTTCCCAACATACATGACTGCTACACGGTCGCTAATGTGCGCTACAACACTCAAGTCATGCGCAACAAAAAGGTAGGTTAAACCGAGGTGCTCCTGTAATTCCTTCAACAAATTCAATATTTGCGCCTGTACAGACACATCCAATGCCGAGACAGGTTCGTCACAGACAACAAATGTTGGCAGTGGAGCCAGGGAACGCGCCAGGCCGATGCGTTGACGCTGGCCACCGCTGAAGGCATGGGGATACCGACGCATGTATTCGGGTCGTAATCCGACCATATTCAGCATCTCAGCCACCCGGTCTTCAAGTTCTTTCCCACTGGCGATGCCCATCGATTTGAGAGGCGCTCCCACGATTTCCTGAAGGGTCATACGGGGATTTAAGGAGGCATAAGGATCTTGAAAGATCATCCGGATATGGCGATGGATGATGTTAATCTGCTCTTTTTCAAGCTGGGCAATGTCGATGCGTCCCAAGGATGGGTCCGTAAACCAGACCTCACCGCTGGTTGGATCAATAGCGCGTAGCATACATCGTCCCGTCGTCGTTTTTCCACAGCCACTTTCACCTACTAACCCTAATGTTTCCCCTTCGTTTACATAAAAACTTACATCATCGACTGCTTTCACATGCCCGACAACCCTTTTGAAAAAACCGCGAGTAATCGGAAAGTACTTCTTCAAACCAATGACTTCCAGCAAAGGCTTATTGTCATCTGTATCCGTCACACTTGGACCTGTTTGGTTAATATTTTCAAGCATTATGATTTCCTTGTAACATGCCAGCTTAACAGATTTCTAGGGGACTGCTTCCGTGTATAGGTGACATCGGACATAGTGTCCGGGTTTTGCCATAATACTCATTGGTTCCACCACATCACAAAGGTCGGGGATCATTTCGGGACAGCGTGGATAAAATGGGCAGCCCTTGAACTGGGTGTATGGATCAGGCACCATACCCTTGATCGTCTGCAGGCGCTTGCTTCGATCAGCTAGTGTGATCGTATCATTAAGTTGGGGAATGGACGCCAGTAGCCCACAGGTATAAGGGTGCAGCGGTTCAAAAAAGATGGTTTTTACATCGGATTGCTCCACAATTTTGCCCATGTACATCACTGCCACCTCATCCGCCATCTCGGCAATCACGCCCAGGTTGTGAGTGATATACATAATTGCCATACCTAACTCGTCCTGGAGTGATCGCATTAGATCCAGGATCTGGGCTTCAGTGGTCACATCCAAGGCGGTAGTCGGCTCATCGGCAATTAACAACGTGGGGTTACAACAAAGTGCCATCGCGATTACAGCCCGTTGCCGCATCCCGCCACTTAATTGGAAAGGGTAATCATCAATCACTCGTTCAGGATTGGGCATCTTGGTACGTGCCAGCATATCAATGGTTTGCTCGATTGCCTCAGTATTGCTTACCTTTTGGTGCAGGATAATGACTTCCGAGATTTGTTTACCGATTGTACGGATTGGGCTCATCGCCGTCATGGGTTCCTGGAAGACCATTGATATCTGGTTGCCTCGAATATCACGAATTTCACTGCCCCTTGGGTCGAGCGTATGGATTTTTATCTCTTCCACCATTTCTGAATTATCATCTTCGGATATAGGCCTGTAATAAATAATTTCTCCACTTTCGATCCTGCCAGGATCTGGTATTAACCGCAATAAAGAAAGGGATGTAACACTCTTACCACAACCACTTTCCCCAACAACGCCCAATGTTTTTCTCTTTCGAACCACCAGGTCAGCACCATCTACAGCTCTCACCACCCCCTCAGATAGATGAAAGTAAGTATGAAGATCCTTGATTTCTACAAGCACGTCATTTTCGGCCATCGAAACCTCTTTAAGTAACATATGGATCAGCTGCATCCCGCATGCCGTCGCCCAGAAAGTTAAACATCAGTACAGCTACAATCACGAAAGCACAAGGCCAGAGTAGCCAGGGCGTTTGGGCAATCGCCCTGATTTCCTGGGTGTCATTCAGCATCACACCCCAGCTTACGGTCGGTTCATGCAGCCCAATTCCCAGGAAGCTTAGCGAAGTCTCACCCAGGATCATGCCTGGGATAAACAGGGTCATTTGCACGATAATATAACTGGCGAACCCGGGAAGCATATAGCGCGTAATAATCCGCCATTCACTTTCGCCATCCAATTTGGCAGCCATAATGTAATCTTCTTCGCGCAGGCTCAGCATCTTACCTCGAACCGTGCGCGCCAGCCCGGTCCAACCCAGGATAGAGAGGATGATGGTTACCAATAAATAGGTCCGCAATTGCGGCCAGTCCTGTGGTAAAGCCGCCGCCAGGGCCATCCATAAAGGAATGGGGGGCATCGAGTACATCACATCGATCACCCTCATCACAACCTCGTCAATCAAGCCCCCAAAATAACCTGCAGCACCACCCAAAAGCATGCCAAATACAAAAGATAAGGCAATACCAATCAATCCAATGGTTAATGAGATCCGTCCACCATAGATCACCCGACTGAAGATATCTCGTCCAATCAAGTCACTCCCAAGGAAGAAGACTGGTAATTCGGGATCCGATGTGCCAAACAGGTGAAGGTCGGTTTTAAACAGTCCCCAGAATTCGTATTCATCGCCATGTACGAGCAGCTTGATCGGGTAAACGGCCTCGATATCTTCCTCGTAAACCGGGCGAAAGGTTACCGGGTCACGCCCGCGTATGATGCCGTAGATGAATAGCCCTCGAAAATTACCCTGTGTGTCCCGGATATGAATCTTCGAAGGAGCCATGGTGACATAATCTTTGAACCTGTGGAGTGCTGCGTATGGGGCGGCAAACTCAGCAAAAATAGCGAATATGTAAAAAATCCCCAGGACAAGAGCACCCAGGTTCGCCAGCCTATGGCGCCGGAATTTCCACCATACCAACTGCCATTGTCCTGCTCGGTAGAACTCTTCCCCCTTCACTTCTATTTGGTTTTTTTTCATACCTACACGCCATTTTTTTCTCTGGGAGTCGATCACTGTATCACTCATGCGCCCTCCAATTTCCCAAAACGTACCCTGGGGTCGATGACGGCTAAACAAATATCCGAAATCAAGCTGCCTACCGTAACCAACACCCCGGTGATCAGGATGTATGCGCCAGCTGTGTACATATCCTGTCTCAATAAAGAAACCCACAGAACGGGACCAGCAGTTGGAAGGTTAAGCACCACCTCCACCACCATGCCGCCAGAGAAAAACCACACCAAAAGCCACCCGATGGTGCTGATAAGAGGGTTAAGGGCAATGGGTATCGGATAACGCATCAAAACCTGCATCTCTGAAAGCCCTTTCGATCGAGCTACAGTCACATATGGCTTACGCAGTTCATCCAGCATGGTAGCTCGCAGGGTGCGGATGACATTTGCCGTCCCACCGATTGCCAGGATGATCACCGGGATCCAGAGATGACCTAAAAAATCGACAATTCGATCCCAATTCCAAGGCAATACCAGGTATTCTGGCGAGTTCAGACCTCCCACACTGACCCCGAATTTACTCCAGGCGAAATACATGATCACTAGGGCTAACAAGAACCCAGGTGTAGCCAATCCAAAAAAGCCCATAAGCGTAAAGAAGTAATCTGCGAAGGAATACTGCTTCACTGCCACATAAATTCCAATTGGGATCGCTAATCCCCAACTCACAATGAAGCTTAAAAATGCAATAAAAAAGGTGGTGCCCATCCTGGATAAGAGGATCTCGTTGACCGATCTGTTGAATGAGAACGAATAACCAAAATCCAGCTTAGTGATGATGTTTCCAATCCACTTGAGGTACTGTACACTCAGTGGTTGATCAAGGCCATACATCCTGGTGAATCTGGCAACTTGCAACTCATCTATTGTCACACCGCTTGCTCTCAAGCGATTGAGATATTCAGTAAGATAATCACCTGGTGGGAGTTGGATGATGATAAACGCCAGAACGGAAATGATAATAATTTGTGGGATCATGCGCATCAGACGCTTGATGATATACCCTAACATTAGATGCACCTCCTTCTTACTGGGATAAGAATATTATACATGTTTTAAACCATCATGTGGGTGGGTTGCGGAGTAATAAATAGAGGGGGAAACGGCAGGTATCACTCAGAGGTTTCCTGAACAGAGTGTGGGATTGACGACAATATCACAGGATGAATTCGACCTTTTAAACAGGATCTAAGGACAGCCCAACTCGTATTAAAAAAAGGGGGGGCTTAACTTACCAGCTTTGGTCCTTCCAAATGTTCAATGGACAACTCTAAAACAATCTAACTCGAGGGAGACGCAAATTAGATTCATAAAATACAGGATGCAAACACAGAGCTTGCATCCTGTATTGATTCAGTTAAATCCTAGGCCCGAACGCCACCTTCGTAGAAGAAGGCTTCAGGATGATAGGTTGATAGGCCGTAAGTGTCCCAGCCGATTGTTGCTTTAGGTCGCGGCAGGTTTCGCAGGTTCTTATTGAACAGCAGCGGAGCTGGGATCTCCAAAACTAGTCCAATCTCCAGAGGCTTATCTGCCAGGTAATCGAAGATCATCTGCCCGTACTTGACGCGCTCGTCTTCACTGACCACCGAGGTAACCTGATCAAAGTAGCCATAAAGCTCTTTGATCTCATCGGGCGGCTGAATCAGGTCTTCTGCCGTGCGGTCAGCCGCATTGAACCAGTTGTTCCAGGCAGCACAGGCACCTCCCTGCTGGGGGTCACCCGTTGGGATGTACCACTGCGGTTGGACGTGCCATAGCAAATCCGTGCAGCGGTCGGCATGCCAGATGCCACAATGGGTCTGGAAGTTCTGCATACGTTCGTTGTACAAGGCTTCCTGCATCTCTTTGGCGGAGGTATCGATGCCAATCTCACGCCAAAAGGTAGTGGTCATCTCGCAGATTTTAGCGATAGCGGGACCGACGCGAGGACCACAGTGTTCGATCAGGTATGCCAGTCGTTCGCCATCCGGGCGTAGTCGGAAGCCCTCGGAGTCTCTCTGGTCCAAGCCCATCTCGTCCAGTAGCTGGTTGGCAAGGTCTGGGTCATACTGCGCCCAGGCTTCACCATATTCTGGTTTGTAGTACTTAGACGAAGGTATTGGGGCTTGTTGTCCCATGCGTGCCAATCCAAAGAACAAGCTTTCGTTGATCTCGCTGCGGTCGATCGCCACAGACAGCGCCCGAACCCAGTTCGGATGGTTGACAATCTCAGTCAGTACAGGATCATCGACCAGATAATGCTGCGGGAACAGGACAGGCCTGTCGCTCATGCAGGAGATAAAATCACCTACCACCCAGGAACTGTCGGCCTCATTCTCCTTATAGAGCGGGAAATTGGCAACCGTGACATCATGCATCCCGACGGCATCTAGTTGGTCCTGAAGGATCATAAGCTGGGTATTTTCTAAAGTGGAAGAATAATCGTAACGCAGCGTGTCAATGTAGGGCAGCTGGTTGCCTGCCAGGTCCACTTTCCAATAGTATGGGTTGCGCTCTAACAGGAAGAGGCCTTCTGAGGGGCGCTCAACAATCATCCAGGGGCTTAATACAGGGTAGTTATCCTCTACAATCCAATCAGGACCTTGCCATACCCCGGCTCCCCATTGATTAAAGCGTTGGCTTGCTAACTGGACCCAACCCTCAAGACCCAAATCCGCAGCTTTCGCATTCAATTCCGCCTCGTCGCCATACTTGGGCAAGTATTGCTTCAAGTAATGGGCGGGGGCGATAAAGCTGTCCCAGTTATTGGGTTCCATACGGGTTATGTGAGCCGGGAAGTTCCCAAAAGGTGCTGCATGGGTGATTTTGAAAGTGTAATCATCGATGATGTCTACCTTCATATTCTCGCCACCAAAGCGGAACTTCCAGACCACACTCGCATTAAGATCTGTGTTAAGATGAAAATCCTCCCAGTAAAAGCGGACATCTTCGGTTGTGAGTGGCTCACCATCAGAATATTTCATGCCTTTACGCATGTAAAATGTATATTCTTTGCCATCGGGAGTAACCTCCCAGCTTTCGATGATATTCCCGACGATGGTGCGCATGTCGAGATCCGTATAGTGCAGGAGACGTTCAGCATTCCAGTCGTAGTTGCTGACAAACCAAACTGGGTCAAAGTGTTGCATTCGAACTTCGCCACCGTATACACCGATGGCATCACGCCCCCCTACCACGGCTGGATTCTCTGGTAAGCGTTCGTCCACCGGAGGGAGCTCACCAGCAGCAACTTTATCCGCCAGGAAAGGTGGCTCGGCTCTACCCGCCTCCACCTCCACCTCAACGATCTTGGTTGCCTCAACGATTTTCTCCTTTTCGATCTCAACGATCTGGGTCTCCTTGATCACTTCCGTGATCACTTCTGGTTCGACTGTCCCAGCACCACAAGCTGTTGCAAGTGCCCCTAGAACTGTCGTAGCCGACATTTTCAAGAAATCTCGGCGTTTAATTTCTGGTGTTTTCATTTCTTCCTCCATTATAAAATTAGATTCTGATTACGACTTAATACAGCATCAAACAACGCCAAACTGGCAATGTTCCCAATATTACTTTATCATCGCTTAGACTGGATTACTATCACTTTAAGGACACATTATTGAATTTTTAGGACACATCTGGTTCTAAATTCTTTCAGCTTGATCTTTGAGATCACGATTGCTAATAGGTTCGAAGTTGAGGCGCAAGGCATCCTCGCCATATCCAATTTCCATTTGCTTGCAGGGAAATCTGGAGGCGGCGAAGATACTCTCATAATGCTCGTATCCAGAGAGTGGTTCCTCCTGCCCATCTCGCATGAAAGGTTTATCCCAACCAAAGGTAAGTGTCTCATTCCGCAAAGTCGTACAGCGGACAAATCCATCCTCAAATGCGATGGGTAAGGCCAATACCTTGTCCTGGAATATACTAAAATCAACATCCAACGCTTTCCGTCCCATGTGGCACAGCCAGACATTGTCTTGTCCGAACGAACGTAATTCCCGATAAGCATATTGCCCCCGGCGGATGAGGTCGAATCCTCTGGCGGCAGTTAAAGCCAGATAGCCCTCAGCCTTACGGGCAAAAGCCCAGTTACCTTGGAAGACATATTCATCGAAGGCATAAATTGGAAAATAAGCATGGGTAAAGCCCATCCAATCATCTTCTGGAAGCTGATAGAATGCAATAAGAATGTCCTTCCATTGGGCGACTCTCGGCAGGGTGGAATTACCAGCCCAAAAGTTCGCTTGACGGGCATCCTTCTCACTCGTACTTGCCGGATGGGTGACGAAAACCGTGGCATCTGCGCCTAATGTTGCCTGCCAAATATGCTCTAGTTTTCCATTTTTACCAGGTTTATAATCCTGAGCGGAACAAAGCATTGTATCGGGGGTCTTGTAGGTAACCTTGTTCACAAACAATTCATCTTCTAACGCATGACGTTCCCGGTTCCATAACTCCTCTGGTCTTGAGTTGGCAATACCGGAGATAACCGAAGGGAGTTCATACCCGTTCATGCAGGCTAAGCTGACTGTCCCAGCGATATGATGGTTGAAGATTCCAGTCCCCCACATCAGCCGGGTAATACCAGATGTAGGCTCTAAGTAACCTCCTTTCACAAATGAGGCGTACGTTCGACCGTGGGTCGACCCAAACACACCTTGAAATGAATTGATTGCGATTGTAGTAAAAAGTTTGTCCATCAAAATTGCTGACATTTCTCGTATAGATTCGTCCTCAGCCAGGTCCACCAGGTGGGCAAGTATGGCAAGATACGATTCGAAAGACACATTCGAATCCCAGGCTGAAAATCCTTGGGTACTGCATCGATGCAACCAGTCCAAAATCAGACCAACACCATGTTCACGGTGCCATTGCCCCATTTTCCCAAGATGCGTGAATGTTCTAACGGGATAAAGCTGCCCTGCCAGGACTTCACTGGCATGTAGCAAGATTTGGTCGCTCTCGCGGTCTCCAGGATCTGCCGTCCATCCTGTATCAATTCCAAAAGGGAAACCCAGGATTATTCCCTCGATAGGTTTTAGTAATTCCTTGGGAAACTGCTTGTGATTGCCAAACCGGCATACCATCCCTAAGATACCCAATAAATCCAATCCGTGCAGGGTTTTCAAGGTACTAAAGATAATGTCAGTGTCAATCGCTTTCCACTGGTCGAGAACCATTTTGGCGATCTCTGCAAATAAGCCCTTCTCATTAGAGGCGTTGACCAAGGCTTCCTGACGTCGTTCCTCATACGAACCGTAGGGGAAAGCTGAATACCTTTTTCTACCCAGGTTCCATAAATTGAACTCGTGCGTTATCCTTAGATCTTGTTCGTAATATTCTCCGATGAGAGGCATCATCAGGATTCTGTAAGGTCCTTCTGGGATTTGGTAGGGCAGGCTGAGAAAAACCTGGTCGCCTGGGGTTCCATCAACGGTTGCCTCAGCATAAATTCGCCCGGTTGGCGTTTGGAGACGAACCACTGCTGGAGAAGCCTTTTCCATATCTTCTGTCCAGTGAAGATTAATCTGGCTTTCACCTTGGAAAACATCCTGGAGGATGAATGCGGCTTGATATGCCCGTTCAATATCATTCCGGCGCGAGATATCGGCGATCAGGGTTGGGATCGTCACGTGAATGCCTGAATACGCAGGGTAAGGTTGCCCGGGTGAAACTGCCTCGCAAACTTGCAACGCCATAACATTTGGGCATTGCAGTAGGGCAACTGCCTCAAAACGCACCAATATCTTATTAACACCTTTTTTTAAAAACACTTTGAATGAGGTGCTGCCTGGGTGTTGATCGAAAAAATGCTCCTGGCGATGTACATGTTCCCAGTTCAGCCAGACATCCGCCGGACCATGAGTGGTCAACACCAGCAACACTTCCTGGTCCATTTTGCATGTAAGTTGGGTATATGCCCAGGAACGAAGGTAATGAGGGGTAGGATAAGATCCTGAATGGTCAACCTGGTGATCCTCCCGGCAGGTTTGATAATCCCATGAACCCTTGTAATCTCCAACCTGAAAGAATCCTTTGGTTAATGGACCTCGTTCAACAGGCGTTTGGTTGATCCCAGACCGGGATTCGAAAAAATATTGCGCGATCTGCTTCCTGAGATCCTCTCCTTGGAAATTATCGACATCAAACGGAATCCGCTGAGGACCAGCAACCAGCCAGTTGTGAATGTACCCGTGCTCAAGGTTGTAGTTAACATGGCGATAGCGCATGAGTATGGGTGTCTCCTAATCGATACTATTTATCTTTTTATCCCTGACTGCAGCCAATGCCAGGCCTATACCTAATTCAGATGCGAGAATCAGCCAACGTAGCAGGTCATCACTGCGAATTCCTTGCAGCCAGAAGAGAATTAAATCAACGGCAAAAACACAAAGCAACAAAGGTCCAGTAACTCTGGCAAAACGCTTGAGTAGAGACTCGTTCCTGGCACCTGTGCGATAAAAATCTTCAGTGATGATGGAAAATACCAACCAACCTAAACCAAGGATAACGGTGAACACAATGTTTATAAAATTCACCATCTTTGTATATTCATAATTACCTGTCTTATAAAACAAGGCGAGAAGACCAAGGAGTACTGTTCTGCTGATATAAGTAAGCCAGCCAGCCAATCCTAGATCCACAATCCATAAAGCATATGCAGTTACATATTTAAGGATTCTTTCCAACATACTTTTTCGTCAGAATTGATTCCAAGGCGGCTTGGAAATCTGCGTACAATATGGGCATCCGCATGTACATGTCTGCCCCTTCCGCCAATGCAAGGTTCTCTTCATCCAACCATGAACAGACAATTATCGGTATTCTACCTGCTTCCGGATCGGTTTTCAACTCTCGAAGGATTCGCCAACCAATAGTTTCGGGTACATCAACCGCTAACACAATAACAACGGGTTTCTCGCAACGGGCTAAAGCAAGTAGATCATCCCCAAGATTCCCAGCAATAATCTTATAAGCGCTTCTCCGAACATAACGCTGCATTAAATACAAGAAATGAGAATTTTCCCCTACGATCATGATACGATTTTTTAAAATCTGGTCCATCTTACCCTCATGTAAAGAGAGGTGTTTTCCATACTGGTTTTTTATACTTTACACGGTTGGATGAAATAAATCTTCCATTTTTGGGACGTAGATTAGCACTTCTGGGACAAATTAAGATCAGTTTTTTAACCCAGTTCGTATGTTTACTGTCGCCTTTAAACTCTCAACCAATCCCTCAGGTTATTTGTTGCTATCCAAACACCGACTCTGTAAATAAGCCCGAGGGGAGACCCCCACTTGTTCTCGAAAAACACGAGTAAAATAACTGCTGCTAGAAAATCCGACTTCCATAGCTATCTCAGTGATCCCCATTCTGCCTTCATCCAACATAACTTTTGCCTGTTTTACACGGTAACGGTTGAGATAAGTGATTGGCGTTATCCCCACTTCCTGACGGAAACAACGCGTCAGGTGGCGTTCACTTAACCCTACATATTTGGCAACATCGCTACGGGAGACAGGTTCAGTGTAATTGGCATGAATATAAGCCATTGCTTTCAAAGCGAGTCGCTGTATTTCTACACCGGGTTTACGCTTTCGTTCCAGGGCGTTGGTCAGGTGTTCCAATGTTTCATCAACGCTGAACATGCCTTTCCCGAGTACGCTTGCAGCACCAGCGTTTAGGCGAGACATATCTTCATCTGTCAGCATTTGTCCAGTGATCACCACGACTGGGGTGCTGCGGGTTAAATCGTTTTTCCGCATTTCCTCCAATACACCAAAGCCATCGAGCTCTGGCATCAATAAATCGAGCAGAACCAATGAGGGTCGCTCCTTATAAATCAGTTGCAGCGCTTGGCGCCCATCTCTTGCAAAAAGAATTCGATGGCCTGGCAATTGAGCTTCAATGATACGGGCATGGAGTTCTAGAATCCCTGGATCATCATCTACAACCAGAATGGCCCTTCCATCATCCCAGGAACCTTCTGAATTTAACAATCCCTTTGAAGATATCAGTTCCGTCAAGGCGGCCGGTCCAAGTGGCTTGGTCAGATAATCGATTTCCAGGAATGAGACTCCCTCAGCATTATCTTTTACTGCATAAAACACGACAGGAATTTCTTTTGTGGCGGGGTTCTCTTTTAGGATTTTAAGAATTTCCCAGCCGCGTTCTGAAGTCAAGCCGAGATCGAGCATTACTACATCAGGCGCCGCAAGCAGCAGGTTAGCTAACCAGTCATTGTCTTCCTGTAATAAACACAACTCTGCCTCATAACCGTGTTTAATGAGGTGTCCTATCAGGTGACCACTACCTTCTTCGTGCTTAACCAACAGGAGTACTCGTTGCGCTTCGGAAAAGGGAACGAACTTTTCTGATAAATTCTCTTGTCGTTCGAAGATCGGTAAGGAGAAGAAAAACATCGAGCCTCCCCCTTCGTCGCCGGAAGAGTATACGCCAATCTCACCACCATGCATTTCTACCAACTTCCGGCAAATGGCCAACCCTAAGCCCAAGCCACCATAGCCGCGAGCGGTAGCGCGTTCTGATTGACGGAACTCATCGAAGATCACCTTCTGTTCATGCAGGGGAATACCCAGGCCTGTATCAATCACGGACACGATAATATGCCCCTTTTCAAGCCTGGCGGTCAGGTTTATTTCTCCACGTGTGGTGAATTTAACCGCATTGTTGACCAGATTCAGAGCAACCTGGCGTAGACGGGTACGGTCACCCCAAACACGAGGCAGATTTCGAGCAATTTCATCATGCCAAGCCAACCCTTTATCGCGAGCAAGTTGCTCGCCAATCACGATTACGGCGTCCAAAACTTCAGTTATGTCTAATGGCTCACAAACGAGTTTCAATTGACCCACATCACTGCTAGCAAGATCCAATACATCCCGAATTAAACCATCCAAATGTTGGGCACTGATGTAAATACGTTGCAGGTCTTCTTTAATACTGATTTGAGGATCCGCCTGGAGATTTTCCCCGCTTTCATTTGTTTCATCTAATAGAATGTTGCTTAGTCCAGTGATCAGGTTTAGAGGTGTGCGTAATTCATGGCTGACCATAGAAAGAAATCGGCTTTTCAGGTGATTTGCCTCCTCAGCTAACTGTTGTGCTGCCACAGCCTCCCGGTATAGTCTAACACTTCGCAGCGACGCACCCAATTGCCGTACAATATCCGCACAGGGACTCAAGTTGCTGGCATCAAAGGAGACAAATCCGCACACATCATTTTGTATCGTCAAAGGAAGTACTGCTTGTTGGTAAGCTTTTTCTTCAGGATAAAGTCCCCTGGGAGGGAAACTACGAGTTGGGAAACGATACTCTGGTTCGAGGCGTAATTTCCTATTAAATGAACAACAAGGTGTCTGTAGCACACTCCATGCGACAGGATCTTGCTCCTCTTCTTCATAATATCCCACTGAGGCATCATGAATCCCAATCGAAGGCAAGTTCTTGATTAATACATCAAAAATTTCCTGTTCATCATTTGCAACAAAGAACTTACTGGTCATCAAGCCAACCTGGTCTGCTTCGCGCGCCTGTTTGAGTAAAGCCCGTGTGAATTGCCCAAGAGCAACCTCACTGATGGCAACGCGCCCCTGGTGAAGTAAATCCTCTTCCTGGTGGACAGAAAGTCGGGTCGAGACTACTTGGTGGATCAAATGGAGTTGGTCTCGTAAAATTGTGATTGCAGTTTGCCAAGTAAAAAGATCATCTCCACGAATAGACACACGCTGCAGGATCTTCTTAATCATCATTAGAAAGTTCTGTGGATTATTCTGTTCCAGACTCAATAAGAACGCTTCTACCAGTTGAGTCACCGTAGAGACAATTTCATCTTTGTTCAACCATAACGATTCTTTGTGAACTGCGGAGGTCATTTGCTCAATCAAATGAGAAATAACATCGTACGTTTTCCTCTCCTTTTCAACCTTACTGGCTCCTTCATTGTCCTTAGTGCCAAGAACTCCCTGTAAACATCCACAGGACTCCCGAATCACCAGGTTAGTTGGGATAAGAACCAACTCCTCGTTCACTGATTCTCCTTCGATAGCTCGCAACAAAAGGCCAACGGACTGGTAGCCTAAGCCAAACATTGGGTAATGTACTGTGGTGAGAGGTGGGTTTACCGCACGAGCTTCAAGCCGGTCGTCAAAACCGATTATGGCGATATCCTGCGGTACTTTTAAACCAGCCTGGTTTAAACCATCTAATACCCCCATTGCTGATCGATCGTTGCTGGCAATCACAGCTGTAAAATTTTCGCCCTGATTGATGATCTTCTGAATGGCTTGGCGTCCACCTTCGTAGAGGTGTGAACCATACGCAACCAGCTTCGGATTAAAGGGTAGTCCAAAGGAAATTACTTCGTCTTCGAACGCACGTAAGCGAATTCCACTATCCCCGTGTTCTGAATGTTGGCGACCAGCCACGAAAGCAATCCGGCGGTGACCATGTTCCACAAGATGCTCAACTGCCTGGTGGATACCTCCATGGTTGTCAGCGACAACGCCTGGTCCGGAATCGCGATCACCAGCATAAACGGTTGGAAAACCGCTGGAAACCAGATCCCTGGCGTAGCAATCCCCCGCTTCCGAAGCAAAAGGGGAAACGATAATTAATCCATCCGTATTCCAAGGACCAACCGGCACAAAGTCAACTTCAGGTGAGAGTAATGGCCAGGCAGGTTTTCCAGGGTCAATGCCGCAAGCCATTAGCAGGTTACAATCGTATTCACTCGCCGCAGCCTGGATGCCTCTAAATACATGCTCAAGGAAGCTATCTGGAGTTCCCGTATATACTTTCCATCCAGCCAATACACCGATCGTGACCCTGCCATGTTTACCCATGGATTTCATGATACCATTTATAGACTTCAACCGGTCCACATGAGTTTAGTAATTGTGCTTAAAAATATACAACACCAATCCTTATTATACCTAATCTTCGTCATTTTCCTTTATGGCGCTTTACTCTTGCCTTCGGTTCCTCGGCAAGGTATATCGTGGGATGAGCAAACGGATATTGATATTGCCAGATTTTACCTATCACAGCCTGGAGGTTGGTTGCTTGGCTCAGATTCTGATCCAAGTCAGGCTCGTCTACCGATGTACGTCGTGGCAATGATCTATAAACTTATAGGAGTGGATAATCTGCTGACAGCCCGGTACACGAGTGTTATTGTGGGTGGACTAACAATCTTGGGGGTTTATATCTTTTGTAAACAGGAGTACGACTCGAAGCGAGGTGTTCTTGCGGCAGGTATTCTGGCGACAAGTCCATTTTTTTTGTCATTTGCGAAGACTGCATTCACTGAGACGGATATTTATGCCGCCTGCCTCTTCATCTGGTTTCTAGTATGTTTCTCAAATTTTCATGCAAAGCGCACCATCATGTCTGCCTGGATCGCTGCAGCTGTCTTGGGTTTGGCGATATCCTCCAAGTTCACAGCATTATTTCTTTATCCAGCCATACTGGTCCATATCTTTTCCTGGCTGGGTCAGAATACGAAGCAAGCAAATATCCGCCTTCGCGCCATTGTTGGTATCGCTGTACCCTTGATTATATTATTTTCAATAGCCTTCCTTAGCTGGACTGGTGCTGATCTCCCATTTGGCGCTCAAAATAATACCGTCGTCGCAGTGACCTATTATTTATTGGCGATGATTTGTTGGGCAGTAATCTTGCTTTGGGTTGCAAACCATCATGATCAAACCGCTTCCCCATACATCCTGGGAATCCTGGTTTTAGTCCTGGCAACCACCACCTTCATTATGTTCCCTCCGGTGCACCTCACCAATCCTGATATTATTCATAGTTTATTTTACCGGGTAGATCATGAAATGGGGCTGAATTTAAAATTTATGGTGGAGGCAATTGGACTACATTTGGGGTGTGTGATATTTAAGTCAAGTCCAATGGTGGGGTTCGGACTTCTTGCAGGAATTATTTGGGCTGTCCTGCAGTGGAAGAAGCAAAAGCAGGTTCGCATGCCTCTCCTGGTAGTGATTTTTTATTTTATGGGGCTTGCTAGCCTGCCAATTGCGCAAACTTTTTACATGGTGCCATTGCTTCCATTCCTGGCGATATTAGGGGCAGATCTTTGGTTCAGTCTTCAATTCAGTCATCAAAAGTTGGCAGTACTTGTCGGAGTCGTTGCGATTTTCTTATTGGCTGTGGATTTAGCTTGCTGCTACCCTGATTACAACCTGAATGGTTACCAGTGGTTGGGACCCAGGAATTTTTTGGGCAGACCAACCATAGGATACCGAAGTATCGTCCAGACCACCTCCGATGGAGTTCAACAGACCATTCAATGGGTGTGTCAAAATGCGAAGCATGATGATCGGGTTGTGATATTCGCGTATCCCTGGCACATCGTTGAAGCCAGTTGCCCGGACCCAACCTTTCGTATCAGCCGTGGACAACAAGATTCATTGCTTTCCAGACCTGATTTTGTGCTTATCCATATCAATCATCGGATTCGTGCCAGCTGGTCTGCCTGGATTCCTAGGTGGGATAGCAGCCAACCTGTAGATAGTATTTTCTGGGAACCCTGTGATAACGACTGGTTGGATGAGAACTATACCAAGGTATATTCTGTGCCAAGAGCGTTTGGGATCGAAATGGCAAGTGTATACCAAAGGAAGTAAAGCTCAATGGGATTCTATCCTGCCTGCATCCGTCATTGTAAGGTTTACGACAATTTTGACGACCAGTTGAACGAACCCGCTAAACCATAGGCTTAGGCGGTGGGCTCTTCTCAGGTGAGCTTTATCTTCATTGTGCTTCCCGATGCACTTATCAACACACCTTGTGAAGTAATCTCTGCTGTTCCACCGTGCACCTCTTTAATAGATGAAATGCCTATCAACAAAACTTGCCAGTCTTTTACGCATCCCTGGCGATCAATATGGATGACATTATTGGAACACATCACATCAAAGGTCAAAATCACCTTGCCGGCTGTCGAGTAAATTTTAACTGGGGTGTGTTTACCTTCAGCCAGCTCATAGACTTGCAGGGTAACATGATCAGCGTAATCATAATCAGGCCGGTCATCGCGGTTACCAACCGGGATGATCGAATTAGGCCTCACCATTAATGGGAGGCTGAAGAAATGATGCTTCTCTTTCTGCCAACACCCACCTGTAATGGATTTACCTGTTAGAAAATGGGTCCATTTGCCATCTGGTAGGTAGTAGGTGACCGTCTGGTCCTGATTGAAGACTGGTGAGACCATCAATGAGTCACCTAGCATGTATTGGCGATCCAGATAATCACAACCGGGATCATCAGGAAATTCAAGCACCATCGCCCGCATCATTGGGATGCCGCTCTCATGCGTCGTGTGAGCCGCCTCGAAAAGATATGGCATAAGGCGGCACTTGAGTTTGGTGAAGTAGCGCAGCACATCTACCGTTTCAGGATCGTCATAAGCCCATGGTACACGGTAGGATGAATTACCATGCAGGCGGCTGTGAGACGAAAGCAAACCGAATGCACACCAGCGTTTATAAACATCGGATGAAGCTGTCAGTTCAAATCCACCAATATCATGACTCCAAAAGCCAAAACCTGATAACATCAGGGATAATCCACCGCGCAGACTCTCAGCCATTGATTCGAAAGTGGCTGTGGAATCACCGCCCCAATGGACGGGGAATTGCTGCCCTCCTACGGTTGCCGAACGGGCAAAAACAACCGCGTTGCCAGCACCCAAACGTTCCTTCAGCACATCGAAGACTGTCTTGTTATATAGATAGGAATAATAATTATGCATCAGCGTTGGGTCAGATCCATCGAAATAAACCACATCATTGGTGGGGATTCTTTCACCGAAATCAGTTTTAAAGCAGTCGACTCCCATATCGATCAACCTCAATAGTTTATCCCCAAACCATCGGCAAGCAGCCGGGTTTGTGAAATCCACGATGCCCATACCCGATTGCCAGGAGTCGGTTTGCCACACAGTCCCATCGGTCTTCTTCAGCAGATAACCCTCAGCCATACCTTCGTCAAACATCGCTGATCGCTGGGCTACATAGGAGTTGATCCACACGCAGATTTTTGTGCCGCGCTCCTTGAGGCGTTTCAACATCTCCTTGGGGTGTGGAAAAACATCCCGATCCCATTCGAAGTTAACCCAATGAAATTCCCTCATCCAGAAGCAGTCAAAATGGAAGACATGCACAGGAATATCGCGGTCAGCCATACCCTGGATGAAGCTGGTGACCGTTGCTTCATCATAATCGGTGGTAAACGAGGTGGTGAGCCAGAGACCAAATGACCAGGCAGGAGGCAGTGCTGGACGGCCTGTGAGGGCAGTGTACCTTTCTAGGACTTCTTTGGGGGTTGGTCCGTAGATGATGAAATAATCTAATTCTTCTCCTGGAACACTAAACTGGACTCGCTCGACTTTCTCGGAGGCCACCTCAAAGGATACCTTTTCCGGGTGGTTGACAAGTACACCGTAGCCGCGGTTGGTCAGGTAGAAAGGGATGTTTTTATAGGCGATCTCGCTACTTGTGCCACCATCACCATTCCAGATATCCACAACCTGGCCGTTCTTCACGAATGGGGTAAAACGCTCTCCCAGACCATAAATGCATTCACCCACACCCAGGGCTAACTGCTCAAAGGCAAATCGACCATCTGGTGTATCCGCAAACCCATAATTGTGCCAGCCGCTATTGGTGATAACCCTGTCACCATCCTTAAACTCGACCCACCAATCATGACCCTTGTTCACCCGAACAGTCAACTTGCCGCTGATAAGTGAGGCGGCTTTCTCGTCTACCTCAACCTGGACCTTAGGATCGCTTGAATTGATTTGAAATGCCGGTCTGCGTGGTTTACCTCCCTTGAAATGGGTTAGTTGCACCCGGATGACATTCTCCAAAGGGGATGAATAGCGGACTGTAAGCGTGGCAACATTGAGTGTGTCGCTTCGATGGTGGATATGCCGGGTTGTGGCAAACACAGTCAGAGATTTGGCATCCGTCTTCACTTCATGAACCTGAGTCGCAAAATAGGGGGTGATCATAGGGCGCATGCGCCAATAACCATCAGTAAACTTCATCAAGTCCTCCTTCCATTATTAAAGACACGAGTATTTCCCTGGATTACCAGTTAATAACAGGGCATGGTAAATGATCGAAAGTTTATACGAGTGTTTCTGTACCTCATTATAAAACGTATTCGTACAAAATACCCTCCGGTTGAGAAATGGCAGTGTTTCAGAATGAAATCATAGTATAAAAAAGCAAGGAATCCAGTTCCCGTTTCATCCACCACGTTTCCAAAGTGGTTGTACTTAGTTGGGGGTAATCCACAATGCCACGTTGATTATGGCACATCTCATAAATAGTTTCCCTGTAACCTCTTATAATTAATCCTTCTGGATCAATCAATATATTAAGGTGATATAATAACAATGAAAAAGACCCCACTTATTAATTGTTTGAGTAAGAATAACATAAAGGATGGTTTCTGATGTTAGGATCTCTTGGACCCACTGAATTAATTATTATTTTGGTAATCATTATCATCCTCTTCGGCGTCGGGCGTGTAAGTAAAATTGCTGGTGAGTTAGGAGGCGGCATTCGAGCATTTAAAGATGCCCTGACCACTAATAAGGAAGAAGCTGTAGAACCAGACACAAAGAAAGACGCGGATGAATCCTGATCTCTTAAAAGTGTAAATTTATCTTCAAGTCTGACAATGTGAAAGACTGCTGATTTTGCTCGAACAAATAACCTTAAAAAAATCTAAAAAAAGAAGGGGGTGCCTTTCCAGATGAATTCACTTATGCAATTTTGGTGCTTAATAAATACTAAACAAGATTTATTAGGCTCAATAGACACTTATACTCCCCCATTTTGGACATAATAGACTCTATACCACTGCATATGCAGGTATAGAACCAAAACCCGACCAATCTTAATCGTCAGGTCGAAGGTCGGAATCATTTCGGGATCCCTGAAAATCTCATAGAAGTGTTTTTTTTGAAAATAACACAACTAGTCTTCACAGGTTGGAAATGCATCGAAATTAATCCTTCCCAAAAATTTTCATGAAAAAATTCTTAGCCCGTTCTTCGAAATCACAATGGATAGAGTTTCTCAAGGTATGCAATAGGAACGATAGGCAAACAAGCAATACCAACCTATATAGGAAGCAAATTGCCCAGGTATCACAAAATAGTCCAACGAATTGTGTGTCCAATTTGAATACGGCATATCTTTCTCTGGGAGTCTGGCTTGCAAGCTGGTATAATTCGAATGCTTTTAAGCAAGGACCACAGCGTAAGACAAGACAAACATCTAAGCTCGACAGAGATGAAAACCCTGCGAAGCATTTTTGACTCTCAGTAAAAAATCCTCTCGATTAAAAGTATTCTTTTGATAATAAATTTGGTAGAAAGAGAACGGGCATAGCACTAATTTACCCTGAAATAGATACTGCCAGATGAGTGTATTCTCAAAATTAATAATCATTCGCCTTGATTCACTTTCTGATCATTCAACTCGCTGCTTTTTAATTGTAGGTGGATCTATACTCGATGAAGCCAATGACGTTTTAATATCCCTTGCAGGAAAACACCCTCGATTCAGTCCCATTTTCAATCGTGTCTCCGTGGTTCCTTGAACCATTTTTGTTGTCTCTTGGTGACGACAATAGAAAATCGATAACATTCCTCCAACACTCCTGCTTCCTATGATTAGGGTTGGATGGCAGGAGGAAGCGACATCCCCAAGCCGAACGGTTAATATTGCATGTCGGAAGGGCGGAGCTGTGCAGGTTGCCAGAATAAACACATGAATAAAAATCGGATTGCTCCCCTTGATTGAGACAATCATCTTTTCACCATTGATTCCCGTGGAAAAACAATCAGATGGGAAATAAAGTAATCAAAGGATAAAGGTTTGCTAAAACAACTTAATAAACACCGTATCCCTTTCATATTCATTCTTACAGGACTGGTCCTTAGCTTGATAATCTTCCGACTGGGTTACTCAGCCTTTGCACAACCTGGCCCCTCAGTCTGGACGGACCCGGTAAACCTTTCTCGATCTGGTGGTACCTCTGAACCACACATTGTAGTTGACTCGAAAGGTCTGATTCATGTCTATTGGATGAATGAATTCTACGGGATAACCTATACTTATCGCGACCAGGCTGGCGTATGGATGGACCCAATTCCAGTTCCAGCTCCATTTGAAGAATCATTAACCACCTTGCAGTTGTTGCCTGATCCTCGTGGTGCTATCCATGCTTTTTGGCTTGATAAGAACAGCAACTTATTCTACAGTCGTTCTATCAATACCGGTGCATCATTGGTTTGGGAAGGTTCTCAGTACCTGGCAGGTGGTGTGGTTGATTTTCACGTTGTTATGAAAGAAAGCCTTATTATTCACCTGGGGTATGTAGCTTTTGAGGAATCCCCTACCGGGATCTATTACCGTTCTATGGGTGAAACAGGGATCTGGTCCAGCCCAGAATTAATCTACCCGTCCAAATACTTTCGTAACTTAACGCCCGAAGATGCGCATATTTGGATTGATGCTGGTGCTAATGAACGTGTTTATCTAAGTTGGGATGACCACTTTACAGAACATGTTTTTATCGCATGGTCAACAGATAGTGGGAAGACCTGGTCTGATCCAGGCATAATCGACCAGCGAGAAGAGGAAGATGATCTCAGCTCTGTTGGGCCTTCCAAGATCATGGTACATGTCAATATAGTTGACCCAGTCGTTTTATGGCAGGCTGGTCATGCAAGCGCATCCTGCACTCAATATTTTGAGGTAATCCCTGAGGACGCATCAGCTTCTGCTACAGCAGAGGGGGATCACCCAAGCCTCAACTTGCTGCGACAGCCTTTGACCATCTTCTCTCAAGGTTGTCCGGAAAAACTACAATTATTAGAAGCAGATGACGATAAACTCTGGCTTTTGAGTGAACTGAACAACAGATTGCAGTTGAGTACCTGGTCTGGATCTGAATGGAGCCAGCTGCAATCTCAAACTGAATTGTCAGAACTTATCCATCCCGAAACCTTCAGGAGATTGGATTTGGATTACCATCAAGCCGCAATCTTCCAGAACAACCTCCTGGTTGTTGGTTGCGATAATGGAATCACAAAGGATACCTGGTTTTTAGAACGACCCCTAGGGGATACGGCGACATGGTTCCCAACCCCCACTCCAGCTCCTCTATGGAGCATCCCTGTCGTGGTGACTCAAGGGGAGGAAACCATCTCCGCCCCCATCCTCATCGCTTCTCCAAACCACCGCTTACACGCATTTTGGGGAGGGAAAGGTGGCAGGATCTACTACGCATATTTCGATGGAGATCGCTGGGCTCAACCGGTTGCTGTTATCACTTCTCCAGGGGAGCAGGTGGGCAAGCTGTCAGCAGCTATAGATCAGAATTCAAACCTGTTCGTTACCTGGGATAACCCTGGCAGTGAAGCAATTTATTACAGTTGGGTGGAAGAGACAGAGGCGAACATTTCCAGTAATTGGATGGTACCCCAGGCACTCCCAATACCCAATATTATCAGGTCACCACAAGTTGTCATTAATCCCGAAGGGAATATTGAAATTGCCTACGTGGTGCCGCTGAATGAGAGTCGGGGCTTATATTTAATCAGGTCAATAGAACCTATCCTGATGAATCAATCACTTCAATGGGAAACACCTGAACTCGTTTTCGATGCAGAAGCAGCAAGATGGCCGATGGTCGATGATGTCCGCTTCGCCCTGGGCATGGAAGACGCCAGAAATCTCATCTGGACACGCTATGATTTACCACCTGATGGAGGTGCAATAGCACTATATTACACATATCTCACTAGTGGAACCTGGTCTGAACCCAAAGAGATCTATAAGGATGCAATCGATTGGAGTCAGATCCTTACCACCACAGATGGAAGCATCCACATTGCCTGGCAGGTAAAGGAAGATGACAATCGATCGACTCTTTGGCATTCTTACTCTACAGATCAAGGCGCCCATTGGAGTGATCCAATCCGGATCTCTGGATTTTCCAGTGCCGAGGGGCCATCTAGTCTGGTTCTTGATCAAGCAGGAAGGATACAACTGGTTCAAGTAAACCAAAGTGGATTTATCAACCTGGAAGGTCAGTCTTCTTTGACTTTACAGAATTGGATTTTCAACGGGACTGAATGGGAGACTGGCGAACGGATGAACCTGGACAACCTGATTAACCCTCAGACTCTATCTTCAAACATTGCCTTGGACAACAACCTGGCAGCCTTGTTATTAGCAGAAATCATGCCTGAAAACGAAGGGGATCAACCAGCGACCGCTTTGATTTACAGCCAACTCCCGGTGGATATATCCGAAACAATACCTACACCTCTACCAACCTTTACCCCTATACCTACCATCACTGCAGATAATCAAACACTAGAACCGACTCCAACCCCTATGCTGGAATTCCCAACCGACAGCAATACTCGATTACCCGCCATCTTTAACAGCCGCTGGGCAGGGATCTTTGTCGGCGGAATTCCCGCGGTATTGATCGTAGCCTTGGCATTAACTGCAATTTTACGCAGATCAAGGAAATGAAAGGGAATTAAATATTGAACAAGCGAATCTTAGTCACCGGGGGTGCTGGCTTTATTGGCTCGCACCTATGTGAAAGTTTGGTCGATAAGGATTATCAGGTGGTGGCAATTGATAACCTTTCCACCGGAAGCCTGGAAAACATAAAACACCTACAGCAACATCCTGATTTCCAGTTTGTTAGGGAAACCATTACCAACCTTCAAGTGCTAGATCGTCTATCCAGCGAAGCAGATATCATTGTTCACCTGGCAGCCGCGGTCGGGGTGCAATTGATTGTTGAAAATCCCGTATACACCATTCAAACCAATATTATGGGTACTGAAGCAGTCCTTTCCACAGCAAATCGTTATAGTTGCAAGGTACTGATTGCTTCCACATCAGAGGTTTATGGCAAGGGAGTAAAAATTCCATTTTGTGAAAATGATGACCGACTGATGGGATCCACCACCCATAGCCGTTGGTCTTATGCTGCCTCAAAAGCGATAGATGAATTCTTAGGCTTAGCCTACCACCACCAATATGGATTGCCCGTTGTGGTCATGCGCTTTTTCAACACGGTCGGCCCGAGACAGACCGGCAGATACGGGATGGTTGTGCCTCGTTTCATCAAACAGGCACTTAATAATGAGCCGCTAACCGTTTATGGTGATGGAAAACAATCGCGCTGCTTTTGCGATGTTGCGGACATCGTATGGGCTGTACAGAGATTGATGGAAAACAAAGATGCAGTAGGTCAGGTGTTCAACCTGGGCTCCGATGAAGAGATTAGAATCCTGGATCTGGCAAAGAAGGTAATCACAAAAACAAAAAGTAATTCTACAATTTCCTTTATCCCATACGAGGCAGCATACGCGCCTGGTTTTGAAGATATGCGTAAGCGTGTCCCTTCCCTGACGAAACTCCGGAACCTGACTGGATACTCCCCAAAATATTCCTTAGACCAGATATTAGATCGGATTATCAAATTCGAGACCGAAAATACCCTGAAGCAAACCTGATAGCTTTCGTTGAAACCATTGATCGATGTCATTTTTCACTATATCAGTCGTCACCCTATCCTAATTTAAATGAGTAATTTAACTAACAGTCTAAAGCTGTACCTCGCTCGTCAAGCCAGTACAGTCGGAAGATATTTTTGGGAGCAGTTTATCCTTTCACTTTTTGGCTGGATCCCAACTGTGATTGGCATCGCCTTACGGGCCGTTATTTACCGCGCGATCATGAAGTTAGAAGGGGTAGTGGCAATTGAAAAAGGGGTGCGGATTCGGTTTGCGAACCAGATTCGGCTCGCCAATGGTGTTTATCTGGATGAAGGTGTTTATCTGCATGCCTGCCCGGGCGGTATCGATATCGGCGAGAACACCTTCATAATGCACCATTCCGAACTCCATGTCTACAACTTTCGCGACCTCCCCAACGCTGGTATCAAGATTGGCAAAGATTGCCTGATTGGCGAATTTACCGTGATCCGAGGTCAAGGTGGTGTCACCATAGGTAATCGGGTTTACACTTCACCCGGCACCCAAATCATTGCAGTAAACCACTTATTTGATGATCCTGAACAATCATTTATTTATCAAGGAATCACTGCCCAGGGTATTACAATTGAAGACGACGTCTGGTTAGGTTCGAATGTTATTGTAACCGATGGAGTCTCTATTGGGAAAGGAGCGGTTATTGCTGCTGGCGCCGTGGTAACAGAAGCTGTACCACCACATTCAATCAACGCAGGAGTACCATCAAAGGTTACACGTAATATTGATCGGAAACACAACTCAAATCGAGGCAAAATTTATTATTTATGAATGATAATCATATTATGAATGATGTAATGCTTTCTGTAGTCATTCCAGCTTACAACGAACAGGATGGGATTGCAGATATTATTGATAGAGTTCTTTCAATTAAGCTTACTTTGATCGACGTCGGTGTCGCTGACCTTGAATTAATTGTCGTTGATGATGGTTCGAGCGATCGTACAGCAGAGATTGTTCGTTCGTATCATGAAGTAACCCTCATCCAGCACAATCCAAATCAAGGATATGGTGCAGCTTTAAAGACAGGCTGGTGTGAAGCTCATGGACAATTATTGGCTTTCCTGGATGCAGATGGGACCTATCCGCCTGAATATTTTCCTAAATTATGCCAGATTGCAATTGATGGTGCTGACATTGTTGTAGGTTCAAGACGATCAGGTGACGAAAGTGATATGCCTTTCGTTCGCAGGTTAGGTAATTTCGTCTGGTCGACCCTGATCAGTTTATTAGGACGCAGAAGAGTAATTGACCCTGCAAGCGGAATGCGGGTTTTTAAGCAAGAAATCCTGGATCGAATTTATCCCTTGCCAAATGGTCTGAATTTGACCCCAATTATGAGCACTCGTGCTATACACGAAGGCCTCAAATTAGTTGAAGTCCCCATCCCATATAAGGAGCGTATCGGAAGGTCGAAACTGAGTGTTATTCGGGATGGGTCACTTTTTCTTTCTTCCATTGTTTGGACTGTGTTGACATACAACCCTGTCCGTATTTTGGGTTTAATTGGTATGCTAGGTATACTTGTTACTATTTTTGTCGCACTAGGATTTGTGGCTGCCCGGTTGAGTGGTATCACTAACATTGGTCCCTGGGGGGTTGGTGCTTTATTTGTCGCCTTGGTAAGCGGGGTGACTGGTATCAGCCTTTTCGCCTTGGGTATTATATTCAATTACCTGGTAGCCTTGTTCAGTAAACAACCTGTGAACCAAGGATTGTTTGGACGTCCAATCTTCAAGGAACCTCTCGACCGTCATTTTCTCTGGATGGGTGGTTTGGGTATCCTGGTTGGGTTGGGACTTGGTATTCAAAGCCTGGCTTGGGGCATCAATGGCTGGGACATCGCCCGGTTATGGCTCTACTTAACGGGCAGTGCTATGTTTTTATTGGTTGGTGTGCAATTAGTCATCTATTGGATTTTACTGCGTGTTCTAGATGAATTGAGTCAGAGGGAAATTCTCATCCAACAAGATATGGGACAAAATTTGAGCTTTTATTGATATGACGAAAGATGACTTCAATCACTTTCAGGAAAATAAAGGGGCTCTTTCGATCCCCAAATTGAGATTGGCTAATTTTCCCAACGCAGATCAAGTCGTTCGTAAGGAACTTCTTGATAAGCCGTTTTCGCCCGAAGCTATTGATTTACTGCTGGTTAATCCGCCGACACCTGATATGAGTTTATACATCCGTACCCAGCATCGTGTTGGTCGCCGTACCCGGGAGAATATGGTTTGGCCACAAGTTTCATTAGCACAATTGGCGGCCTTGTTGCACCCCGTTTACAAAGTCGCCATTATCGACGCCAACGCCGAGCGGATGTCCTGGGTACGATTTACCAAGCTCCTCGATACATACCAACCAAAATATTACGTTACACAGTTAACTGCCCCCACCCTGGAAAATGACATGTACGGGTGTTTCCTTGCAAAAGCTCGCGGTGCTAAGACTATCGCCTTTGGAACTCATATCACCCCCATCCCGGTTGAGACAATGCGTCCTTACCCAGCATTGGACTTCGGCTTGGTCGGAGAGCCTGATTTAACCCTGAGAGACCTGGTTGATCACCTGGAGAACAAGTTAGAAGACCGCTCCCCTGAAATTAGACTGCTGTTCGATAAGCACGACCCAACCTACAAACCTGGAACTCATACCGAGAGTGAAACCTCGCTCAGGCAGATCAAGGGACTTGTCTGGCGTGATCGTGGCGAGATTCGCTTAAATCCACCCCGCCCTTTTATCGCCGACCTGGATGATCTGCCCATTCCGATGCACGAATTGTTACCCCTGCAGAAATACCGTATGCCAATGATGAAAGGACCATTTACCTTTATCGTCACCAGTCGTGGCTGCCCCGCAGGTTGTATCTACTGCATCAAGCATGTAAGCTACCAGTATACCGTTCGACTTCGTTCTCCCAAATTAATCATGCAAGAACTTTGGAAATTAAAGGAACTGAACATTAATTACATTAACATGTATGCTGACCTCTTTACAGTCAACCGCAACCAGGTAATGGAGCTGTGCCAGCGCATGATCGATGAAAAGATCAATATCTACTGGACCTGTAACAGCCGGGTAGACTTTGTCGATCAAGAATTGCTTCAAACCATGGCTCGCGCCGGAAATTTTATGATCGCCTGGGGCTTGGAAAGCGGTGATGCGGAGATATTACGGCGCGCTAGAAAGGGGTTTGATCCGCAAAAAGCAGCCAGGACGTTAAACTGGGCTAAAGAAGCTGGCATCTGGAATTGGGGTTACTTCATCATCGGGCTGCCAGGAGAAACCAAAGAGACGATCCAACAGACCATCCGGTTTTCCAAGCAGCTACCACTTGATATAGCCTTGTTCCACGTCGCCGCTCCTTATCCTGGCACCCCCTTTTTCTTCGATGTCGTAGAACATGGCTGGTTCCGTCCCGGCACCCGCTGGGAACAGATCGATATGGACGAAGGCACTGTGTTGGATTATCCCCAACTCTCAGCCGAAGAATTGCTGAACTGGCAGAAAAAAGCATTCCGTTCATGGGCGTTTCGACCGAAACCGATGCTTACATACCTCAAGATGCTGTTCTCTGACTACAACACTTTCAAAAACGCCCTCAATGTAGGTTTTCAACACTTAAACTGGCTGGTTAGCCAAACAAAAATTCAGTAATATTAGAAAAAACTGCTGAAAACGTTTCTTATGATTGACACATTGATACCAAAATATCAAAAACGAATTCTGATAATTATCCTCATCATAGGAGGAGTATTAAGGCTAATTACGGCTTTATATCTCGGTGAAGAGAACGAAGCGATCTCACCTGCCTATGATCAAATCTTCTTTGATGATGTGGCTCGCAACTTGCTTGCGGGGCGAGGTTTTAGCTACACCCGCCCATCCTGGCACTTTATCGAATCGGGAGCGCCTACCGCCTTTATCTCTTTCCTTTACACCTCCTTCCTGGCTGGAATTTACTGGTTGTTTGGAACCCATGCCCTGCTGG